>JAEWYI010000079.1 GCA_023395735.1 Cyanobacteria bacterium OH_SFB_17
TTTTTTTTAATAAATACCCCCAAGCGAATTCGAATCGCTGTCGCCTCCGTGAAAGGGAAGTGTCCTAGGCCTCTAGACGATGGGGGCTTGTGTAAAACCTTCCGTATTTACTAATATAACCCAAGAAAACTTAAAAGTCAACAATTTTTTGTAAAAAAATCTCAAGTAATTTACGAAATTTTAAGCGATAAAAATTCATTAATCAACAGAGAAAATTTCTTTTACATCTTCAAGCGTAAGCGATTTTGTAATGTTTCTATCGACTGATATTACGCTATCGACAAGGTTTCGTTTAATAGTTTTGAGTTTTTGGATTTTTTCTTCGACTGTATTTTTTGTAATAAGTCTATATACAAAAACCTTTTTCTTTTGTCCGATACGGTAGGCTCTATCTGTAGCCTGATCTTCAACCGCAGGGTTCCACCATGGGTCGTAGTGGATAACGTAGTCTGCCCCTGTCAAGTTTAGTCCTGTACCGCCTGCTTTTAAGCTGATAAGGAAGATAGGAATAGAGTTGTTGTTGTTAAATCTTTCAACCGCACCTTGTCTGTCTTTGGTCTTACCTGTAAGGTATTCATAAGGAATAGCCTCTCTTTCAAGCCAATCTTTGACAAGGTCAAGCATGTCCACAAATTGGCTGAATAAAAGTATTCTATGTCCTTCTGAGATAATTTCTTCGAGCATTTCTTTAAGATGGTCGAATTTTCCTGAGCCGATTTTGCCTTTGAACCCTTCTTTGTCGTAAAGTCTAGGGTGGCAGCAAATTTGTCTAAGTCTAAGAAGTGCTGAGAATATAGACATTCTGCTTTTTTCAAGTCCGTTTTGTTCGATATTTTTGAACAATTCTTCTTTCGTGCTGTCCAAAACTTCCATATAGAAATCTTTTTGTTCCGGAGTGAGTTCGCAGTATGAAATATTTTCGATTTTATCAGGCAAATCTTTTGCAACGTCGCGTTTCATACGACGGAGGATAAACGGATAAATTTGCAATTTAAGACGTTTTTCAACAGTTTTGTCAGAGCGTTCCATAATCGGATTAACGTATCTGAAATTAAATTCAGATATACTGAACAAGAATCCCGGCATAAGAAAATCAAACACAGACCAAAGCTCTTCAAGTTTGTTTTCAATCGGAGTTCCTGAAAGTGCCATTTTGTGCTGCGAATTCAATTTTTTAACGGCCTGTGCTGTTTGTGAAAGCGCATTTTTAATGTTTTGAGATTCATCTAGTATAATATATCTGAAATTGATTTTTTTAAGTTTTTCAATATCGCGTCGAACCAACGCATAGCTTGTTATAACGATATCGTGATTTGGAATCTCTTTGAAAAGTTGTTTACGTTCAATGCCTGAGAGTTTTAGGCAAGTCAGCTCGGGTGCGAATTTTTGAATTTCAGCTTCCCAGTTAAAAACAACAGAAGTCGGGCATATAACAAGCGTCGGCATTGGGCCGTCTTCATCTTTTGCTTTTTGCAAAAGCGTAAGTGCTTGAAGGGTTTTCCCAAGCCCCATATCATCTGCAAGGATTCCGTTAAGCCCGTATTTGTACATAAACCAAAGCCAGCTGAAACCTTTTGATTGGTATTCTCTAAGCTCTGCTTGAATTTTTTCAGGGAAGGTGACTTCATCTGTGGTTGAAAAAGTCGACATTTGTTGCCAGAATTTTTCAAATTCATCACTTAAAATCAGCTCTGCTCCAAGGTTTTGAAGCTCGTTTAGAAGACCTGCTCTGTATGTTTTAACGATAAATTTATTTTCATTGTTTCTGAAAACGTCAAAAGAGTTGAATGAGCGCATCATTGAATAAATATCTTGAACAGGGTATTCTACAAATCCTAAACTTCTTACACGACTGTACTTTTCGCCGCTTTGAATTGTGTCATAGATATCGTCGAAAGGTATTTTTTCTTCGCCTACTTGTCCGTAGAGTTTTATTTCAAAACCTTCTCTTGAGTCTTCGCAAAAATCAACTTCCGCAATAAGTTTGAACGGATTTTCTACGATTTTGAAGAAATTCATGTCGTCTTTTTCGATAAATTTCCAGCCATCACCTGCTTGTTGAATGTAGTAGTTGTAAAAATCAATCGCATTTTCTTTTTCAAGAGCTAAGTTATTTGTTTGCATCGGTACGAATTTGCAAGCCAAAAGCATGTTGTAGGCTGCTACTTCGTGTTCAATATTTCTTTTTACCCAGTAAAGATTGTCTTCTGTTTTTATGGTTACATAAGGCGTTTTTTCACTTGTTTTTGAAAAAGGAACTTTCACTCCGTCATATTCAAATTCCAAAGATGCTTTGAGCGATTGGTCGTAATCGATTCCAAGCGTAACAATATTTAGCGGCGGACGTTTTTCTAACAGAAGTTTGTTTATGCTTTCTGCAATTTCCACATCCATTGATTCTTGCAATTTAGGCAGTTCTTCATAAATAAATTTTCCGCCGTCCGCGTCTTTTAGGTCTGTAAAAGAAGATTTTATAATGTTTTGCGGAACAACGCTCACAGGAACGTTGATTGGGAAAATTAGGTTTTTGTATCTTCCCCATTTCAAATGTCTTGAAAAATATCTTACTTCTTCAAACGGGTAAACTTCGTCTTTGTCAGGTCTTTTCCATTCAAGTGCAAGCATTATGTTGCCTGTGTTTGAAGAATTTACTGAAAGCGAAAGTCGCCATTCTTTGTCGCAAAATTTAAGTCTTTGTTTTGTTTTTTCATCCAAAACTTCTTCAGCTTTTGCCAAAAGCGGGAACATGTCCGCGAATTTGGTTATTTGAATGTCGTACCATCCTGCTTTTTTGTCTTGACGAGAAGTCTTTAAAAGCTGCTGGAATATTGCGACTTCAACCTTTTGTGAATTATTAAGTTCAAACGATTTGTCTGTTTTTTGAGCTTCTATCAATGCTTTAAGAATGTTTTCTATAGAACGTACGACTTTTCCTGTTTCTCTTGACATTACAAGGATTGAGAAAAAATTTGGTTTTCTTTTTGGGTTGAAATGGAAAATGTAGTTGCCGTTTGCAGGGATTGTTAATGCAGTGTTCTCGTCTTCAAAGTTTGGTTCAATTCCGTATTTTGTTTCAAGAAAATCTTCCCATGCGTGCTCGTCAATCGCTTTAAGCCCCACTGCAACAGCGTGTTTGCACCATTCTTCTTTAAGCGGGCAATCACAGCGTGCTTCGATTGCATTTTTTTTGAAGATTAAGTCAGTTTTGTAAGAGTCTTGAAAATTCCCTTTAACTTTGCCTTTGTAAAAGTTTTTTTCAGGGAACCCTTCCAGCACTTGGTCTTTGAGGTGATATTCGTAACCACGTCTCCAACTCCCTGCTGATGCTCTATCTTTGATATACTTGAAGTTAAATTCTAAACTCACTATGCTTGAGTATCTTTCTTTCTTCTATGCTAAATGTCCATGCCGGGGAGTAAACTACAGCTTGTAATTTTGTATGACCTAACAACATAAATAATGTTGAAAAATGAATCTCTCCATTGCCATCCCGACAAGCATAAACTATTATTAACAGATTACATTTTGATTATACACGAAGATTATAAAAAAAACAATAGTTTTTGTAAATATACTTTCTTTACATTATTTACTTATGTTCAAGATTGTATTATAATAAGAAAAATTGGAGGGGTAAAATGCCAAAATCGGCTAGGGATTTTTCATATAGGGATAGTTATACATACAGAAGTTCTTATTCATACGGGTATCAAAGACAAAATCAGGAGAGAGTTTCTCCGGTTAGACCCGATTTAAGACCTATTCCGCCAAGAAGAGCAGTCAGAAAGAAAAAGACAAATCCTCTTGCGCAGCTTATTACGCTTCTTTTTGTGGCGGCGTTAGCTATATATGTTCTTCCTTATGGATATGACAGAATTTCCAAGCCTCTTTTGTTCGGCAATTCTTATAGAAATGTAAAGGTTGATACTCAAGAATTATTGAAACCGACTACAAATTATCTTTATAATGATTTGTTTTTGAACACAAGATTTTTGACAGAGGCAAAAGTTAAAAAACCTGAAATGACAACGTTGTACACAACAGAGAAGATGCCTGTTTTAGAGGCGAAACTTCAAAAAATAGTGCAACAATATCCGACAATTGATCCTGCAGTTTTTGTTTGGGATTTTGATTCAGGAAAATATGTTGATATTAAAGCTGATAAAACTTATTCAGCTGCAAGTATCATTAAAATCCCTGTTTTGATAAGACTTTTTAAATCAATTGAAGCAAATCAATTGACAATTTATGATGAGATGACGCTTACTCAATATTACAAAGCCCCAGGTTCAGGGCATTTGCAATCCAGAGCGGACAATTCAAAATATACAATCGATGAACTTGCGCGCCAGATGATAACTGAATCTGACAATTCAGCGACAAATATGCTTATGGCTGCTGTTGGTGGTATGCCAGATGTGAATAGCGGTGTTAAATCTTGGGGTTTGAAAAATACTTATATAAACAATTGGCTTCCTGACATGGACGGTACAAATTACACAACCGCAAAAGATTTGGCAACAATGTTGTATAATTTGGATAATCCCGGATTTTTAAACATAAATTCAAGAGAATATATTATTGATTATATGAGCCACGTTGAGAATAACAGATTGATTCAAGCAGGGCTTGACCCTAAAGCTTTGTTTGTTCACAAAACAGGCGATATCGGTAAAATGCTAGGAGATGCAGGTATAGTGTTTGCTCCAAACGGCAAAAAATATATTGTTGTAATTCTTGCAAACAGACCTTATAACTCACCAATGGGTAAGAATTTTATACAAAAAGCATCGAGCACTATTTATAGTTCAATGATGGCTGGCGGAAATTAATTTAATAGGAAATTAACTCTTTTCTCTGCTAGGCACAGCTCAAGTATACTCTCGCTAAAAATCTTTTAAATAATAAGCAAACTCATTATTTAAATAAAAGGTTTCACTCTGAAACCCTGACGCTCCTGAGGTTTTTATGTTTTTTTTATTTTTCGTTAATCTTCAGGAGGAAGATCGCCTTTAACTTCTGCTACATCTTCTGAATCAAGATCAAATATTTTGTGAAGAGATGTTATAGCAAGTTGAGCTGATTCTTTTTCCATAAGGCAGCTTATTTTAATTTCACTTGTCGAAATCATCTTGATATTTATTCCAAGCCCTGCAATCGTGTCAAACATCGTTGCGGCAATCCCCGGTCTGTCAATCATTCCAGCGCCGACAATCGAAATTTTTGCAATGTTTTCATCAACATGGATTGTGTCTGCGCCAAGTTCAGATTTAAGAGAATCCAGAACTTTTTGCGTTTTTGCAAGATCTGATTTATCGATTGTAAAAGCAATATCGTTTGTGTTTGATGAAGTTCTTGCATAAGATTGGATAATCATATCAACCGAAATATTTTCTTTTGCCAGTGTTGTAAAAAGTTTTGCAGCGTTTCCCGGAATATCTGGAATATCGCATACTACAATTCTTACCTGCGACAAATCTGCCGCAACTCCTGTTACAGGTTTGTATAATTCCATGTTTTTGACTCCTATGATTAATGTTCCCATATCATCAAGTTTAAATGTGCTTCTGACTCTTAAAGGAACTTTGAATTGTTTTGCAGTTTCGACTGAACGAGGATGAAGAACGTTTGCTCCAACTCTTGCTAGCTCAAGCATTTCTTCATAAGATATTTTTTCAAGTTTTGATGCGTTTGGAACCATTCTCGGGTCTGTTGTATAAACCCCTTCAACGTCTGTATAAATGTCGCATCTTTCGGCATCAAGTGCTGCTGCAAGTGCTACAGCTGACGTGTCAGAGCCTCCGCGCCCGAGTGTTGTTATTTCGCCGTCTTCTGTTATTCCCTGAAAACCTGCGACTACTATTATTTTACCTTCATCAAGGTTTTTTCTCAACTTTTCTGTTTTTATATCGATAATTCTTGCTTTTAGGTGGACGTTTTCTGTAATAATCCCTATTTGCATAGCATTAAGGCTTACCGCATCATAACCTTTTGACTGAATAGCCATTGTAAGAAGTGCAATAGAGACGCCTTCGCCTGTTGACAATAGCATGTCCATTTCTCTGCCTGAAGGATTAGGGTTTATTTCTTTTGCCATCTTAACAAGATAATCCGTTGTGTGCCCCATTGCTGAAACAACGACCACAACGTCATTCCCGTTTTCTTTTTCCCTAATTACTGCTTCTGCAACTTTTTTTATTTTATCGGTGTCTGCAACTGATGTTCCGCCGAACTTTTGAACAACTATCTTTTTCATTTTCTTCTGACAAACTTTCGTTTATCACTGCCTTTCTTGACTTTTACTATTCATTCTCTGTTCTAATTCATTCTTCTCTTCTGAAAAAGAAAAAGAATCGGGATAATTTTTTTCTATTGTTTTTGCAATTTCTATTGCTCTTTCCATATTATAGTCAGAAAGGTTTTCTTTGGCAAGCCTATAATTTACATAAAATAACAGATTAAGGCAATCAATATTAAAAGAGTCTATCTTTATTGCTTTTTGGAGCTTTTTAAGAGCCGAATTAAGGTTATTTTGTTCAATGAGAGATTTAGCATAATTGAGATAATTCGAAACATTTTCAGGCGCATATTCAATTGCTTTTTCAAAAAATTCGTTTGATTTTTCTATATTTCCTTTAAGTTGGTATGTGCTTGCTATTTTGCCGTAGTTTTCTACTGATTTTGCTGATATTTTTAACACTTTTGAAAAATAATTTATGGCTGAATCAAAATTATTTCTTTTCAATTGAATTTCACCAAGACAATCTAAAACAACTGCACTTTGAGGGTTTATTTCAAGTGCTTTTTTAAGATTGTATTCTGCATCTTCAAGTTTATCAAGTTTAAAGAAGGAAATTCCCATATAAGCAAATCCCAAATCATTTTCTTGATTCATTTCTATAGCTTTTGTGAACTTTTCCAGAGAAGCTTCGTGTTTTTTGAAATGCTGAAGCGCAATCCCCCAAGAAATAAGGAAATAGTAAGAAACTTCGCCGTTTTGTACCCCTCTTTCGTAAAAATCAAAACATTCTTGTTCTTTTTCAATATTCATAAAACATTCTGCAATTAGCATATAAGTTTCAATTTTTTGAGGGAAAAATTCGATTGATTTTGTAGCATTTGCGATGCAAGATTTGTAGTCGTTTTCTTTAAAATATATGTAAGCCAGATAATACAGTGATTCGTAATGGTTAGGAACAACTGAGATTATCGTTTTAAATTTTTCTTTTGCAGCAGAAAGATCAGCAAGTTCAATATCAATCAATCCGAGAAAATACAGGGCTGTAAAGTTTTGCCCGTTGAATTTGCAGGCTTGCTTAAATTTTTCTTTAGCAGGAAGGAATTTTTTTTGTCTAACTAGCGCTATTCCCCAATTTAAAAGCACATCGGAGTTGTGTGGATCTATTTTTATTGCGTGGTTATATTTTTTTTCTGCATCTTTATAGTCTTGCAGTTCTGTAAGCGCATTTCCTAAAAAGCAAAAGGCTTTTGCATTGTTGTTGTCGAGCCTTATCGCTTTTATATAAAAATTCATTGCTTCTTCGTATTTTCGTTCTTTAATTTTTAAAACACCAAGATTTATGTAAGCTTCCGGTGTTTGGTGCGCCATTAGAGTTGAAGCTAAAAGTTTTTCTTCCGCATATTCCATTTGTCCGCAAGATGCTAAATGCATCGCCCAATTAACGTATGCAATTGAAGGCAGGCTGGGGTTTTGGACGACTTTTTTGTAATCATTGACGTCCGTATCTATTTTTTTGATATTGTTTATTAAATTTTCTATGAATTTAAAAGACAATCTACAACCTCTCTAAAAGCGCCATTGCCGCCTGTTTCCGACGTTATTTGAATGTTTTCAACAAGTTTGACTTTGTAGGTGGAGTTTGGAACCGTTATTTTTACTCCGGCAAAATTCAGACAATCAATATCATTTATGTCGTCTCCGATATAGAGAATTTCTTCAGGTTTAAGATTTTTTCTTGAGGCTATGTCTTTTAAAACATCGATTTTGCATCTGATGTTTTGGTGAATTTCATCAAGGTTGAATTTTTCTTTTAGAAGTTCCATTATCGGATTGTTTTCGCCGGAAATAAATCCCAGTTCAAAATTTGCCTTTCTCAACAGAGAAACAGCCATTATATCCTTAAAATTAACTTTTCTTGAAATTTTTAAATCTTCGTCGATGTAAACGCAGTTGTCCGTCATAATTCCGTCAAAATCGGACACAATTATTTTTACGTTTTTTGGAATTTTTAAATTAGACATTATTTTCTTCTCAGCTTTTTAATTATCGGTACTTCACTATTATAAACTGTTTTGTTGCCATCGCCCAATAGAATAGGCACTTGTCTTATATCTCTAACCATAATGAAAAGTCCGTGAGGTTCAAGACTTGCTGCATGATCAGAGCCCCAAAGTGTTCTGTCTGTTGTCACGTGGCGCTCAACAGAGTTTGCTCCAAAGGCTGCGGCTATTACAGAAGGATTTACGCCTCTTTCGTGTCCGCTGTAGCCGATTGGGCAGCTAAATTTTTCGCGGAATGTTTTTATTACGTTTAAATTTATTTCACTGTTTTCGCTTGGATAAGTTGAAGTGCAGTGATAAATTACAAGATTGTCTTCGCCCAAAAGCTTTACTGCGTGCTCAATCTGTTCCATTGTGCTCATTCCTGTAGAAAGCAGAATCGGTTTTCCTTTTGCTTTTGTGTGCAAAAGAAGATTGTCGTCAGTGAGCGACGCTGATGAAATTTTGTAGCAAGGCGGGTCAAATTTGTCGATGAAATCTACTGAGCCTTCATCCCAACAAGAAGCAAACCATAAAATACCCTTTTCTTTACAGTATTCGTCAATTTCAGAGTATTCCTTTTTGCCAAATTCAAGTCCTCTTTTTAAATCTCCGTTTGTGTTTCCAAAAACATTCGGACGTTCTTTGGCAAGTTCTTCAGCTGTGTACACCACATCTACTGTTCTTTTTTGGAATTTAACAGCATCGCAGCCTGTCATAACAGCTATATCAATAAGGCTTTTGGCAATTTGGACACTGCCGTTGTGGTTTATGCCGATTTCTGCGATAATAAAACATGGATGCCCATCACCGATTATTTTGTTTCCTACTTTTACTTCTTTTCTCATGTAAGCTCCTTCTTAAAAAAAGTATAGACCATTATAAATATTTTTTGTATACATCATTTTCAGCAGATTTTTCTTCAGAAATTTCTGTATTTGTTTCGATTTCGTTTTTGTTTTCATCTTCAGCGATAATTTCTTCGTTTTCTTTTTTCGGCAGAGATGAGAGCTCTTTTATAAGTGTTATCGATTCAGAAGCAGCTCCTATTAAGAGTCTTTGGTTGTCAATTTCGATTACGTGAAGATTTTTGTTCTGTCCCAATTGAGTTGTAGAAAGCACAATAGCTTTGTTCAAATCATAGTTTTTGAGCTGTTTTTTAATTGTATTTGCCCCGACAATATTCAATTTTGAATAAATAATTCCTGTTATATAAATCAGCCCTATTACAACAAAAAGAGCGAATATTACCGATAAAATACCCGGTTCACCGGAGTGTGTTTTTAGAGATTTTTCAAGCTCAGGGCTAACTGTCTCTACCGCACAAAAAGCTTTAGGTGCCACTAATGTCAAAAACGTTAAACTCAAATATAAATATTTTTTCATTTTTATCCCTTAATTGAATTATGTATTATTGATGCAATCTCTGATATAATTAGCATATCATAAAAAAAATGAGGAATTTTATATATGCTTTGGTACGCAATAAATCTTTTCATAATTTTCATATTCTTATGTTTGTTGGTTATTTTCAAAAAATCTGATAAAAAATGGCTTAAAATTAATGATTACTTAGGTAAAGTTACTAATACGGTAAATTCTGTCAGATATGGTAATTTAACGGCAAAGCTTGCAGGAGTTGATCATCCGAATTATAGCAGTTTGTCCGAGAGTATTAACAGAATGGTTGAGACGTTAGATGACAGAGAAAAGATGCTTGTTGAATATCAAACAGAGCTCACTAGGCAGAATAAATTTTTGGAAGCTGTTATAAATTCGCTTTCTGATGGTATTTTGATTGTGGATGAAGCTTATAATATATTGAGAGTTACTCCGCAGATTATAAATTGGTTTAAAGAAGACGGCAAGACCCTGATGGGTAAAAATTTGTTTGATTATATTAAAACTTCAGGCGGAAAAATTGAAAAACTAAAAAGTGATGAAATTTTTGTCAAAAACAATCCGTCTTCAAGTTTTGAAGCTTCTTCTATGAAATTGATTCTTGATGATAAAAAAAAGCGTTATGTTGTCATCATAAAAGATATTACAGATCAAAGGGACTTAGAAAAGCTTAAAGAAGATTTTGTGGCTACTTTAACACATGACCTGAAGGTTCCGATTGTCGCAGAATCAAACATCTTGGAATTTTTGCTGGAAGGAAAATTCGGAGAAATTTCAGAAAAACAGCTTGAGGCTATTTCGAATATGAAATCATGCAACCAAGAATTGTTGGAGCTTGTGCAAATTCTTTTGGAAACATATAAAATCCAAGCAACAGGGTTGGATTTAGACAAACAGCTCATAAAAACAAGCGAATTTTTGGAAGAGATTATTTTTGAGATGCTTCCAATCGCGCAAAAATCAGGAATAAAAGTTAATTTTGAAAAAAAATCTTTACCAGATATTTATGCGGATAAAATCGAGTTGACCAGAGTGGTAAAAAATCTTATTCAAAATGCAATTTCTCACAGCGAAACAAGCCCTGAAATATCGGTTGAAGCATATAGCGATGATAATTTTTTAAGAATATGTATAATCGATTATGGAAAAGGAATTTCTCAAGAAAATATCAGTAAAATTTTCAATAAATATTATTCTTCAGTCAAAAAGTTCAGAAAAATAGGAACAGGGCTAGGGCTTTATCTTTCTCAGCAAATAATAAAAGCCCACGGCGGGGAGATAGTGGTATCAAGCGAAGAAAATGTTAAGACAGAATTTTGTATTAAATTACCTAGATAACAGTACAGAATTTTTGTTTTTCAACTCTTTTATCCTGTAGTGGAGTTCTTTTGCAGGGGTACTAAAAGTATTTAGTGGATTTTCTTTTCCATAACCAAGCCCCATATTTGCAAGCGAATCTGCCGTCTCAGCCAGTATTAAATTGGTCGAATCAATGAATGGGTTTTGTCCATTTGTGTCTTCTGGGATAATATCGTAGGCATTAAATTTAAATGTTGTAGATAAATTTTTATTGTCGTCGCTTGTGTATTTTATTAAAAAATGACCCCTATCTTTTTTTGACTTGAAAAAATGGAATGAGCCTCCAAGATTTTTTTCGTCAGTTAATTTTTTAAATGAATTAATAAATTCTTGCAAAATATTGCTCGGAGCTTTTTTTGAATTATATTCATTAATCCTTAATACAGGAATATGTGAATGCGTAAGCGGTTTGTAATAATCATTAATTTTAGCAATGGCAAGATTGGTTGCATTTTTTGAAAACCTGACATTAGATAAAAATGCAGGATGCGTGTTTGTTTTTTCTTTAAATTGAATCGGTGTTAGCATTGTTGTTTCCTTAATTTTTAATTACAAAAGCTCTTCAATTGCAAGCTTGTAAGAGTTCAAATCATTGACAGCCGTTCCTTTGGGTAAACAATTGACTCCAAGTCTTGCGGCAACGCTTCTTATATTATAAGAAGCAGAAATTATTATTATTCTTGTAGTTTTATAAGCGGATAATTTTTTTACTTGTTCAATGAACCACTCTCCTGCGTGTTGAGGTTCAAAATCGAGTTCCATCTGCAAATCAGATATTATTAAATCATAAGGCGTGTTCATTGAATTATAAACTTTATCGTAGCCTTCTCTTGCAGAAATTGCCTCGTCAATTTCAACGTGGTCTCCATATATTTCTTTGAGGGTAGATTTGTGAAAATCAAGCCACCCTCTTGAATCGTCAACTGTTAGAATTCTTTTTTTCATCTCTTTTTTCTATTTTATAATCGAATATATTTTAAATTCAGACGGTTTAAGTTCTTCAAAATGCAATTTATTTTCTTCTTCTTTGTATTCTTTTTCAATAAAATCAATTCCGTCAAAAATAAATTCAGATTTTATTTTGTAATCCCCTGGGATGAATACGGTTTTGTCAAAAACTTCTTCAAACTCATCAAGTGGAGTGTTTGAATTTGCAACCACAATTAATGCCGTTTTCATAGGTTCTTTTGATATAATCCAAGCCGCAAAGCCGTCTTGATTTTGTCCTATAATTTGTGCTTCGCCTTCTGTTACCAATTCCATTGATTTTGCAAATCTGTTTATTGCATCAAATTTTTGGAAAAATTTATTGTTTTGTCCTCGCTTTAGTGCAACTTCGTTGTCTATTGTTCTTTCTATTCCTTTTGCGGTAAAAGATTCGTCTCCATCAACGTACATTACAGGACGTTGGGCGTTTTTCCCTCCGGGTAAAAATTTGTATTTAAACCATTTAAATAATGCTCCACTCTCGCTTAGTTGCCCAGGGTATTGGTCAATACAGCTAAATTCGCCATCTTGGTTGTTGTAAGTTTTTAGTATAGAAAGGTTAGGAATGTTAAAATTCTTTGTGTTGTAAGCTGCAAGATTTTGATTGTCTTCAACTATTTTTTCAGGTGTTTTTTCACTTTGGCAGCTTATGTCGTTGCCCCAAAGTATATCAAATTTCATTTCCTCGTGGTATTCTTTCAAGAAATTGTTTTCTAACATATATTCTGCAAGTGTTCCAAAATAAGGGACTTTTGATTTTAGTTTTGAATTCAAAGCAATAAGAACTTCTTTTGGGATTCTATAGCTTACAGGGCAGCCGTTTTTTACAGAAATGTCGTCTACAACGTGATCTACGTGGTCTACTCTAAATCCGTCAAAGTTATATTCTGACTGCAGTTTTTGCATATAATCTACGTAAAAATCAACAACTGGTTTGTTTAGTTGTCCGTTTTCTAAAAATGCAAAGTAAAATGGAGTTTGGCAGTCAAGGTTTGCAAAACCTGATACGTCTTCGCCTTTGAGGTTGTAGTGGTTAAAAACAGGATAACTTTTGCATTCACTCATTTTGTCAAAAACAGGAACGCCTGCAGAACACCACGCTCCGCCTGGCGCTGTCCAGAGGCCTTGTTTTATCAATTCTGCCGTTATTTCTTTTTGCTTGATTATGTCTGATTCTAAAATCTGTTTTTTTTCAGAAGCGTTGATTTTTAAAACAATTTCCTTAACTCGTTTTTGAAGTTTTTCTTGGTTAGTTTTTTTCATCATTTCTTCTGACAAGAATTTTTTAACTTGAGAAAGTTCTTTTTCAAGCGCGTTGTATATTTTTTTGTAATCTTCGCTTAAATCTCCGGCTCCGCTTGTTTTGTATATATCTTTAACAAGTTCTACATCTTCTTTGTCGAAATCTTTTTCAAGTTTTTTGCAGATTTCTTCAAGGCTTATTTCGATTTTTTGAGATAATTCTGTAATGTCAAACCAACGAGCGATAAAAGGATTTGCTAGCACAACTTTTGCAAATCTTCCTGTTTGCGGCAGAATATCATAAATTACAGGGTGTCCTGCCAATTGTGCAAGCTGGATGAAAAGTTTTACTTGTTCTTTTGCATCAAGGTTTAATTTCTCTTTAATTTCATTGTCTTCGAGGTTTTTGCTTACATCTGAGCTTGTCGGCAAGTATGCACAACCAAATTCGCGAGGGTGAAACGGGATAAGATATAGCGTAGTCGGAAAAATTCCTCTTTCTTCCACGCCAGCAGGCAGAATTAAAAGTTGCCTGAGCCAATCTATAAATTTACCTGTTTCATCAGATTCATTACCGTTTCCAAGGGCTGCAAGGTTTATTAATTTGATATCGTGACCTTCTTTTTTTATCCAGTCGGTTGAATTAATGTGTCTTCTTTCAAGTGGGCTAGGATTGTCAGAAGAAAATGTTTCTTCGACAAGTGTTCCTTCTTTTTTCCATTTGAATTCAAGCGCATATAAAACTTCAGCCGGACTGAGTTCTTCAAGCGCTTTTATTTGAGAATATGGAAGATAACCGTATCTTTTCATGAAATCAGCAAGGAATTCTTTTCTTTCCGTTGAGATTAAATCATACTTGTAAAGCTCCTTGAGTTTTACATAAAATAGGCTTGCATCTAAAAATTCTTTTTTCTCTTCTTTTTTCTTGAATAAAAATTTTAACATTTAACCCTCAAACTTATCTTCTTTAATAATATTCTATCATAAATAGATTATGATTTATAAGAAATGTAAAATGTTGCTTTTTTTTCCTGTGATTGTTTTTTATAATGGTTATAATCAGTTTGTTAGAAAAAAAGGAGTAAACATGCCAAAGATTAATTTAATTAAACCCTATTCTCCGGAAAAAATAAATGCATCCATTAAAAAATTAGACACAAAGGGCATTCATATTTTATCGTTGGGACAATCTCCCGAAGGACTGGTGAAAGTAGGTCTTTTTAATAAGTACAATCAGCCAATGGACAAAAAGGCAACAGGAAGCAACTTTTTAGATGCCGTTGGCAATTTGTTTGAAACTATTAGCGGCAAGAAAATTAATTTTAGAGTTTCCGAAAATACTTTTAAAGAAAGAAAAATGCCTAAATTCAACGTAAGAGGATAAAAGATTTTATTAAAATTTGTAAATATATAAATAAACAACAACAACTTTTTTTTTGTGACGATTTTAAATAAGAGTAACAACAAAAATAGCAAAGGAGAAACATGCAAACAATTAGAAATTCAAACGTAAGTTTTGAAAGTCGTGCTTATACATTAACGCCAAAACAATCACAAAGACTGGATACCTCAATAAGAGGAATATTAAATGATAGCATCTCTCGTAAACCAGGAATTGTTCATACTCAAAATGCCGATGGATTAAGAATCGCAATTCCTACAGTTGGTTCAATTGGCACAATAAGCAATTGGGCGACAGTTTTACAACCAGTTGGGTTATTAAAAAAAGGAAACAAACATATTGCTTATATTGATTATCATCGAAAAAACGGAAAAGCTATTTATACATTAACCAAAAATGATGGAAATAAAACTGTAGTAAAAGATAAAGAATTATATACCAAAACAATGGCCATTATCAGGGCAATGAAAAAAGCTTTAGATAAAAAAAGCTAAACTTAATTTAAATGAATATAGAACTTAAACAGTCAATCAAAATGTACAAAATTATAACATTTTTATTGGCTGTTCGTTTTATTTCTATCAACGAGCTATGGTGCAAAATCCCCTGTTTTTGTTGTTTGTTTTTTATATATCCATAACTTTTAAGATATCTGTCAGGTCAGAAGAAGTCTTTTTGACTTCAACTCCTGAATATTTAATTGCCGAGTCAGGGTCTTTGAGCCCGTTGCCTGTTAGAATACAAACTATTTTTGTACCTGAATTAACCAGACCTGCTTTATTTGCTTTGATTAATCCAGCAACAGACGCAGCACTCGCAGGTTCGCACAAAATTCCTTCGCAAGATGCGATTAATTTGTATGCTGCAACGATTTCTTCGTCTGTTACGCAATCTATAACACCTTTGCTCTCATCTCTTGCCGCTTCTGCTTGAGCCCAGCTTGCAGGGTTTCCGATTCTTATTGCTGTAGCAATCGTTTCAGGACAAATAATTCTTTCTCCTCTAACGATAGCGGCTGAGCCTGTTGCCTCAAACCCCATCATTTTTGGAAGTTTTTTTGACTTTTTAAGCTCAAAGAATTCCTTGTAACCTTTCCAATATGCCGTTATGTTGCCTGCGTTTCCAACAGGAATAAAGTGGTAATCTGGTGCATCTTCGAGCGCTTCAACAATTTCGAAAGCTCCTGTTTTTTGACCTTCAATTCTGTATGGGTTTACAGAGTTTACAAGGGTCACAGGATATTTTTCAGAAACTTCTCTGACGGCTTCAAGCGCTTGGTCAAAATTTCCGTTGATTGCAATTATTTCTGCTCCATACATCATTGCCTGAGAAAGCTTTCCAAGTGCAATGTATCCGTCTGGAATAAGTACAAATGTTCTCATCCCTGCTTTTGCTCCGTAAGCTGCCGCAGCGGCAGAGGTGTTTCCTGTAGAAGCACAAATAATAGCGTTTGCGCCTGCTTCTTTTGCTTTTGTGACCGCCATTGTCATTCCGCGATCTTTGAAGCTTCCTGTAGGATTTGCACCTTCAAATTTAAGGTAAATTTCTGCATCCAGTCCGATTTTTTTAGCCAGATTTTCTGCTTTTATTAACGGCGTATTCCCTTCATTAAGTGTAATTACAGGGGTCGTGTCTGTTACAGGCAAAAAATCTCTGTATTTGTTAATCAAACCGGTATAGTGTGTCATTTTTTAAATCCTTTCATTATCAGGCTTATCTTTTTATTCCATTACTCTTATTAGACTGTTTATTTTGTTAATGCAGCTGTTTGCAACTAATTCTGATATAGAATTTTGCAGGTCTTTTTCAAGACATTTTTCTGTTATAACAAAAATGTTTGCTGTGTTGTCGTTTCTTAATCCTTTTTGAAGAATACTAGAAACACTTATTTTGTTGTTCGCGAATGAATTTCCTAAAGCTGCAATCACTCCAACGTTGTTGTTGGCGTTGATTGAGATATAATATTTATTCATCGTTTCTGAAATGTCAATCATATTGGCAGCTTTTCCGTGGTGGCAACGCATCATCGGAAGCGGGTAATCTGTAGTTTTTAATTCGGTTGCGATAGCCAAAATATCCCCTACAACAGAGCTTGCTGTTGGAAATTCTCCGGCTCCGGGGCCTGAAAACATAATTTCTCCAACGGGGTGTCCGTCAATCATTACCGCATTTGTCACATAATCTATGTGAGCAAGGCTTTTGCTCTTTTTAACAAGCATCGGATGAACCCTAACGTCCGCACGACCTTGTTCATCAAGCTGCGCTAGTGCAATTAGTTTTATTTTGAATCCAAATTCGTTTGCATATTTCATATCTTCTGCTCGAATTTTACTTATGCCTTCTCTGTAAATATCTTTTATATTTATTCTTTGATTAAAAGCAATAGTAGAAAGGGTTGCAATTTTGTAAGCAGCATCAAAACCTTCCACATCCCCTGATGGATCAGCCTCGGCGTAGCCGAGTTCCTGTGCTTCTTTTAACACTTCATCATAAGATGCTCCATTCACATCCATTTTTGTCAGAATGTAGTTTGTGGTTCCGTTTAAAATGGCTGCAATTTTTTGAATCTTGTTTCCGGCAAGAATAGTTTTTACAGGCATGATAATTGGTATTCCGCCTGCAATTGCAGCTTCGTATAAGATTACCTTGTTGTGTTTTTCAGCAAGTGCAAAAAGTTCTTCACCTTTTTTAGCCAAAAGTTCTTTGTTTGCTGTAACTATATGTTTATTGTTTTCTATAGCCGTTTTAATTAAATCGCAAGCAGGTTCAACCCCTCCGACAACTTCTACTACAATTTGAATGGAGGAATCTCTTACCACTTCGTAAGGATTATCGGTTAAGATGGATTTATCAAGGCCGCTTATGTCCCTTTTTTTGTTCAAGTTTTTTACAGCGACTTTCACAACTTCAATTTGTTCAAAACTCGCAAGTGTTTTTAAAACTCCTGAACCTACAGTTCCAAGCCCGATTAATCCGACTTTTATTTTATCCATTATTACCCCCGTTTCTGTTTTATAAATATTAAACCACAAAATAATAAAATAATTAATTCTGCTATTGAATTTTTTTTTGTTACAAGTTAGAATGAGTGCAAAGGTAGAATAAGGGGAAATATGATGGATAAAAAAGAGATGGATGTTTTGTTGCGTAAAAAAATATGGGTTATGTTTTTTGCAATTGTCGGTTTTTTAACAACAATAAAGCTTGCGGTTATATATTATGACTCAAATTTTAACCCTTATGCGCTTCCGAGTTTTTGTTCTATAAATAGTTTTATCGACTGTGACGGGATTGCTCAGACAACTCATTCTCAATTCTTTGGGATTCCTCTCGCTTATTGGGGAATGTCTTTATATGTATTTATGATGTTTTTGTTGTTTGTAGACAAGTTAAAAAATATCAAATTTTTAGGATTTCTAGAAGTTTTTAAGAATCCTTTGGCTTATATTTCTTCTTTAGGTTATATTTCTTTCGCAATATCTATGGTTCTAGCCGGCATAAGCGTTTTTGAAATTCACAAGCTTTGCATTCTTTGTGTTTGCACATATTTTATAAATTTTATTATCGCAATTATCGCAACAGATCTTTCAAACGGTGCTATAGGAATTTATGAAAGCTTTAAAACAAGTGTTATTGATTTTATTGATGCGCTTAAGATAAAAAGATATCTAGCCGCATTTGTTGCTGTTGTTATTGTTGCATCTTCTGTTCTTGCTTATACAACATTGAGTTACTGTTTCACTCCACAGGTTAAAAACTATAAAGAGCTTAAAAAATATGTTGAGATGAAAGAAAATCCGTTCAAGGCAAGTGGAAATGTTTTGGGGGATGCTAACGGAAAATTGACCGTATATATTTATACAGATTATCGTTGTCCGATTTGTAAAACTTACAATCTGATTACTCACAGAGCAGCTCAGGAGCTTGGTAATTTCAAAATTGTTCATAAAAATCTTCCGCTAGACGATTCTTGCAATCCAAACCTAAGAGGTTCGATGCATGAAGGGGCGTGTATGCTTGCAAAATATTCTCTTGCCGCTGAAAATCAAGGTAAATTCTGGGATTTGAACAGTGAATTGTTTGAAAAACAGCCAAAAACCGAAGATGATGTTCTTCACCTTGCAAAATCAATGGGCTTTGATACTATAAAATTGAGAAAAGATGCTAATTCTGAAAAAACTGAAGAAAGGCTTCAGCAAGACATTCAAGACGCAACCGATCTTAATATTCAAGGTACACCTACAATTGTTATCGACGGCAAGGTCTATACAGGTATAAAACCATATTATGATTTAAAAGAAATATTAATAAAGGCCGGCGCTGTTGAAAAAAGATAGTCCTAAAGTTTTGCTTCATGCTTGTTGCGGAATTTGCTCATCTTTTCCTGTTGAAAAACTCAGAGAAGATGGGTATGAGCCTGTTGTGTACTTTTACAATCCTAATATCTTTCCCGAAACTGAGTACCAAAAACGTTTAAGTGCCCAAAAAAAACTGTGTGAGTCGTTAAGATGTGAGCTGGTAGTTGGGGAGTATAATCAAGAAGTTTTTGAAAAAGCCTCTTTTGGTTTAGAAAATGAGCCTGAGAGAGGCAAAAGATGTGAAAAGTGTTTTGAGTTGAGGCTTTTTGAGTCTGCAACTAAGGCAAAAGAATTGGAAATTGAGTATTTTACCACTTCTATTGTAATCAGTCCGCACAAAAATTTAGAGCTTATAGCTTCAATTGGTGATTCGATTGCAAAAAATATCGGGGTTGAATATTTAAATATCAATTTCAGAAAGCAAGACGGACTTTTGAAGACAAATAAAATTGCAAATGATTTGAACTTGTACCGTCAAGATTATTGCGGCTGTAAATATAGCATAAGAAGTTGAATTTTTTGTAAAGAAATAGACCTAATTCATTTTTCCTGTATAATTAAACTACTATGGAGACACTTAGTTCATACTTCAGACAATCTGCTACATATCAGCTTTATCTGCTTTTTACAAGGCAGGTGAATGATTTTTTTACAACGCTTGGGGAAATTACTAAAAAAACGTTTGCGGTTTTTAAGTATATATTTAAGTTTGATGTAAACAGAAAAGAGTTGATAGAGCAGGCTTCAAGATTTGGTGTAAGCTCTTTGCCGATAACGCTTTCTATTGTGGGCATGTCTGCAATAATTGTTTCAATGCAGGTTGCAGGTGAAATGGTTAAGCAAGGGGCTGGAAATTATGTAGGTATGCTGATTTCAGTCCTTATCGTAAGAGAAGATGCTGTTATTATGTCAGGTTTTGCGATAATTTCAATGATAGGGTCTTCTTTGGCCTCTGAAATCGCTACTATGAGAGTTACAGAACAGATTGATGCGATGAAGGCGTTGAAGGTTGATCCTATAAAGTATTTGTTCGTTCCAAGAGTCATGGCAGGCATGATTATGATGCCTTTTGTTGTGGTTGTTTCTTCTGTTATCGGAATATTAGGCGGGGCTTTAGCTGCGCATGTTGCGGGGGATTTAAGCTATAGGGCTTTCTTTGAGTCTGTTTGGTATGGACTTTTTATGAAAGATATTAAAGTATGCCTTGCAAAAGCAGTATTTTTCGGTGCAACTATTTCTATTATTAGCTGCACTTGCGGCTATAAGGCTAAAGGCGGCGCAAAAGGGGTTGGTATTGCTACAACCAAAGCTGTTGTTTGGTCTTTTGTTGCGATTGCAATTTGGGATTTACTGTTTGCTGCGGCATTTTTCTTTTAATTTGTTCAAGGGCTATAAGTTTAATTTTAAAGGTAAAAAATAAATGAGTATAAAAGTAAAAAATCTGGTAAAAACATTTGATAAAAAACGAGTTATTGACGGCGTTTCTTTTGATGTGAAAGATGGCGAAGTCTTGGCAGTTGTCGGGTTTAGCGGTTCAGGAAAAAGTACTATATTAAAACTCATTTGTGATTTGATAAATCCTGACAGCGGACAAATCGAAACTTCAATCGGCGATATTGCAATGGTTTTTCAATATTCTGCGTTGTTTGATTCGTTGAACGTTTTTAATAATATTGCTTTTGCGCTTAAGGAAAGAAAAGAATTCAGGAAGAAATTTTCACAAAAACAGTTGGAAGAAATTGTACAACAAAAGCTCAAAATGGTAGGGCTCGAAGGCATTGAGAGAAAATATCCGTCAGAGCTTTCAGGCGGAATGCAAAAAAGGGTAAGTTTTGCGCGTGCAATAGTCACAGAGCCGCAGACAATCTTGTATGATGAACCGACATCGGGTTTGGACCCTATATCTTCAACCTTGATAGAGGATTACATCGTCAGATTGAAAGATGAAACCAAGGCCGCGTCAATTGTGGTTACTCACCAAATGTCGACAATTCAAAGAACGGCAGATAGAGTTATAATGCTTTATCAGGGTAAAATAGTTTTTGAAGGCACTCCAAAAGAGATGCTAAATTCTACAAACGAGTATGCAAGGCAGTTTGTTTCAGCATCATTGGAAGGCCCAATGAAAATGCTCGCGGAATAAGCTTGTTCTGCCAAAATAAAGTAGAAATTTCGGATAATAAATTTATGATATAATTACAATAAACTTGTAGGAATATGATAAAAGAGTACAGGTAACAACACGAGAAGTAAGTGTAAGGATTAAAAGAGATGCCATAGGGCTAGTACACCAATAAAAAGAATAAATTTGTAAAAATACGAAAAAGTGAGTACAGGTAACAACACAAGAAACAAGTGTAAGGAATAAAAAGAGATGCCATAAGACTGGTAAACCGATAGAACAAAAAAATTTGTAGAAATACGAAAAAGTGAGTACAGGGACAACAAAAAGAAATAAGTGTAAGGAATAAAAACATGAGATTTTCATCATCATTCAAAGTTGGAATATTGGCGTTAGTGGCGCTTTTTATATTATTGTTCACTATTTTGTGGGTAAAGGGCAGATCTTTTTCTTCTGGTCAAAGAATAGAGATAGTATTTAGAGATGTTAATGGCATGAGACCTGGTTCTGGGGTTCAGATGATGGGCTTGAGGATTGGTCAAGTTGAAGAGATTACGCCGGTTATACAGGGTGATGACAGTTATGTTAAGTTGAAATTTGTAATAACGGAGCCGGGGATAGATATTCCTAAGGCGTCTGTTTTTTCGATACAGCAGTCAGGTTTGATAGGGGAGCAGTTTTTGGAGATAACTCCTCCAAAGACTAGAACCACTTATATTTCTGTGATGCAGGATGCAAATCTTTTGTATAAAGATGATGCGGTAGAGATTAAGCTTGGAAAAGAGTATTACGATATCGGTAGGGTTAAGGATGTGCAGGTTGTTTCGACTCAACTTATTCCTGCGTTAATGAAGGAAAAAGTTAAGACAAAGTATGCTTATAAGGTTGATTATGTTATAAATATGCCGGGGTTGATTCTTCCTGATTTTATGTCTGGTGCGATTGTGTCAAAATCTCACGGTAAAAAGTTGAGGGTGGCGATGTTGGATAATTCAGTGTTGCCGTATCCGTCTCAGACTTCACCTTATACGGTAGTTGAGCCTATGAGATTGGCAGACTTTTTGGATTTGCAGTATAAGGCGGCAGAATCTTTGACGGAGACTACGTTGAAGGTTAACGAGTTGTTGTCAGAGGATGTTATTGTTGATCTAAAACAGAGCATCACAAACATTAAGGTGTTGACGGCTAAGGCGACTACTACTATGGCTAAGGCTGAAAAGTTGATAGATTCATCAAAATCTGATTTGGATCAGATGATGGTGATGGTTGGAGAAGTTACGACGAACTTTAATAAAGTTTCTAACAATGTTAATAACGTAATTGGTGATGAGAAATTTAAGCCTACGTTGTTGTCTACGGCTGAATCTGTTGATAAATTGGCTAAGAATTTGAATAAGGTGTTGGATAATACTGATGCTAAGAGAATGGCGGCTGATTTGCAGGCTACGGTTCAGAATTTGAACGAAATAAGCTCTTTTGTTAACAAAATGACAAAAGATGATAAACTTAAAAAACAGCTTACGGGTACTATAAACAGTGTTAATAAGGCGATGAGTGATATTTCATGCGCGCTTGAGACTGTAAACGGAATGACTCCTGATCAGAAAAATCAGCTTCATCAGATAGTTGAAGATACTTCTGTAACGACCCATAATTTGAAAAAATTCTCTGAAAAATTGAATAAAAGATTTTTACTTTTCAGATTGATGTTTTAAAATAGGTTAGAGGATTTGTATCCTTTGATTGTGAAAAGGAGATGACTTATGGGCTTTAAAACAGAGATATCCAAGATGCATTATGAGAAAGATTCAGGCGGGGCGCTGTTTGGAGTTTTAAAGTTTTGTTCGGCTTTTTATGGAATTGCAAGCGGGATTAAGAATAGGTTGTATGATGCAAAGTTTTTAAAACCTAAGCGGGTTGATGCTTATGTTATTTCTGTGGGAAATTTTACGACCGGTGGAGTTGGTAAGACTCCTGTAGTTTCTGAGATTGCAAATTATTTGACTGAAAAAGGCGAAAAGGTTGCAATTGTTTCTAGGGGGTATGGCTCAAAACTCTCGAGCAAAAAGGAAAACAAGGTCAATTTGATTTCTGACGGTGAAAAAATATATTATGGAGCTGATGAAGCAGGTGATGAGCCTGTTTGGCTGGCGATGAATACAAAGGCTGTTGTGATAACTGCTCCCAACAGATATGAGGGTGCCAAGTTTGCTGTAGATAAATTTGGGGTTGGTAAAATAATTTTAGATGACGGTTTTCAGCATAGGAAATTGCATAGAGATTTGGATATTGTATTGATTGATAGCGAAAAAGGTTTCGGCAATGAGAACTTATTGCCAGCAGGGCCTTTAAGAGAAGGTGTTGAGGCTTTTTCTAGGGTGGATAGGCTTGTTGTTGTAAGCAAGAATGTTGATCATTCTAAGGCTGAAAAATATGCAAGAATTATGGGCAAAAAATTGAAAAAGCAGACAAGTGTTTGTTATATTGAGCCAGATTATGTTTATGATATTTTTAATCCAGAGGAAAGATTGAATAAAGGCGAGAAGGTTCTTGCATTCAGTGCAATAGGTCAACCCGAGCAGTTTTATAAGTTTTTGAGTGATTATGAGGTTGTGAAAACGATTGATTTTGATGATCATCATGGATATTGCTTTGGGGATGTTGATAAATTGTGCTCAGAGGGTATTTCAAAGATGGTTACGACAGAAAAAGATGCTTCGAAATTGATGCGGTTTGATTTTGACGGAAGTAAAATTTTTGCGCTGAAATTGAAAACAGGTTTGGATGTTGAGAATTTATTAAAGTAATGAAAAGCGAAGATATTGAAAAAATAATAGAGATTTTGGTAGAAGCAAAA
>JAEWYI010000003.1 GCA_023395735.1 Cyanobacteria bacterium OH_SFB_17
ACTCTTCTTGTGGAATCTCACCGTTAGCAGTTATTCTTGAATCTATTATAGAATCCAGCGCTATAACTTTATATCCTTTTTTCGGGACAAATGAGTAGTATGTTTTTGTAAAATTGAAATTTTTATTATGAGAATTTAATATTTTCCAATACATTTGCTTAGACAAAAATCCGCCTACACAAACGTCATGGTTTCCTAAAACCGCATACCAAGGAGCATCCAATGCATTTGCGTATTTCAAAAACGCCATCAATTCTTTTTGATAAGGGGTGTTAATCATATCACCTGTAAACATAACAAAATCAACTCGCGGAGTCTCGTTTACCTGTGCAATCGCATCTTGAAGAAGCTCGCCCGATTCAGCCGTTAGCCTGTAAGACGTATTAGTCTTTGTCGTTGAAAAATGGGCGTCACTTATTTGCGCAAAAGTTAGTGAATTTCCTGATGCGGAATATACCTGCAAGCCCCATAGCATTGCAGCCGCAAGTAGAAACACTGAAAATGCGTTTGATAATTTATGAATAAGTCCTTGTTTTTTTCTATTATTTTTCATTATTTGTTAAATCTCGTTTCTATTGTATTCTTAACTTCATTATAATGCAAATTATCTCCAAGTGCTTCATAAATTTTTAATTTTGATAAATATAATGACTTGACTGTAGGATATTTTGCAATCGCGCTATTAAGTGAATTTATTGCATAACTTGGGTTTCCATTGTCAAAATAGATGTAGCTTAAATCGATAAAATCCTGAAAATTTACAGGATTAATTTTTGTAGCAGTGTTAACATTTTTAACATAATTTTTTTTGTCACCAATTGATTTGTAACACTGAGCCAAATTATAATAATAAATAGGACGCAATGGATCAATCGAAATAGCTCTTTCAAAATTAGCAACAGCAGCATCTGAATTTTTTAGCTTATAGTTGCTTAGTCCCATATAATTAAAAATTTCTGCAGTTGCAGCACCCGTTCTCAACAAACTTTCAAGGGCTTTAATTGAATCATTGTAAAAGCCAAGATAATAATTGATTTTAGCCAACTCAAATTGATATTCGCCGTTATCACAAATTGCGATTGCTTTTTCCATCCACAATTTTGCTTCTTCATAATGGCATAATGCCAGATTAACTCTTGCCATTAAAAAGTATGCAAAGTCTGAATCAGGAACAAGCTCACAATACTGAGACAAAACAATTAGAGCATAATTAAACTCTTCCTTTTCAAAAAAGCACATTGCCAAACTCAAATAAGCCTGAGAAAATTTCGGATTAATTTTTACAACTTCTTTAAAACTGGAAATAGCGCTTGTATAATCACCAGAGCTTCTGTAATAATCGCCCAGCCAATAATATGCAAGGTAATCATTCGGATTTATTTTCACAGCTTTTTTTAAATAATAAATTTGTTTTTTAGAATCGCCTGTCTGTTTGTACATATTTGCAAGATTTACTAAAGGTTGAGTGTACCTTCTGTTGATTCTATGAGCTTTTTTAAAATATTTTACGGCAAGTGAAGGGTTATTTTTCGCCCAATATGCCATTGCAAGGTTATTATAGGCTTGGGCGTTTCTTTTATTCAACTTCACTGATTTATAAAAATATTCAACGGCTTGGTTGTACTCTTTTTTTTGATAAAATTCCTGACCTTTTCTGTTGTAATAATTTGTATCATAATCCATTTTTTCAATATCAGCTTGCGGAACGTTTAAAATTACAAAATTTTTCGGCTCATCTGCTTTTAATAAAATTTCTGAAGTTTTATTAATCTCTTCTTTAATTTCAATTCGAGGAGGAGAAATCTTATCTCTTAAAAGTTTTGCCGATTTGTTTTCTGGCTCAATCTTGAGTATTAAATCAAGATACTCCAACGATTTTGCATAATTATTAGATTTAAAATAACTCTCAGCTATATCAAAATAATCATCGGTAATTTCGCTTGCAAAGATAGAACTAGTGCAAACAGACATAACAAAAACCAACGATAATAACATAATCCCTTTTTTCATAAACATGATTATAACATGAATTATAAAAAGACAAATTATATTAAAATTTAATCAACAAATTCGCCCATATTAAAGTTTTGCAACTTAGAATCGGCAGTTTCTAAAATCAATGTTCCATCTATATCAAAACCAACAAAAACACCTTCTATAATTTTGTCGAAAACTGCGAATTTAACAGGCGAATTTTCAACAATGAAAGAATGTTTTTCATAAAAATCTTTTATACCCACAAATCCTTTTTCTAAAAAGGTTTCATACCCGGCGAAAAACGTCTGCAATAGATTGTTCATAAAAACTGTTTTATCAACTTGTTTATTTAGATGCAAATTTAAACTGGTAGCAGGTCTGTCTATTTCTTGAATTTTAGAGCTTTCAACATTTAAATTAACCCCAATACCTAATGCAATCCCTTTTAATTTACCATTTTTTATTATAGTTTCTGCCAAAATTCCGCAAACTTTTTTTCCTTCAATCAAAACATCGTTCGGCCATTTTATTTGAGGAGAAAGCCCCAATTTCTCAAGTTCAGCGCACAAACAATAAGATAAATACTGCGTCAGGCATGCAAAATTTGGCTCTATTTGCTCTGATGGCTTGAGTACAATAGTCATATAAATATTTTCTACTCCAACATTTACCCAACTTCTATCAAACCTTCCTCTTCCAGCTGTTTGAAAATCAGCGCTGATTACAGTTTTATCGCAAAGGGAAGCCATTTCTCGCTTTGCATAGGTATTTGTGGAATCGATTTGTTCAAAATTTATAATCTTCATAATGAAAATATTATAACTTAAATAATTGCTAATTTTTTTTTAAGTGGTACAATCAATTTTATAGGAGATGATTTATATGAGCGAAGCAGGGCACTGGGTAGCATCAATAGGCAATTATAGCTTCAACATGGACACGCTTACAACCATGTGGCTTGCCATGGCGTTTGTCATAATTACGGCATGGATAGCAACAAGAAAAACAGCCCTCGTTCCTTCTAAAGTTCAAGCTTTTTGCGAAAGCCTAATGGGCTTTTTCTGGGGTTTGACCGATTCTATGATCGGCAAAGAAGGAAGAAAACATATTCCGCTTGTAGCTTCTCTTTTCTTATTTATCGTAACTGCGAATTTGATGGGTCAATTGCCATTAAAATTAATCCACCTAAAAACAGGTGAATTGGCATCAGCAACCAACGATATTAATTTGACTGCAGCTTTAGCTGTAATTGTTTTAATATATTATGTATTTGCAGGTTTCAAGAAAAAGAAACTCAAATTCTTATTCCACGAATTCAGTTTTGTAGGAGTAATATTGTTTCTTGTTGAAATCCTCGAAATGGTCACAAGACCTCTAACACTGGCACTGCGACTTTTTGGAAACATACTAGCCGGAGAAATTCTCATTTCTGCGCTTTTGGGAATGTGTGCATATTTATTGCCTCTTCCTATAATGTTTTTTGAATTGCTTGTAGCTTGTGTTCAAGCTCTTGTATTCACAATGCTGACTATAGTGTATATTTCGTCAGCTGTATCAGAAGAACACTAAGTGTAATTAATTGTTAAAAGGAGACTAAAAAATGGTAGCAGAAGAAGTAAAAACAATTTCAGATTTGGCACAATTGGGTGCTGGTGTTGCAATCGGTTTTGGCGCAGTTGGCGCAGGACTTGGTATCGGTATCGCAACAAAAGGACTAATGGATGCAATTTCTAGACAACCGGAAATCGCTGGTAAAGCAGTTGGTTTCTTCCTAGTTGGTGCTGCACTTGCTGAAGCTTGTGCGATTTACGCTTTGATTATTGCACTTAAATTGTCAGGCATGATTGGTTAGTTTGTAAGATTATAGAATAAATTTTATAATCCGAGGAAAAAATATGGAATTCAACGCAACTTTTATAGTTTCGGCAATAAGTTTTATTGTCTTCACCTTCATTATGAACGCGATTTTTTACAAACCGCTTTCTAGTGTTGTGCAGGAAAGAGAAAATTTTATTGACGAAACTTTAAAAGAGGCAAAAGAAAAATCTGAAAAATCTGATTTGATTTTAAAAGACAAACAGAAAAAACTCGACAAAACTAAGCAAGAAGCAAAAAAAATAATCGCTGCTAAATCGGAAGAAGCAAAAACTAAAAAAGCTGAATTGACAACAGAAGCACAGAAAAATTTTGCACAAAAAGTTGAATCGGCAAAAGATGAAATTTCAAACTTGAAAGAGCAAGCTCAAAATGAATTAAAATCTCATATTGATGAACTTGCTTCAGATATTACAACAAAGATATTGGGCTAAAAGAATGACTGACACTTCAACAATTTTAAACATATGGGACACTATAGTTAGATCCAACACATTTAACTTTGTTATATTTGTTGCGATCTTGGCTTGGGTTTTCAAAAAAATTGACGTAAATTCAACAATAACCCTATTACAAGAAAAAATCATCAAAGCAATTAATGACGCAAAAAAAGAACGTGATGATGCGCATAGCAAATTGCTAAACGCAGAAAAGGCAGTTGAAAATTTAGGTTCAGAACTCGGTAAAATCGTCACTGAAGCTGAAAAAAGTGCAGAATCTATTAACAAAAAAATTCTTGAAGAAGCTCAAAAACAAATATCCGGACTAGAAGCTAACGCGGAGAAAATTATTGCAGCTGAAGAAAAACTCGTTGTATCAAACCTTGCAAAATCGACTTCAAAAGAATCTTTAGTTAATGCCGAGACTAAAATTAAGGATGCATTAGCTCAAACACCGACTTTACATGAAAAGTACATAAACCAAAGTATAGACGAATTAGACAGGTTGGTTTTATAAAATGACAAATACCAAAAACATTTTAATAGCACAAAGATATTCCGACGCGCTTGTTGAATTAGCAAAAGACGGAAAACTTACGTTTGATGAAATTAACAAAGATTTAAACACAATAAAGGAAATACTTAACAACTCAAAAGATTTGGATGCTTTTCTTAAAACACCTCTTGTTTCAGCAGAAGACAAAATCGAAGTTATCGGAAAGATTTTTGCTCAAGAAATAAATCCATTGATTGTTAATTTTTTAAAACTTATCGTAGAAAAAAACAGATTTGAAACTCTTGATGAAATATTAACAGCTTTCGCTGAAGCTAAAGACGATGAAAACAACATTAAAAGAGTAAGCGTAACTTCTGCGATTGAAATGAACGAAGAAGCAAAAGAAAAACTTAAAAACAAACTTGAAAACAAACTGAATAAAAATGTTATCATTGATTTGAATATTAATCCCGACATAATTGCAGGACTAATCATCAAAATTGGTGACAACGTAATAGATATGAGCTTGAAGCATAAGCTTGAAGACTTAAGCAAAAATATTATCAAATAAGGAGCAATAAATATGGTAGCAATCAAACCTGATGAGATAAGTTCAATCATCAAAAGCAAAATTGAAAACTACGAAGCCAAAACAGAGATTTCAAACATTGGCTCAGTACTGGAAATTGGTGATGGAATTGCCAGAATTTACGGACTTAGAAATGTAATGTCAAGTGAGCTTGTCGAGTTTCAAGACGGAAAAGGTACACTGGGAATCACACTAAACCTTGAAGAAGACAACGTTGGGGTCGTAATTCTTGGTGAATATCAACATATCAAAGAAGGTATGATGGTTAAAACAACAGGCAAAATTGCATCTGTTCCTGTTGGCGACGGCTTAATCGGAAGGATAGTTAACCCTACAGGTCAAGCTATTGACGGAAAAGGCGATATTTATTCTGAAAAAACCAGACCAATTGAAAGAGTTGCTCCAGGGATTATCTCTAGAAAATCTGTACACGAACCTCTTCAAACAGGTTTGACAGCAATCGATGCTCTTACTCCTATCGGACGTGGCCAACGTGAACTTATCATCGGCGACAGACAAACAGGAAAAACAGCTATTGCAATTGACACAATCATCAACCAAAAAGGTCAAGATGTTATTTGTATTTATGTTGCAATTGGTCAAAAGGCCTCTACTGTAGCTCAACTTGCAAAAACATTGGAATCTCACGGTGCTATGGATTATACAATTATCGTTTCAGCTACAGCAAATGAATCAGCACCTTTACAATATATCGCGCCTTTTGCAGGTTGCGCGATGGCAGAAGAATTTTTGGAACAAGGCAAACACGTCTTAATCATATATGATGATTTAACAAAACAAGCACAGGCATATCGTGCTATGAGTTTGCTTTTGAGAAGACCACCGGGACGTGAAGCATACCCTGGCGACGTTTTTTATCTACACTCAAGATTGCTTGAACGTGCAGTTAAATTGTCTGATGAATTGGGTGGCGGAAGTATCACGGCTCTTCCTATTATTGAAACTCAAGCGGGAGACGTATCAGCATATATTCCAACTAACGTAATTTCGATTACAGATGGACAAATTTTCTTGGAATCATCTCTGTTTAACTCAGGTGTTAGACCAGCGATTAATGCAGGTATCTCCGTTTCTAGGGTTGGTGGAGCAGCTCAAACAAAAGCCATCAAACAGGTTGCGGGTAAATTAAGGCTCGATTTGGCTCAATTCAGAGAATTGGAAGCTTTTGCTCAATTTGCATCTGATTTGGACAAGGCGACAAAACAACAACTTTTGAGAGGACAAAAACTTTCTGAAGTATTAAAACAACCTCAATATCAACCGCTTAGTGTTGCTCAACAGGTAACAGTGTTGTTTGCAGCTAACGAAGGGTTGCTTGATGATATTGACAACAAAAACATCCAATCTTTCAAAAATGATTGGTTTGAATATTTCAACGCAAATATGTCAGACTTGGCACAAAGACTAAACGACGGTCAAGCACTTTCAGATGAAGACAAAGAAGCTTTAAAGAAAGCCTTTGAAAACTTCAAAGGATAATTTTAAATCGTTCACTTAAAAAAGGACCCGATATGGCAAACTTAAAAGATATAAAAAGCAGAATACAAAGCGTCGAGAATACAAAAAAAATCACTCGCGCAATGAAAATGGTTGCGGCTGCAAAAGTTAAAAAAGCTGAAAATTCAGTAAAAGCAGCGCGTCCATTTGCAAATGAATTGATAAAAGCATTCAAAAGACTTTTGCTTGCCGTTGGTACCCCTACGAACGAAGGACTTGCAATCAAAAACAATATCGAAAATTATCCTGAATTGCTAAAGACTAGAGATGTTAAAACTGCAGGAATTCTTGTTATAACCTCTAACAAAGGTCTTGCAGGCGCTTATAATGCAAACGTTGTAAGAAATGTCTTAAAACAAATAAAAGATAATGATGAAAAAGGAATACAAACCAAACTTTTCATTGTCGGACAAAAAGGGATTTCGGCATTGAGACGAAAAGCGGAAGAGCTCAACGCCGAAATAGTTAAGACATACGTTCAAGTTGCAAACGAAATAACAGCAGTTGGCGCTGAGGATATTGCTCAAGATTTGGCTGAAAAATTTGTAGATAGAGAAATCGATTCGATTGAAATTTTTACAACAAAATTTAAAAATATGATGTCGTATTCAGCGGAAAAATGGACACTTTTGCCTATTAACGTTGACGATGAGCTTTCGAAAGAAATGGAAACTTCGACTGAAATAAATCCTATTATGGTTTTTGAACCAAGTGAACAATCAATATTGCAAAAAATTGCGCCTCTTTATATAACAAACACAATTTATCAGGCCCTATTAGAAGCGCAAGCAAGCGAACTTGCATCAAGAATGACAGCAATGTCAGCTGCATCAAACAATGCAGAAGAAATGATAAGAACGCTTACTATTGACTACAACAAAGCCCGCCAATGGGCAATTACCCAAGAAATTTTGGAAGTTGTATCAGGAGCGGATGCATTAAAGGGTTAATTATTTTAACTCTTTTATTATGTGGAAAAGTTCTTTTTGCCAGTCATCAATTTTTTCGATATAAAATTCTGCGCCCTTCATTTTGCACAATTGCTTGTGTTCTTTTTTAGCGGATGCTGACATAACCCCAATTTTAACAGCTGCCTGCTTATTTACAGCTGTCTTTTTTAATTCTTCAAGAAGTATAAAACCTTCTCTTTCCGTTGGAATAAACAAATCCATCACAACAAGATCAAAGTTTTGTTTTTTAAACTTTTCAATCGCATCATAGATTTCTTTTGATGTTACAACGTCAAATCCAGATGTTTTAAAAACAACAGCAAGTTGATAAGTAATAACGCCCAAATCATCTATAATCAAAATTGATTTTTTAGGTAGATTAAACTGGTCTTCGTCTCCAAAACCTGAACCGGAAGATTGAAAAGAAAAATCATCCGAAAACATAGCAGACTGCGGTGAAGACGGCTGTTTTTTTGCAACTTGAGCGCCCTGTTTGCTTTCTTTTAGCTCAACCTTTAGCTCGGAAATTGTTTCTTCAATTTCATCCAATTGTTTTCTTAACATTAAAAGCGTGATTTCTTGCCCGTCAGGAATAATTCTTTCAGTTAGAGCGAAAAATTTATTTAAAAACTGCTCATCTAAATCAACATTAACTTTATCAACCATTATTAAACTCCATTTATTTTATCGATATAAATCATAATATAATAAAAGAATAGTATTTAAACCTATATTTGTAGTATTTATCCTTGAATATTACAAATATCTTTACATAAGAGGGTTTTAGGGTTTAAAAAAAATTGTGTTTGAATTAACATTCAAATAGAAAAGGAAGAAATATATGAAAATTGGAATCCCTAGAGCAATGTCTTTTTATCAAAATTACCCCTTTTGGTATGGTTTTTTTACTGCATTAGGCATTGAAATAGTTTTATCAGACAAAACGACAAAAAAAACGTTGGCAAATGGCTCAGCACTTGTTGTAACAGAAACTTGCTTACCTGTAAAAGTTTTTGTAGGACATGTTATCAACTTGCTGGACAAAGGAGTTGACAAAATTCTTGTTCCGTCAATTCAATCAATTGCTCCAAAAATTTATAACTGCTCAAAAATAAGAGGTTTGCCTGACTTGATTAGAAACGTTGTAAAACGTGATTTTACAATGATTGAACCTACTTTTGATAAATCAGAAAAAAATCAGGGACTTTATGAATTTTTAAAAGAAACAGTTGCCCCTTTTGGAATAACTGACGAGAAATTAATTAAACAAGCTTCAAAAGCCGGCTGGAAAGTTCACAACAATTTTAATGTAATGACAAAATCCGGCATGGATTATAAACAAGCGCTCAATTATGCACTACAAGGAAAAGTTTTTATCACAAAAGATGACAAGGAATATCCTATCTCAATTGCGCTTGTCTCTCACGGATACAACATCTATGACGACAGAACATCAATGAAAATTTTTGACAAACTAAAAGGAATGGATGTAAAAGTTTACAGCTCGCTTCAACTTTCCTCTGAGCAAATGGATGAAGGCATAAACGCACTGGGTCAGTCGATTTATTGGGCGAATGAGCATGAAATGACAGGAACTGCGGGCCATTATCTTAAAGACAACAAAATTGACGGCGTCATAACGCTTACTGCATTTGGATGCGGGCCTGATTCATTGATGATTGAAAGAATCACCAGAAAATCAAAACAATTTAACAAACCTCTTTTAAATCTAACAATCGACGAACATACCGGGGAAGCTGGTTTTATAACAAGACTGGAAGCTTTTGTTGATATGCTTTACAGAAAGAAAAGAGCTAAAATTTTGACAAAAATCAATATGCCTGAATCAGAATATGTGCCAAATACAAATTACATTCAGACCGAAAATGACATAAAAAAATAGTTAATTAACTTTGAAAATAAACAAAAAAGGGTTTACATTTTTTAATATAATGTAAGCCCTTTTTACATAAATAGTAAATTTTTAATTATTTTTCTACTTTATTAAAATATAAAACTTGTGGAGGTAATGTGATTAGACTTAATTCCAGTATGGTTTCTAAAATTCCAATTATGAGGCAAAAAGCTATCACGAATTGTCTTAGTCTGCACTCGAGTGGTATTTCGGTTGAATCCCAAATTCAAGCCTACAAAAACCACCTAATGTCACACGACCTAAATCCAACAATAGCAATGTTGTTGGAAAGTAAATATTTAAAATTTCTAAAAAAACAAGGAAAAAAAACAAAAAAAATTATTGAAAATAATCCGGAAATTAAAAAAATCAAAAAAAATATAGAAAACAATCTAAAACGTATTTATCCAAAAACTAATCAAATTAGAAAATATATTGCAAATTCAGGCAGAGTAAAACTGGAAAACACAAAAGAATCAAAAACTTACAACCTTTTTGACAAGGCAATAATTTATATTCAAAGCTTGTCTGCTAAAATGTCTTCGATTGGACAACCATAAACTAAATTCAATTAATAAATCAAATTATTGTTTTTTTCTTTGAACTCTTTTTCGTATAATTTTGCCCATTGAATAAATTTGTAATAAGCTTGCATCTTGGCAAAAATAAGCCCATGCACGCCATCAAAAATTCCGCCTTTTAATATATAAAATTTGAAAAATTCATAACAAGGTCGAGTAGCTAATTTGAAAAGAGAGAATTTTTTCCCTTTTTCTGTAAATCTTTTAAGTTCAAAATCTGTATATCTGTCAATTTTTTCGTTGAAAGAACTAATTGACGGCATATGATAGTGAACTATATGCAAATTCTTTCCCTTAATCCAAAAATCTTCACCCTCGTGAGTAATCGGCATCTGATGAATGGCATCAGTATATGTACAAATTCCTTTTTTCCAGAATCTTTTGCAACCTTCTTGATACCAAGAGCGCAGAATCTTACCGCACATCGCTGTTTCTCTGGAGATATTGCAAGCGTAATGATTTTCTTTTGGATTATTAGCGTAATTTCTTAAATATTGCCAAAGTTCAGGTGTAACTATTTCATCAGCATCAAGAACCAAAATCCAATCCCCTGTAGCCTGCTCCATTGCCCAATTTCTTGCAGGTTCAACAATTCCTGTTCTTTCGTGATAAACAATTTTGCATCCAAATTTTTCAGCAATTTCGATTGTTCTGTCTTCGGAATACATATCACAGATGACTATTTCATCTGCATCTTTAACGCTTTCTAAACATTTTTCAAGCAATCTGTCTGCATTTAAAGTATTTATAACAACCGAAATCTTTTTCACTTTTTCATCTCCCATTTTTGAAAACAATTATAGCAAGAACAAATGATTTTGTCTAAAATCTAATTCTCTAACTTTACCCACTCCGGTGGAATTATATCCGTTTGTATCACATCAGGATCATTAAACCATCTTGTAGGAGCAACAACAATTTTATCAGGATTTGGATTAAGCCAAGCTCCCCACCATGAAAAAGAACTGTTTGCGATAATATTATGAGAACAAAGACTCATCAATCGCATATCCTCATAGCTTTTTTCACCATTGTTTCCTTCCACATAAACGCACTCGTGAGGGAATCTTAAATTCTTTTTAACCCATTCGATATCATCAGAAAATATGAACAATGTCGGATCTGGATGTCTTTCTGCAATATAATCCACTGCTCTTTTGTAATAGCTTAAAGAACATTGTGCATACTGGTCTTGGTATCTTTTCTTTGCTACGTAGTCCCCTCTTCTTATATGCAAAGAAACTGCATTGCAACGATTTATATGAGCAATAATTTTTGCAGAATTTTCCGTTGGATAAACTGCAAATTTGAAATCTTCTCTGATTTTATCTGCTATGCTCCTGAAATATCTTTCGCTTTGAAAAAAACCGCTTATATAAGAATTTGAACCTATTTTATGAACTCCGGAATCATAATTAAATGACTGTTCTTCATAATATCTTATTCCAAAAACCCTAACGCCTTGAAGGATTTTTCGAAACGCCCATATAATCTCAAGCTTCATTTTTGTAATTTCACCTTTTACAAAATCAGGCTTAACCTTGAATATATCGAGCTGATAAGGACGCGAATATCTTTTTGCAAAATAAGACATATCCAAAAAGACGTCTACATCCAAAATTTCTTTGAAGGTTCTTGCCATTGCCCACTGAAACATCTGATTTCCCAAACCACCGTTTACCTTCAAATACAAAAAGCCTTTACCTTTGTTTTGGTTATAATTTGCCATTACAAATACCTTTCAAAATTAATTAAATTGTATATTTGGAATATTCTTCAGAATCTTTCATCCATTTAGCCTGATCAACCTTGAATGCGTGATTCCAGAATTTTTCAATGGCGTAAGTTTCTCTCTCTTCTCTGTGCAAAATATGCACAACAACATCGCCATAATCAACCAAATTCCATCGATTTTTAACATCAGCTTCTATATTGTTAGGCAATCTTTCGAAAAGCTCTTTGATTTTTTCTCTGACGTGTGAAGTCAAAGCTCTAACCTGAGTCGAAGTATCTCCTGAACATATCACAAAATAATCAGCTAATACTGACACATTGCTGATATTTAAAATTGTTATATCTTTACCTAAATTATCGTCTATTACTCTAGCAACTACACTTGCCAGTTTCTCTGAAGTTAAATTTTCCATTGTTATCCTTCTATATTCTCAACTCTTCTTTTGTGTCGTCCGCCCTCAAATTCACTGTCTAACCAAACATTTACCATTTGCAAGGCTAAATCCATATCCAGCTGCCTTTGCCCTAAGCATAAAATATTTGAATTATTATGGGTTCTTGCTGATGTTGCAGTCTCTAAATTCCAGCACAAAGCGGCTCTGATTCCTTTAATTTTATTTGCAACGATAGACATTCCAATCCCTGAGCCACAAACTAATATGCCTCTTGTGAAAGAACCGTCAGAAACAGCTTCTGCAACCAGCTTTCCGTATATCGGATAGTCACAAGATTCCGAATTATGACAGCCAAAATCCTCAAATGGAATTCCACGCTTATCTAATAATTTTTTTATAGCTTCCTTCAGTTCATACCCGCCGTGATCGGCGCCCAAAGCAATTTTCATATCTCTCATACACTAATTATAACCTTTTTGAGCTAATTTTTGCAAATTTTTGTACACATTGTTACATTAATACTAATTTCAGCTGGTTTAATGTATAATAGAAAATATGAAACATAGAGAGAATGTACGGAATTTTTGTATAATAGCACACATTGACCACGGAAAATCAACACTCGCTGATAGATTGTTGGAATTTACCGGTACTATTGCCAAACGTGATATGCAAGACCAATTGCTAGACACGATGGATATTGAACGCGAACGCGGAATTACAATCAAGCTTAATGCTGCCAGAATGAATTACAAAGCAAAAAACGGTAAGGAATATGAGCTCAATTTGATTGACACTCCCGGACACGTTGATTTTTCCTATGAAGTTTCACGCTCACTTGCAGCTTGTGAAGGCGCTCTTTTGATTGTAGATGCGACTCAAGGGGTCGAAGCCCAAACACTTGCAAATGTTTATCTTGCAATTGAACAAAATCTTGAAATTATTCCTGTAATAAATAAAATAGACCTCCCATCTGCAGATGTTGAAAGGGTGAAAAACGAAATAGAAGAGATTTTAGGCATAGATGCCAGTATGGCAATTCCAGTCAGCGCAAAAGCAGGAATCGGTATTGAAGACGTGTTGGAAACAGTTGTTGAATTTGTTCCGCCACCTGCAGACACGACTGAAAAACCTCTTAGGGCGCTTGTTTTTGACAGTGCTTATGATCAATATCTTGGAACTCTTTGCTTTTTCAAAATAATGGATGGAAAATTAAAACTTGGCGATAACGTTAAATTTATGGCATCAGGTAAAAAATATGAGGTCGTTGAATTAGGCTACTTAACGCCAAATAGAGTTCAGGTAAATGAACTTCGCTGCGGAGATGTAGGATATTTTGCAGGTTCAATAAAAGAATTAACAAGATTTGTCGGTGATACAATAACGCTTAGCGAAAATCCTGCAAAAGAACCTCTTGCAGGATATAAAGAAGCACTTCCTATGGTATTTTCGGGTCTTTATCCTGTCGATAACGACGAATATCAAGATTTGAAAGAAGCACTGGAAAAGTTAAAACTAAACGACAGCAGTATTACATTTGAACCCGAAACGTCGAGCGCACTTGGTTTTGGCTTCCGCTGCGGATTTTTAGGCATGCTTCACATGGAAATTGCACAAGAAAGACTTGAGAGAGAATACAACATCTCTCTGGTCACCACCGCACCTTCTGTTGTTTATAAAGTTCACAAAACAAACGGCGAAATAGTTGAAATCGATAACCCTGCAAATCTGCCGGGGCCGCAATACAGAGATTTTATTGAAGAGCCTTATGTAAAAGTTAACATAATCGCTCCAAACGATTATGTCGGTACTCTTATGGATTTGGCACAATCAAAACGAGGTATTTTTATTAACATGTCTTATCTTGGAACAAGGGCGGATATTGAATATCATATACCTCTAAGTGAAGTCATTACTGATTTTTACGATCAGCTTAAATCAAGAACCAAAGGATACGCGAGCATGGACTATGAGTTTCTTGATTATAAGCGCTCAGAACTTGTTAAACTGGATGTTTTGCTAGCCAATGAAGTTGTAGATGCACTTTCTGTAATTTGTCATAATGACAACGCATTTTATATTGGGCAAAAATTAACAGCAAAATTAAAAGATATTATTCCTCGCCAACTGTTTGAAGTTCCAATTCAAGCAGCAATCGGCGGTAAAATTATTGCAAGAACAAATATAAAAGCAATGCGAAAAAACGTTCTTGACAAATGCTACGGCGGTGACATCTCGAGAAAAAGAAAACTATTGGAAAAACAGAAAAAAGGTAAAAAACGTATGAAATCAGTAGGAAAAGTAGAAGTTCCGCAAGAAGCATTCATGGCCGTATTAAGCCTTAATGAAGAATAAATAAAATCAAAACTTAAGGGCTCTTTTCAGAATGAAAAGAGCCCTTAAGTTTTAACTAAAAACATTATAAAAACAAAAAGAAGGATATTGAAAATCAACATCCTTCTTTTGTTTGAGAATTAACTACTATATATTAGTTGTACATAATGTATCTAGCAGCGCTTCCATTTGGAGCAACTTGCTGATCACCAAATCTAACAGAGAATCTGTCGCCGACAATCAAGTTAGTAGTAGCACATGTACCACCATCAGTTGTTGCTGCAGCTGAATTAGAGCAGTTAGACAATCTGTTTGGTTTTTTAGCACCGTTAACGTCAACAATAGCAACACAGCCAGAAGAAAGTGTTGTAGAAACACAGCTTGCTGCTGCAGATGGGAATGAAAGAGTCATACCATCGTTGAAGTACAATGAATAATTTCCAGCTTCACTTGCAGAACCAGTATCTGCTCCTACTGTAGTTTTGATAACGTTCATTCTTGAAGTGAACATGTTAAATACAGACCCGGAAACTCCTGAAGTACCTGTAGCTAACAAAGAAAAGTCTGTGTTGTCAAGCGCAACGTTCATAGAAATCGCTTGGTTTAAAGTTGAAACAACTTTTTTAAATCCTGTTTTGAACTCAGCTTGATTTGTCTGGTTCATCAATGTTGGAATAGTCATAGCAGCAACTACACCGATAATACCCAATGTGATTAATACTTCTGCCAAAGTAAATCCGAATCTTTTTGCCATAATCTTTCTACCTTTCGCTTCGATAAATTTTATGTAAGTAATACATTAGTGTCTCTTCTCATATTAGACCTTCCAAGATGTTAACAAAATAGTAATAAAATGTCAAGTATTTACAAAACATAATACTCTAAGCGCATTATTAGGCGGTTACTTCATCTACAAAAGGTTTTTATACAGATAAAAGTACAGTTCCACATCCAAACAAAATTCAAACATAAATGTAAATATTGTTAATATAATTACTTATTGATCCATTTTGAACTAATTTTATCCATAATACCTGAAGATTGCATGCCTTTTATAATACTATTAACCTCATTTCTCAAAGAATTTGAAACAACACCTTTTTTAAACGCAATGGCATAAGGCTCGTTTGAGTATTTTTGATTTAATAATTTTAAAGACTTATCTTTTTGTGCAAAATTCAATAAAATAGCATAATCAGCAAAAATAGCATCCGCCATTCCTTCTTTTAAACCCTTATAAGCACTCTCATAAGATTTAAACCCTACAATTTGAATATCCGGCGCAATATGTCGCAAATTTTTCTCAGAAGTTGAGCCATAAACAACAATAACCTTTTTCCCTTGTAATTGAGAAATCGAACTAATTTTGCTTTCCTTATCAATTAAAAAAGTTTGCCCAGTTGTGTAATAAGGAACAGAAAAGTCGACTACCGCAAGCCGTTGTGGAGTTATTGTCATTGTTGCAATAACCATATCAACCTCAGAAGAATTCAATGCCATGATACGATTTGAAGCAGAAACGGGCTTAAATTCAACCTTATCTTCACTACCCAATATATTTTTAGCAATTTCTTTTGCCAAATCGATATCAAAACCTGCATTTTTACCTTTTTCATCTATGTATCCAAAAGGTTTAGAATCACTCTTGACCCCAACTACAAGCCTATCACGCAATTTAATCTGCTGAAGCAAATCCTGATCCTGCTCTTTTTTTCCGCATCCACAAAGTGCAAATATTGAAATAGCACAAATCGCCAGAAATATTTTTTTATTCATCTTCACCTCTTAAAAACATTTAATTTACTTAAAACTAAATTACCCCAAAATTAAAATCGATTCAATCCTCAACAAAATATTGGAAGAAAAATGTGTTAACAAAAAGATATATAATTGCATTTAGAATAATTCTATGCTATACTTCAGCTGTTATTTGAAAACTAAGAGGAGTTAGTATGAAAAAGGCACAATCATTAATTGAATACGGTTTAATTCTTGCACTTGTTGCAGTCGTTGCCGTAACCATTTTAGGCAAATTCAGCAGTTCTATAAACAAAGTAGGCAACCAAGCTAACACAGCAGTTTCAGGCGCAGGCACAAACGCTCTTGAATCATACTGCAAAAGCATCGACAAAACTTACGATGAAGCAGCTGGCGCTTGCAAATAAAATTTAATTTTTATACTATATAAACAAAAAGACCGCATCGCGGTCTTTTTGTTTATATAGAACTGCCTGCAACAAACCCTGTAGACCAACAATTTTGCAAATTAAAACCTCCGCAAAACCCATCAACATCAATCACTTCGCCACAAAAATACAACCCCTTATAAAGTTTTGACTCCATTGTTTTAGGATTAATTTCATCTAAGAAAACTCCGCCCGATGTCACTATTTCGCCATCTTTTGCTGGCTTGACAACATTAACTTCAAACTCTAGCAAGTTTTTCAAAATTGAATCACGAATCTTGGCATCTACCTCAAAACATTTAATATCAAAGCTGGTACAACATTTTTTGACAATGTAATTTGCCAAAGATTTAGGCACAAATTCAGAAAGCAAATTCTTAACATCCTTTTTCGAATTTTCATTCAACATTTTTTGGAAATCGATATCGCCTTGAATAAAATTGAATTTAATTTTTAAAGGATTTGACTTAGAAAATTCACATCTTGCAAAAACTGAAGAAATTTGATAAACCAAAGGTCCTGAAATTCCTCTATGTGTAAACAACAAATCCCCACAAAATCTATCTGCTTTTTTCACACCCTCAAACTCAAAACAAGCAAACGCCTCAACAGACTTCACAGAAACACCGCTCAATTCAAAGAAACTTTCTTCGCTCATCAACCCTGTCAAAGCTGGTCTTGGCTCAACCACAAAATGTCCCGTCTTCTCAATCAAATCAAATCCGGCGTGCCCACCAATAGAAATCACAACACTGTCAAATTCATAACTGCCTGCACTTGTCTCAACTACAAAAATATCGTCCTTTTTGTGCACTCCAATTACTTTTGTTTTTACAAATTCACATTCCGACAGCGCTTTAAGTATATTTGTTCTTACTTCAAGTGCGCTATTCGAGGTCGGAAAAATTCTTCCATCATCTTGGACGTACGTTTTTACCCCTATTTTTTCAAAAAAATCTAAAGTGTCACAAGTTGAAAATCTTGAAAAAATAGAATACAAAAATTTTTCACCTCTTGGGTAATTTTTCGCCAAATCTTTAAAATCATACTCTGCATGGGCTAAATTACAACGCCCACCCCCGGTATAAAGTAAAGTTTTCAAAGGAGATGAAAAGTCAAACAAAGTTACTTGCGCTTGATTTTGAGCATAATAAGCACAAAAACACCCCGCTGGACCTGCACCAATAATCGCACATCTTTTCAACGGACTACATTCCTTCCAATCTTGTACCATACAAATAAACCATTTCTGGATTATCCAGCTCATCATACAAATCTTCTACTGATTTTTCCAGCTGAGGATGAACAAAATTAGGATTAAGCTCTAACATTGGAACCAAGGTAAAAGCTCTTTTGTGAAAAAATTTATGCGGAATGGTCAAATTTTCTTCTTCAATTAAATCCTTACCGTAAAACAAAATATCAATATCAATGGTTCTATCGCCATGATGACCTTCAATTTGTCGATTGCGACCAAGCTGGTTTTCTATTCTTTGGCACTCCTTCAACAAATCTGCTGGAGACAAAGAAGTTTTCGCCTCAATTATAGCGTTAATAAACCAAGTTGTGTCTTTTTCAAGCCAAGGCTGAGTTTCATACAAAGAAGAGGATCTAATCAACTTAAAATCTTCCATTGCACCCAAAAGACTTGTCGCTTGTTGTACAAATCCGACTCTATCACCTTTATTGGAACCTAAACCTATATAAACTATCGCCATGACATGTATTTTACATTCATTGTAGGACTCTTGTCAATAAAAAATAAATAGTTGCTTTAAAAACGGTTTTAAACTAAGATTATTTTGAGTAAAATACTTATTGGAAATCGGAGGTATGAGATGAAAATGAAATTTTTTATATTGACACTTGCTGTCATGATATTCGCAACTGCGGCAAATGCGGCTCCACTTAAAGCTGATGCAAGAACAAGAAGAATTCCTGCTGGAACAAAGCTTAAAATTCAACTTATGGACACCGTCAGCACAGTTGCAGGACAAGAAGGTGATGCTTTTAACGCAATGCTTGTAGATGACCAAGTTTCAGGCACGAATGTAATTTTGCCTGCAGGCTCTGTCGTTAGAGGTTATTTAAGCAAGGTTAAACCTGTAAGAAGACTATCAAGAGGAGCTGTTGTTTATTTGGATTTTGATCATGTTGTAACTCCAAACGGAAGACAATTGCCACTTTCTATGTCAATTTTCAACAGAAACGACTTGACAAATGACGGCGGGATCTACGGGTCAAAAGGATATGGAGAAGCACTTAAGAAAAATTGGGCAAAAACCGTAGAAATAACAAAGAATGCAACTGAATTTGGAATAGACATAGGCGAAAATGCTTTCACTGGAGCTGTTTATATAACTACTCCAATCTGTGCCACAGGAGGTGCAATGGGTGGGGGCGCTTATTTTGCAGGTGACAGCATTATTGATTTGTTCAGAAAAGGTGACGATGTAATTCTAAACCAGGGAACTGTTCTTGAAGTCATGCTAAGTTATCCAATAGACGTTCCTGTTAACTAAATTTTTGTGCGAAAAAATTTTATACCCGTTTTAACATATTTTGAAACGTTTAAATTAACATTTTAACAAAAATTATAATACAGTTAAAAAAATAAAGCCTGAAAAAACACTCTCTTGGGGTGTTTTTTTATACAAGTATATAAAATTTATATTAAGAATTGTACAATTTTTAGCATGCAGACTTTAATTTTAATTTGAAAAGTTTTATACTAAAGTATCAGAAATTTCAAACTTAAATGTAATTAAGAATTGAAGCTGAAAGTCGTAATATGTGTAGGTGGAATCTTTATAGCCGAATAGCATCGTCTTGTTAAGGAGCTGAATGAATTTCCGCTGAAGTAGAGTAGATACAAGGAAGTAAATGGTCACTTTGAAAGGAGATCAACTATGTCAATTACGGTAAACACAAACATGCAAGCATTGCGTATCCAAGGTAACTTGAGCAGTGCAACAGACAAAATGAACACAGCTATGGAAAGAATGTCTTCTGGCTCTAAGATTAACTCAGCTAAAGATGATGCAGCTGGCTTAGCAGTTTCAACAAAATTAGAGACAAC
>JAEWYI010000026.1 GCA_023395735.1 Cyanobacteria bacterium OH_SFB_17
GGTGAAAATTTAATTTCAGTTTTTTGAGTAATATTTTTTATCAATCCGTTTTTTACATCCAACTCAAGCTCATCGCCTGCCTTTATCAAATCAGTATCACATTCTATTGCCAAAAGCCCAATGTTTATTGCATTTCTGTAAAAAATTCTTGCAAAAGATTTAGCAAGGACTGCCTGAACTCCCGCAATTTTAATTATTTGCGGGGCGTGTTCTCTTGAAGAACCTAGTCCAAAGTTGTTTCCCCCTACTACAAAATCACCTTTTTTCATCGAGCTTGCAAAAGTCGGGTCAGCATCTTCCAATACGTGTTTTGCAAATTCTTGCAAATTAGAGCGAAGGTGGAATAATCTTCCTGGTGCTATATGGTCTGTTGAGATGTTATCTCCAAATTTAAATGCTTTTCCCATAACTAAAAATCCTTATTCATGTTTTTTAACATATTTTTTAATTCTTTGGTAAGAACCGGTAGATCTTGTTTTGCAGCTTCCCACAGCGTAAGAGAATCTACACTTTCATAGGTATGAATTATTATATTTCTCATTCCTATTATGTTTTTCCAAGGAATTTCGGTATATTTTAATTGAAGTTCTTTTGGGATTCTGTTTGCCGCTTCTCCAATAATTTCAAATAATCGTTCTATAGCTCTCAATCTTAATTTATCAATTTTAAATTCATCATAATTAATGTTTTTTATTACTATTTCAACTTCGATGCAGGCTTGAAGCATATCTTCAACATAATCGGTATAATTTTTTTTATACATATAAAACCTCGGACAAGATTTGTTTACCAATATTTCTTTTAAGGCTTTTTTTCATAACTATATCAACTTTTTTTCCAAATATTTCAGACAATGCATATTGAAGTCCGCCAAGAGTTAGAATGCTAGTTCCGTCTTCATAATCAATTAAAATATCAATGTCGCTATTTTGAGTTTGTTCATTTCTTGCAAAAGAACCAAAAACGCCCAACTCTGTTATCTTAAATTCAGCTTGCAGAGAAGGCTTTAGTTCTTTTAATTTATTAATTATTTCGTTGATATTTGTCATATATGGATTATAACAAAAATTAAAGCATTTGTAAAATTTTTTCAATAATAGTACAATGTAATTATGTTCAATAGGAAATGTAAAATAACATTTATATCTCACGGCGCAACCATCCATTCGGAAGAAAACAGGCTTTTCGATAATGGTAACTATCCGCCATTGAATGAAGCCGGTCAGCAAGAGATAGAAAAAATCTGTGAATGGCTAAAAGAAAAAGCGATAAAAAATGACAAAATTTATTCCAGTCCAGCTTTGAGGACAATCCAAAGTGCGCAAATGATTTCAAAAGTTTTTAAAAAAGATTTTGAAGTTTTGGATAATTTGGAGCCAAGAAAATATGGCGTTTGGAGTGGGTTAACATTTGAGCAAATTGAAGAAAAATATCCTCAAATGCTTGAGCAAATGCACGAAAATCCTTGTTCATACAGCCCTGAAAACGGAGAAGCAGTTGGAGATTTTGACAAGCGAGTTGATACTGTCATAAAAAAAATCGTAGAAGAAAATATTGGTAATAGAGTAATTATTGTTACTCATCCAGATGTCATCCAAGCTGCAATAAGCAGTGCGATTATGCTATCTCCAAGGCATCAGGCGAAAGTTTATATAAGAACAGGTAGCGCAACACAAATAAGTTATTTTGAACCTTGGGCAAGTTTAATGTATTCCGGTTATATCCCGCTTTAAATTTAATTTAATAAACTAAATTTTTTAGGCTTGCTATAAAATAAATCATGTTGTGAGTTAGAAAAAGTCCCTGATATCAATTTTTAGTGCAGTTGCTAGTTTTGTAAGTAATTTAATCGATGGAATTTTTTGTCCGTTTTCAATCATTCCAATATAAGATTTTGCGCAATCTGCTTCAAGCGATAACTCACCTTGAGACATATTGTTTTTTAATCTTATTTCTTTAAGTTTTATTGCGATATTTTTGCATATTCTTTGGTACATTTCTTTATTTGGGTATAAGATATTTATATTGTCGTCCACAAATAGTGGATAGCAAGATAAATAAACTTTGGAGAAATCAAATTGTGAGTACAAAAGTATGTAAAAATTTATTAGCATTCACATTGGCTGAAATATTGATTGTAATAGGAATAATTGGCATAATTGCGGAGCTAACTTTACCCCCATTAGTTACAAATATTCAAGAACAGGTGTTAAAAACTTCTTTTAAAAAGGCTTATTCTGTAGCTTCTCAGTCTTGGTCGCAAGTTGTTGCTGAAAACCCTGAAACTTATATTGCAAAAGGCGGATCTGATTGCACGTGGCCAGATGGTATTACAGCAGATTACAATTCTCCAGATGGAAGAACTGATGCTTTTAAATCTAAACAAAAGGTTATAAAAACATGTCAAAATGAATCAGGATGTTGGTCACAAAATTGGGAAAGTTATTTAGATTTATTTGGAATGTCATCGTATCTTCCAAGTCGTTATAGTTGGGTTACAGCGGATGGAATGTGTTGGTCAAATCCTTGGGTTGGCCTTGATGAAACTCATATTCTAGTTGATACAAATTGTAATAAAAAACCAAATAAAATTGGGCAGGATATGTTTTCAATGTTGCTTGGTAAGGATGGAGTTGTTTATTTTTATATTGATGATACCTCTACATATGGAAAACCTGTCTCTAGCGGGTATGTTTCCCCTCAATTAGATGATCCGGCTGTTATTAATGGACGAAGTGTGAGTTTCAAAAATTGGTTACAAAATTAAATAAATTTTGTATTTTGAATTTATTTAAATAATCATTTTGTAAATTTCGTTTTTGTTAAGTCCGTACAAGTCTGCCAAAATTGTAGAGATGTCTTTTGCGCCGAAGTTGCGCTTTTTAAGTTTGTTAATTTTTTCAAGAATTTCTGTTTGCGCAACTTCGGCACTTTCTTGTTTATATATCATTGCAACAATTTCACCTTTTAAGGTGTTATTTTTAAAATATTCAATAACGTTTTCAACGTTTTCGATTACAACTTCTTCAAATATTTTTGTAAGTTCTCTGCCAACTGCAATTTTTGATTCTGGATTGAATTTTTTGATGTAATCAAGTGTTTTTAATAATCTGTTTGGAGATTCGTAAAAAACAAGATTGGTGTGGGCAAATTTTTGCAGTAAGGCAAAAATTTGCCCTTCTGTTTTCGGTAAAAACCCTGTAAAAGAAAAATCTTCGCCGTTTCGAGGTACTTGAGCAAGAAATGTTGTCAGCGCGCTCGCGCCAGCGAGCGCACTGATATTAATATTATTTTTTCTTAATTCCTCGATTAAAACAGAACCCGGATCGCAAATCATAGGCATGCCTGCATCAGAGACAAGCGCAATTTTTTTGCCTTCGCTTAGCAAGTTTAAAAACATGTTCACTCTTTCGCGCTCGTTAAATTTATGATAAGAAATGAGTTTTGTTTTTATCTCAAAATGATTTAGTAATTTTTGAGTGTTTCTGGAATCTTCGCAAGCGATTATATCAACATTTTTAAGCACTTCGACTGCTCTAAATGTCATATCGCCCAGATTTCCAATCGGAGTTGGAACTATGTAAAATTGAATATTCTTTGTCATAAGTTAAATGTATCAAAAAGTAATTGAATTGTAAACTTTTATTACTTACAAGCTCAAAATATCGCAATAAATTTTTATTTTGTATCTTTTTATATACGGTAGGTTTAAAAAGGATAGGTGTAATAATGATTAATATTTCAAAAATCGGAACTATTATAGGGAAATTAGCAGGTGTATCAAAAAGTGCTTTAAAAGCAGAAAATAAATTGTTGAAAAATGAGCTTGGTCTGGTAAGAGAGGAGTTAGCTACAGCTACAACTCAATTAGGAAAGGCTAAGAGTGTTATTTCTGAAGCTGAAGCTTTAAAAGCAAGAACTTTTGCTTCTATTTCGACAGGCAAAGAACAATATAGCATTTTTTCAAATAATATTAAAAAAATTGCCCAAGGCGAAGCCCAAGTAAAAAGTTCACTTGAGAGAGTTGCAACAAATCAGGCAATTCCTGAAGATTATCAAGTCATAAATGAATATTCAAAATCATTAAAAAGCCATTATCATAAATTGTCAAAAAATCCTCAATTTTTTGAGCGAGCAGATGAACTTCTTCAAACAGAGTTGAAAGCCACTGACAAAGATATGTTTAGTCCGGATTTTGCAGAATGCTATATTAAAAAGGTAAAATACAATTCAGATCCATATGCGATTTCGGTTGATTCTAAAAAGTATCAAAGTGAGCTCGAAACTGCTAAGAAATCTTTACGTTCAGTCTATAATAGACAAAGTATAAGTAATGAAGTAACAAACTTTGCTTATAAACATAACTCTATGTATCCGAACACATATAGTTTACGCAATGCGGTAGTGAGCAAGAATGTTAAGACATACGTTCCTCAGCAATAATTCCAATTTCTTGTAATTGAGTGACTAATTCTTCTTGTTTGATTTTCCCTTGATAATATTTTATGTTTAAACTAACATTATCGAGTGAATAAAACACTAGAAGGAGAAATAAAATGTCAAGAAAACCAATTATTGCCGGAAACTGGAAAATGAATTTGCTTCAAAGCGAAGCTAAAGAATTATTTTGCGGAATAAAAGAATTTGTGAAACAATATTCAGCTGATCAATTGCCTACAATTGTTGTTGCACCTACCTTTACATCAATTGCAGCTGTAGAGTCACAAAGATGCGATTGTGGATGCAGAGATAAAATATTTACATCTTCTCAAAACTGCCACTGGGAAAAATCAGGCGCTTATACAGGAGAAATTTCTGTAGAAATGGCGAAAGATGCAGGATGTGAATATGTTATAATCGGCCACTCAGAAAGAAGACAATATTTTTCAGAAACTGATGAAATGATTAATAAAAAAGCAAAAGCTATTTTGGCAGGCGGACTAATTCCGATTATTTGCTGTGGTGAATCTTTAGAACAAAGAGAAGCTGGCGTTACAGATTCTCATATTGCAAGCCAAATCAAGGCTGCTCTTGAAGGATTATCAGAAGATGAAATTTCAAAATCAGCAATTGCTTATGAACCAATCTGGGCAATTGGAACAGGCAAAACTTGTGATTCTGATGAAGCAAACAGAGTAATCGCGATGATCAGAAATGTTGTTAAAGAAGTTTCAACTGCAGCTGCAGGAGATGCTATCAGAATTTTGTACGGTGGAAGCGTAAACCCTGGTTCAATCGAAGAACAAATGTCAAAATCTGACATTGATGGTGCTTTAATCGGTGGCGCTAGCTTGAAAGTTGACAGCTTCAATGAAATTATTGAAAAAACAATGAAAGTTGCTGTTTAATTAATATATGAAAAAGGCGCGAAGCATCGCTTCGCGCCTTTTTATTTGCATGGAATTTTATCACAATTTGTAAAAATCTTGATTTTGATATTAATTTAAAGTAAACTATTTAAGCAGTTAAAATATATTAATCAAGGAGGATAATAACTATGGCGACTCAATTTAGCGGAGCTCCGCAAGTTAAAACAAGAACAGCGTTACTAATTTTTATCAAAGGTTCATCAGCGCCGATAGTTTTGTATGTCGAAAATCCAAAAGCAGTATATGATGAGCTTCAACAACTATTGAAAACTCAAGCCCCAACCTTGATTGAAAAAGAAGGCGTTGGTCCGATTAAAAAAGTTACTTTTAATATGAACCAAGTTTCGGCTGTAGCGCTTCAAGATGAGCAGTACGTGTAGATTAGAGAGATAAAATGTCGATAGAAAGATTAATTGTAAAGATAGATGATATCGAAAACTCAAACGGAAAAACATTAAATATTGATTTTGAAAATTATTTAGAGGGAATTGAATCAAAAGAACCATTTTATGCGGAATTGGTTGCGATATCTATGGGCGATTTTATAAAATTGTCAGGTCATATTCAAGGGGTTGTTACTCTGAAATGTGACTTGTGCTTGAGTGATTTTGATTATGAAATCGATATTGATATAGATGAAATGTTTGCAAAAAAAGCATTGATTGATGAATATGGAGCAGAAATCGAGCTAAAGGACGGTCAATTTGTTACAGATCTTAACGGGGCAAAAGAGATGGATATTTCCGATATTTTGTATCAATCTGTAATATTAGATTTCCCAAATAAAAAAGTTTGTGGTATAAATTGTAAAGGTGGGGATATTTTCATTCGTGATGAAAATGAACCAAAAGAAGAAATTGACCCAAGATTGTCGATTTTTAAAGATATAAAAATTAAGAAAAATAGTTAAGTAGTCATTTAGTTTTAAACTAGAAAGAAATATAAATAAATAGATAAGGAGCGAAAATCAAATGGCAGTACCTAAGAAAAGAACAGGACATTCAGCACAAGGACACAGACGTTCTAACTGGAAAGCAACAAAACCTGAAACAACAAAATGTTTAAATTGCGGAGAGTTAGTTTTGACTCACACAGTTTGCACAGCTTGTGGTTATTATAAAGGCAAAGCAGTAAGCATTAAATCAGCGGATTACGTTGAAACAACTGTTGAAGCGCCTAAAAAAGAAGCTAAAAAAACAACAAAACCTAAAGTAAAAAAAGCTGAAAAAGTTGAAGAAGCTAAAGTTGAAGAAGCAGTTGTAGAAACTGTTGAAGAATCAAAAGAAGAAACAACAAGCGAAGAATAGAAAAAAGTTATATGGTGATAAAGTTGTGAAATTTAAATTTAAATTTTTTCAATTTTATCACCTTATATGTTTATAGATTAATAAACTAAAGAGGATAGAATGACAAGAATAGCAATAGATGCAATGGGCGGAGACCATGCTCCACGCGAAATAGTTGCCGGTGCTGTTTGGGCTGCGGCTGATTATGGTGTTGCAATTGAATTGGTTGGAAAACAAGACAGAATAGAATATGAGTTGGCGCGTATCTCACGAGAAGGATTTATTTCCACTGCCGGTGGCTTTAAAGACCAAAAAATTAAAATAGATACGTCCAAATTAGATATAAAAATTACTCCCGCGACAGAAGTAATTGAGATGGGCGAAGCTCCAGGACAAGCGATTAGAAAGAAAAAGAAATCTTCAATAGTTCTTGCAGTTGATGCAGTTGCAACTGGAAGTTCTGATGCGATTGTGGCTGCTGGTTCGACTGGTGCTGCTATGGCTTCAAGTTTGTTTGGATTGGGTAGAATCCCAGGAATTGACAGACCTGCTATTGCGGTTACTTTACCGACGATGAAAGAACCCGTTGTTATTATTGACGGTGGAGCAAACAGCAGTTGTACTCCTGAGATGTTATTTCAGTTTGCGGTTATGGGGACAACTTTTTCAAAAAACGTTTTAGGAATTGAAAAACCAAGAGTTGGAGTTTTGAATATAGGTGAAGAGGCTGGTAAAGGTAATGAGCTTGCTCAAATGACTTACAAGCTTTTAGAAGATAATCAAGATAAGCTTCATTTTGTTGGAAACATTGAAGGTAGAGAAATTTTCTCAGGTACTTGTGATGTTATTGTTTGTGACGGCTTCGTTGGAAACGTTGCTTTGAAAATAACAGAAGGTACTTCCGGCATGCTTTTTAGAATGTTAAAACAAGAATTCAAAACGGATCCTTTGGCGAAGATCGCTGGATTAATCGCAAAACCTTTTATGAAAAGAATTTATAGAAAAATTAATTACGAAGAATTTGGCGGAGCACTTTTGCTTGGTGTTAAAGGAATTACCGTAATTTCTCACGGAAGTTCTAAAGCTTATGCGATTAAAAATGCAGTTAGGGTGGCAAAAGAAGCTGTAGAGACAAGTGTAAACAAAAAGATTGCTGATTTCATGGATGGAAACAGCGAAACTTCAAATTAATTTGTTATAATTTGATAAAGAGTATAAAATATGGTTAGAATAGTTCGAGTGAAATTCACTCTTTAATTATTCAGATTTGGTGGAGAAGAACAATGGTTAATAATTTGATTCCTTTAAAAATAGCAGGTGTAGGGTACAGTGTACCTGATACCGTTGTTACAAACGAAGATTTAACAAAACTGTATGACACATCTGACGAATGGATTTATACAAGAACCGGAATAAAAGAAAGACATTTGGTTTCGGGCGAACAAAATGCTGTTGATTTAGGTGAACAGGCGGCGAAAAATGCGTTGGAAAAAGCTAAGATTTCAGCAGAAGACATTGATTTGATTATTGCTGCGTCTTCAGCCCCTCCTGATTTGTATCCTTCTATTGCGTGCCGAATTCAAGCAAGAATAGGTGCAAAAAAGACTATTCCTGCGTTTGATGTTACCGCAGCATGTTCAGGCTTGATTTATACATTAGATATAGCGCAAGCTTATATTGCATCAGGAAAATATAAAAACATTTTGCTTGTTGCAACTGATAATAATTCAAGATTATGTGACTGGTCAGACAGAAGCGTTTCGATTTTGTTCGGTGACGGTGCAGGAGCTATGGTCGTTACTCAAGCAGAAGACGGCGTAAACGATGTATTGGCAATAAGTATCAATGCAGACGGTTCTATTGGTGAGTATTTAACTCTTCCTTTGGTCGGACAAAATTGTCCTTTGGTTGAGCCTTGTAGCCAAAAACCGGCTTATATCAAAATGAACGGAAAAGAAGTTTACAAATTCGCGGTTAGAATTGTTCCAGAGTATATTGAAAGATGTTTGGAAATGGCAGGAATGAAACCTGAAGATGTAGATTATTTGATTCCACACCAGGCAAACCAAAGAATTATTGATGCTATTCAACAAAGACTTGGTTATGATGATAGCAAGGTTGTTTCAAATATTCAAAATTACGGAAACACTTCTGCTGCTTCTGTGCCTATCGCTTTGGCAGAGAGCGTTGAAAGCGGAAAGGTTAAACTTCCTTCTACAGCTATTCTTTGCGGCTTCGGGGCAGGCATGACTTGGGGTGTTGCAATTGTTAGACTTAGAGAAGGTATTTGTTAGTAAAAGTAAAATGAGGGCATTATGGGCAAATTAGCATTTATGTTCCCTGGACAAGGTTCACAGTCTGTCGGAATGGGAAAAGATTTATACGATAATTTTGAAGAAGCAAAATCTGTTTTTGACAAGGCGGATGAGGTTTTGGGCAGAAGTATTTCGAAAATTTGTTTTGAAGGCCCTGATGAAGATTTGAAACAAACAATAAATACTCAGCCAGCAATTCTTATGACTTCAATTGCTGCATTAGAGGCTTTAAAATCTAAATTAAATGTTGAGCCTTCTTTTGTTGCTGGTCATAGCTTGGGTGAGTATGGCGCACTTTATACATCGGGTGTTCTTTCTCTTGAAGATACAATCAAATTGATTTCAAAAAGAGCAGAGTTGATGGCAAAATCTAAAGGCGGCGCAATGGCGGCTGTATTGGGACTTGCAGATGATAAGGTTCAAGATGCTTTAAAACAAGTTAAGTCAGGGTATGTTGATGTTGCAAATTATAATTGCCCTGGACAGGTTGTTATTACAGGGGAAGAAGATGCTATCAAAGAAGCAGGCGAAATATTGAGTGCTTCTGGTGCTAAAAGAGTTCTTCCGCTTGCTGTTTCAGGAGCCTTTCATTCTCAAAAAATGAAGGATGCTGCAGACGAGTTTGAAAAATTTGTTTCAGGTGTTGAGTTAAATGATGCCAAAATTTCGGTTGTAACCAATGTTGATGCAGAGATTACCACAGGAGCAGATGCTTTTAAGTCAAAAATGCCAAAACAAATTTATTCATCGGTTTATTGGACACAAAGCGTTCAAAAGATGATTGAAAACGGTGTTGATACTTTTGTTGAAATCGGACCTGGTAAGGTTCTTGCAGGCCTTGTTAAAAAGATTAATCCTGAAGTGAAAATTTATAATGTTTTTGATAAAGCTACATTAGAAGCTTGCGCTGAAGAGTTGGTTAAAAATTAATTAAATTAACTGTGTAAATGTAGGCACAGATTGTTGTTAACTTATGAGATGCCGAAAATAATTCGACATGACCTAAAAAAAAGGAGTAAAAAATGACAGATAAAAAAGTTGCACTGGTAACAGGCGGTTCAAGAGGCATAGGTAAAGCTTGTGCGATAGAACTTGCAAATGCAGGTTATGACATTGCTATTAATTATGTTGGAAATGAAGATGCTGCAAATTCAACAGTTGAAGAAATTAAAGCTGTTGGAGTAAATGCTATTGCTTTCAAATTTGATGTTACGGATAAAGAAGCCGTTGAAGCAGGAGTTTCTGCAGTAATGGAAAAATTTGGAAAAATCGATGTTTTGGTAAACAACGCAGGAATTACAAGAGACGGTCTTTTTATGAGAATGTCTGCTGAAAACTGGGAAGCTGTTATCAATACAAATTTAAACAGTGCATATTATGTTTCAAATCCTGTTGTTAAAATTATGATGAAACAACGTTCTGGTGCAATTATCAATATGGCAAGTATTTCAGGCGTTTTTGGTAATGCGGGACAAGCAAATTACTCTGCGGCAAAAGCAGGTTTAATCGGTTTGACAAAATCTTTGGCAAAAGAATTGGGTTCTAGAAACATTAGAGTTAATGCTGTTGCTCCTGGCTTTATTAAAACAGATATGACAAAAGATCTTAATCTTCAAGGTATTGAAGAACATATTCCGTTAAAAAGATTGGGCGAGCCTGCTGACATTGCAAAAACTGTTAAGTTTTTGGCAGAAGATGCAACATATATTACAGGTCAAGTAATCCAAGTTGACGGTGGTTTGGTTATATAATTTAATGATTTTTAACAATTATGTTAATTTCTTGCAAAAAAATCTTTAAATAGTATAATTCTTATTGGATAGTTAGATATTTACAAAGAAAAAAGGAAAAAAAAATGAGCACATTAGAAAAAGTTAAAAAAGTAGTAGTTGAACAATTAAGTGTTGATGAAGCTCTTGTAACACCTGAAGCTAGCTTCACAGGTGATCTTGGTGCAGATTCTTTAGACACAGTTGAATTAGTTATGGCTTTCGAAGAAGAGTTCGGTTGCGAAATTCCTGATGAAGAAGCTGAAAAAATTCAAACAGTTCAAGACGCTGTTTCTTATATCGATTCTCATTCGTAGTCGATATTTCAAATTGTATAGTGTGAAGGGGGATGTATAATTCTTTTAACATGCATTCCCTTTTATTACTAATGGAAGATTAAAGATTAATTAAGAATATATAGGTTTATGATTATGACAAAAAAGCGTGTAGTGATAACAGGTATGGGAGCGATTTCACCTCTAGGAACAGGGGTTGAATCTTTGTGGAACAATCTGATTGCCGGTAAAAGTGGAATTTCTCTAACAACCGCAATGGACATGGAAAAGCATCCCGTTAAAATTTCTGGCGAAGTCAAAGACTTTAATCCTGCAGATTATATGGATCCAAAGGAAGCTAAGAAAATAGACAGATTTACTCAATTTGCTCTTGTGGCGGCTGATGAAGCTGTTAAAGATGCAGGATTGGAAAGTGTTGAAATTGATCCTTATAGAGTTGGCGTAATCGTAAGCTCTGCAGCAGGTGGTTTCAAAACTTTTGAAAAAAATCACCAAGCAATTTTGGATAGAGGACCGAGCAAATGCTCTCCTTTTACAATTCCTATGATGATAGTTGATATGCCATCTGGTAAGATTGCTATGAGATATCAATATAAAGGTGTTAACAAAGCTGTAGTTTCAGCTTGTGCTTCATCAAATCATTCAATCGGTGATGCTTTCCGTGCAATTCAATACGGTGATGCTGATATTATGATTGCAGGTGGTTGTGAAGCTACTATTTGTGACGTTGGTGTTGGTGCATTTACAAGTGCAAGAACTTTGTCAAAAAGAAATGATGAACCTGAAAAAGCATCTCGTCCTTATGATAAAGACAGAGATGGATTTGTAATGGCAGAAGGTTCTGGCGTTTTGATATTAGAAGAATATGAACATGCTAAAGCCAGAGGTGCAAAAATTTATGCTGAAATTGTTGGATATGGACAAACAGCAGATGCTTATGACATTGTTGCTCCAGACCCTGAAGGTAAAGGTGCAAAAAAAGCAATGGAATTAGCTTTGGAAGATGCAAATATGAAACCGAGTGAAGTTCAGTATGTAAATTCACACGGAACAAGTACAGGTTTAGGCGATATTGCAGAATCTCAGGCGATTGCGAAAGTTTTTGGAGACAAGGAAGTAAATAAAGACTTGTTGGTAAGTTCAACAAAAAGTATGCATGGACACATGCTTGGTGCTACAGGTTCTGTTGAAGCTATTGCTTGTATCAAGTCTATAACTGAAGGAATTGTTCCTCCAACTATTAACCTCGATAATCAAGATGAAGAGGTTGCTAACCTTGATTATGTACCTCACAAAGCAAGAAAACATGAGGTGAAAGCAGCGCTTTCAAATTCATTCGGCTTTGGCGGACATAATGCATCATTGATTTTCAAAAAAGTTGATTAATAATTTAGTTTGAATTTAATTTTTGTTCAAGCATGACTATGATAAAAAAGTGATTACAATACGTAATCACTTTTTTGTTGTTAAGTTTTTAGTCTTTGTCTTCAAATGGGATACTCATTGAGCTTTTACCTTTTGAAACGTTTTTAGGTCTGCCGCATTGTTTTCCATGAGAGGATGCGTCGCATTTTAGCATTCCTTTATTAGCCTTGATAGAAGGTCGCTTTCTTCCCATTCCACTGCCTTTAGACATACAAATTCCTCCTGAAAAAAGTAATCAAATACATTATTTAACCTTAAAGGAAAAATATCTATCCCTAAAATGGTTATTCAGGTGCTTATATTAAGTTTTATACTTTTTGCTAAAATTATTTCTTGCATAGTTTTTTTTATTTGTTATTATAGATAAACAAGCCGAAAGATTTATGGCCTTGGCGTGCCATAAATTTGCAGGTGAGCCTTATGGCTCGAAGAGTACTTAATTCGATAAGGAGAAAAGAAAATGCCAAAAATGAAAACACACAAATCAGGTGCTAAGCGTTATAAAGTAACCGGTACCGGAAAAGTTTTGAGAAGACATGCCGGCATAGGTCACCTTCTTGCTAACAAAAGCTCTAGCAGAAAAAGAAAATTATCAGGAGCTTTGGAAGTTGCTGAGAGCCAAATGGATTTGGTTTCTAAGCAGTTACCGTACAAAAAATATTCAAGAAAATGTTCAGGTTAGGAAGGTGAATTATGAGAGTAAAACGTGGTAATGTAAGTCGTAACAGACACAAAAAAATATTAAAATTAGCTAAAGGCTTTAAAGGTGCAAGAAGCAGAATATTCAAAGTTGCTAACTGCGCTGTAATGAAAGCTTTAAAATATTCTTACAGAGACAGACGTGTTAGAAAAAGAAACATGAGAAGACTTTGGATTGTAAGAATCAATGCAGCTGTTAGAGCACAAGGCATGAGCTATTCAAGATTTGTAAATGCTTGCAAAAAAGCTAACATTCTTGTTAACAGAAAAATGCTTGCTGATCTTGCAGTTAATGACAAAGAAGCTTTTGATGTTGTTTTAGAAACAGCAAAAGCAGCAGTTTAATTATTTTTTAAATTTTCAAAAGGGCCGTTGATTTAATAATCAACGGCCCTTTTCGGCAATGTATTTTATAATCAATGATAGTATTATTAAACTTATACTTATTAGGCTGCTTTCACTTTTTTAAGGAGGTGTATGTTAGAAAGTTTGGTATATGCAGGTGTTGTATTTGTAGGGTTTTCAGCGATTATGAACCCATTATCTGCGATTCCAATTTTTCTGACATTGGTAGGGAATAAAAGCGAGGAAAAATCCAGAGAGATTGCTTTTAAATCTGTTTTGACTGCATTTGTTATTGTTTTTACATTTGCACTTGCTGGGCAACTTTTTTTAAATATATTTGGGATAAGTTTCACGGCTTTGAGATTGGCAGGCGGAGCTTTGGTTGTTTTGATAGGCTATGAGATGCTTCAGGGCAAACAATCTATGGTGACGAGCCCATCACAAGAGGTCATTGAAAAAACCAAGCAAGAGGAAACTTCTGTTGCTTTTGCACCTTTGGGAACTCCGCTTTTGGCCGGCCCTGGGGTTATAATCACCGCAATGAATTTCGCTACGGGAAGCTTTTATCATTTTTTCATAACAATTTTAGCTTTTGGTTTATTGTGCGGAATAACGTATTTTGTTTTTATATCAGGAAAAGATATAAAGCGAATGTTGGGAATAAGCAGGTTGAAAGTTTTGACCAAGATGATGGGTCTTGTTCTTATGGTAATAGGGGTTCAGATGCTAATAGAGGGATTTTACGCTGTCATTCAAGAAATGCCCAATTCGCATTATTTTTAGTCTTTTAACTGAAACGGACATTTTGAGCAGCGAGCTTTTGGGTGAAGCATCAGATTGTCTTCAAGGTCATACATTTGTGCGATACGTGTAACGAGAAGTGAACCGCATTTTGGACAGATTAAGTTTTGTTCACCTTTTAGAATTTTTGTTTTTAAGATTTCGATTGTTTCTTCGTCAGTGAAGTGGTTGTCGAATTTTTTTTCGTGTTTTTTTATTTCTAAAAGTGAACATTTCAAACCTTTTGCGAGGTTTTGTCTTGTTGTTGTCGGCAGAAAAAGATCTTGGCCGGATTCAATATTTTCGATGATATCGTGGCTAAGGTTGCATTTTTTAGCGAGCCCGCCACTGGACAGACCCAACTTTTCTCTTTTTTCTTGAACAAACTGTGCTAATGATTTTTCTTGCATGAGATTATTTTACCTTAAAAAAATTGATAAAACTATTAATTTTTGATATAATTATTGTTATGAAAAAGATTTTATTAACAATTTTTACCGTTTCTGCGATTTTTGTATCATCGTTGTGCGCTCATGCGCAAACAGGCGTGACTTTTCTTTATATTAACGGGTCAAACAATAATGACAAAAAAATGAAGAACTGGTATGAAAACGGTGTGAAGAAGCTTCATCCTTGTTTGAAAGCTGCTTTTGAAAATAATATACAGGCAAGACAATATTTTCTGAAAAATGGACAGTATGTAATCGAAAACAGTCCAAAAATATTTTTCTGGGGATATCGAAGCAAGGATGATTTGAGTTTTGTAGAACAAAATTTAGCTATTTCAAAGGGTTTGAGCCCTTGGGTTGCTTATCAAGTCCGCTCTATGATTACCCATTTTTTACATGATGCGATTTGGGTTCAAAAGTATCATAATATGTTACCTGTGTTAGAGGATTTGCATCAAGATGTTAAGGCGGAAGCTGTCAAAGGAAATAAAATTGTTCTTTACGGCTATTCTGCAGGAACTTTTATAACTTATGAATATTTGCTAACGAGGTTACCTTATATTAATGTTGAAAACTTTTTGAGTAATGTTAAGGTTACTGATTCTGAGAAAGCTTTTGCCTCAGAGCATCCTATGAAAAACACTTGTATGGCTGCTTTAGGGCAAGATTTGGCGGTGTTTTCAGCTGCAGGCCATATTGTGCCAAACACAGACGAGATTTCTTTTAAGAAGAATTATATGAATTTAGACAACTTGACTGATGATGTTTGTGTTCCTCCTGATACGTTAAAAGGTATAATAAATTTTGCAAGTCCGCTTGTTCTTTTTTATTCTGATATTTCTGATCCTACTTTTCAGCTGACTTATTATAACAAGTTGTTGTTTGAGTATATTATAGAGCACGATTTATTTTGGCTTACAGTAAATTATAGAGAAGATCCTTTAGGGTTCCCGGGTGGCAGAAATTTAACAGTGGATGAAATAGAAGATATTACAAAAATGGAAATTGAACCAAAGTCGGGCTTTATTTATGATCAGTCTAATACGTGGGGACGTAATACAGTTTTAACAGCTCATACCTCTTATTGGGCAACAAAAAGAAACTTTTCAAAAGCTGTAGTAAGAGCTTATGTTAATGGTTATACTAAGCATTATGATGAAAATGGGAAGCCAAAAGACGATAAATAAGTGTTTTTACGGACTTTTGCTTTTTAAAAAATATTTTATAATATAAATATCAAACGCTTATTTTTGTAAATTTTGCTCCTAATTCAGGGGAACCTGAGAAAGGAAAATTTATTATGAGTAAAGTTTCATCAGTCGAATATCCGACGTATAGCGGAAGCTCTGTTTCCATTGGTGGTTCAAAAGCAACAACAGGACTTTCAAACGGAGTTTTGACTTCAAATTACCAGATGTCTGACAACGAGCAGGCAATTTATGATTATGCAATGAAAACATTGTTAGAATCTTTGCCGACAGTTAATACATTGTCGCCCGAAACTCAGCAATCTTTGCAATCTCAGCTTAATGCTTACACTAACAAAGGCATAGATTCAATCAATCAAATTTATACTCCAATGATTTCTGACTTGCAAAATGACGTGGCTTCCAGGTTTGGCAACTTGGATAACTCAATTTTTACAGATAATTTGAATCAAATTGAATCAAACAGATCTGATGCTATAAGTTCATTTGCTCAGGATATTCTTGCAAAGCAAAGTGAGTTGGAAGATGCACAGCTAAATCGACAATATTCGTTTATTGATCTGCTTACAGGTGTTTCAGATAATATTTATAGCAATGCTTTGAATGCAATATCTACAGCGCTTGGTAGCAGCTCCAACGCAAATAGTTATAACAGCAATTTGTATAATGCTTTATATAAACAATATTTGTCGAATAACACTTCAGGATCACAATTGGCTTCGTCTCTGGGAAATGCATTGGGCTTGACTTCAGGAAGTGGGGCTTCTTCTATCTTATCATTCTTGTAAATTGTATTTTAAAAAGTGGCGAAAATTTTTATGTATAAAAATTTTCGCCACTTTTATACTATAATATAGATTATGAACATAATTCAAACATTTGATACAATAGCCGCAATTGCAACTCCTTTGGGAACAGGAGGTGTCGGTATAGTAAGAATTTCAGGAGAAAAGAGTTTTTTAATTGGCGAAACTTTGCTTGGAAAAAAACTTGTTTCCGGTAAAATCCATCATGGATGGATAAAGGATGGCGACAATTTGATTGACGAGGTTGTCGTGTTGCCGTTTAAAAATCCAAACAGTTATACCGGCGAAGATGTTATCGAAATTCAATGCCACGGCGGGGTTAATGTTGTTAGAAATATTTTGGAGCTGGTTTTGTCTAATGGTGCCAGAATGGCAGAAAAAGGTGAATTTACAAAACGTGCTTTTTTAAATCATAAACTCGATTTATCTCAGGCTGAGGCTGTTTGTGATTTAATTCATTCCAAAACGCAAAATTTTGCTAATAAATCGGCGAAAAATTTGTCAGGTGTTTTGGCTCAAAAAATTAAAGAAATAAGAAATGATATATTTGAAGTCTTGTCAAGAATTATAGCAGGTATTGACTTTCCAGAAGATGTTAAAGAACCGGAATATTCTTATTTGGTGAATGAATTTAAAAATGCGATTGAAAAAATTGATAAAATTTTGGACACTGCAAAAACATCTAATATATTGAGGCAAGGTATTAAAATTGCAATTTTGGGTCGTCCAAATGTGGGCAAGTCTTCTTTGTTCAATGCTTTATTGAGTATGCAAAGAGCTATTGTTACTGATATTGCAGGAACAACAAGAGATATTTTGACAGAAACTCTCGATATAGATGGGATTCCTGTTACTCTGGTCGACACTGCCGGAATAAGAGAGAGCGATGACGTTGAGAAGGTTGAAGAAATTGGGATAGAATTTTCAAGGCAAGCCGCGCAGGATGCTGATTTGATTTTGTTTTTGTATGATGCATCAGTTGGTTTTAATGAAGACGACAATGCTATTTTGAGTTTATTAAATGACAAAAATTATGTTGCAGTGGCAAATAAATCAGATTTGGGTAAAGCGCAAAATGATTCTTTGATTTCTCAATATAATATAGAACCTTTGTATGTTTCTGTGATTAATAGTGAAGGTTTTGATTGTTTAAAAGAAAAAATTAGAGATTTAGTAGGGCAAAATTCATCAGAAAATTTGGAATTTGTAACGAATAACCGTCAACAAGATTGTTTGGCTAAATCTAGAGAAAGTTTGAATCAAGCGCTTTTGGCTGCACAGATTGAGGAACTTCAGGATTTGATTTCTATAGATGTTAAATCGGCGCTTTTGTATTTGGATGAAATAACAGGAGAGGTTATTACAGACGATATTTTAAATAATATTTTTGACAATTTTTGCATAGGAAAATAATATGTTCAAGACTTATTCCAAATATATAAAAGAACTTTTTTCACTTGCTTTTCCTATGATAGTAGGGAATTTGGGAATTGTTTTGATAGGGGCAGGAGATGTTTTTGTTGCGGCAAGACATTCAACGGATACTTTGGCTGCAATAAGTATAGGCAATTCAATTATAGGTTGCGTTTTCCTTTTTGGTATGGGATTGTTGGCAAGTATATCACCGCTATTATCTAATTTTAGGGGAGAAAAATCTAATATAAAAAAATATTTTCTTCCGACAATATATTATTCAATTTTTTGGGGTGCACTATCGTGTTTGTCGGTGTTAATTTTCATTCCTTTGATTGATCATTTAGGTTTTGAAGGTCATTTGATTCCTGATATAAAAGAATATATGTTTATTTCTTCGTTCTCAATTTTTGGCGCGTATTTGCAGATGGCTTTAAAGGAATTTTTGCAGGCTTTTGAGATTGTGATATTTCCTAATTTAATAAATATTTTCGGAGTCTTTTTGAATTTATTTTTATGTTTTGTTTTAGTTTTTGGATTACTTGGATTTCCGCAACTTGGAGTCGTTGGGCTAGCTTTTGCAACTTTGATATCAAGAACTGTTTTGGGCTTGATTATGCTTGGATATTGCCTTACTCTGACAAAAATAAAAGTTTATCATGATAGACAATATTTTGTAAATTTGGTTAAAATAGGTTTTCCGATAGCGATGGCAATTTTGATTGAAGTTTTTGCTTTTAATGTTATTACAATATTTGTTGGTCGAATTTCAGGGGTGTTTGCAGCGGCTCAAAATATTTTGTTGACAGTAACGACTGCGACTTTTATGATTCCGATGGCGATATCAAATGCTTTGGCTGTTAAGATTGGTTTTGCAAACGGTGCCGGTAATTTTATGGATTTGAAGCGCTATGCTTATTCAGGATTGGCTGTTTCAATAGGATTTATGGCTTTTTGTGCGTTGTGCTTTTTAATTTTTCCGTCATTTTTCATACATATTTTCACAAAAGATGCAGCCTTGCTTAAAATTTGTGTTCCAGCTTTGGTTTTGGCTGGTGTTTTCCAGATTTTTGACGGAATGCAAGTTTCATTGGGGGGAATATTCAAGGGCTTGAAAAAAACTAAAATTATTATGTTAGGTGATTTTTTGGCTTATATAATGTTGGGGCTTCCTCTTGGGATTGTGCTTGCTTTTAAATTTAAAATGGAATTGTTTGGTTTTTGGGTTGGTTTAACTATTGCGATTTTTGCTTTGGCGATAATATTTTTACTGTTATTGCGACGAGAATTTAAAAAATCTTGTTACAGAAGTAATAGTAAAACTCTGTTGTAGTTTGAAAAATTATCATTATAAATTGTACACAATACAATATAAATTTTTGTAATAATTTTTGGAGCTAACTAGCAAATTTTTTTTTTAGCTGTATTATAAAAATGAAACTTTTTTAGTGAAAAAATAAAATATACTAGGGGGCAAAATGATTACAGAAGGTGTTTCTGCACGACCTTATGAGAATCGTTATCAAAAGACTCAAAAAAGGCCAAATGTAAATTTTAAATCACAATCAGCTAATTTAAAAACTCTCGAAGACAATCAAGAAAAGGATTCCAAATTTGGAATTAAAACCTTAACAAATATGTTAGGTGTAGCTGCTTGGCTTGGTATTGTCGGATATAGTATCAAAGATTTAAAGTTGCTACAGAGAAAAAGTCCTGAGGTTGTTGCTGCTTCTGTGAAATCATTAAAAAAACAAGTGTTAAGTTATTCAGAAAAAGCTGCTGATCAAAATGCAAATCAAAAAGTTCAGCAAGCGCTTGAAAATACAGACTCAAAAGGTTTGAGAAAAAAATTATATAACATCGGAAATTGGTTTCAAAATGCTAAAATGAAAACAGGTGGTGAACTTTTTAATAATTATTTATACGCTCTAGGAACTCTTATTGTTATGCCTGCAGTTGTAATGTTTAGTCCTATTGGTAAAAAGGATTCATCGAAAGAAGATAAATTATTTGCTGTTTTAAGACAGCCTGTCTCTGTTGCATCAACTTTGGGTATGCAATTTACTTTCGACAAATTGATTGATAAATATGTTCCTGAAGTTATTAAACAAAATCAATTAGAAGATAAAGCTATACTTGATGAAAAAGGAAAAATTAAATTTGTCGATGAAAACGGCAACTTTATTATGAAAAATTATGATGCTGTAAAATTCAATTCTGATGAAGCAAAAGAGGGGTTCAAGACTTTAGTTTCTACTGATAAAGAAAAAGGCGGACTAAAAGGAATTTTGAGCGCAGATGAGCTTAAAGAGCTGTTTACAAATAAGTCTTTTGAGTCTGATGAAGCTTCTACTTATGAAAACAAGCTTGTTGATATTATTAACACAAAATTCGCAGATAAAAAGCTTAAACTTGAAAGTTTGGATGATATAGCTAAAAATAGTGAATCTTATTTGAATTTTAAAAAATTGCATGAAGTTGAAGCCTTGGGCTTAGAGCAAATGCTGCTTAAGTTTAAACGATTTACAACCGTTTTGGATTTGAAAACAATTGTTACCCAAAAAAGCAAAACTTGGGTAAATGTTGTTGCTGCATCAATAATCGGATGTACATTCTTGAATGTCGTTTATGGAAAAATGATGAAGGCTTTAAGAGGCAAAATCGCAACAGATGATGTAAAACAAAAGGAGCAACCTCCTGTTTTAAATGTTGTTTCTGAAAACGGAAAGGAGGTTAAGTAATGAATATCTCCTTGAATAATCAAATTAACAACAGTTTTAAAGGTAATTCTTATGTCGAAGATTACAGACAGGTTAAGAAAGAATTTAAAGAGGCTGTAAAAGCAAAATCAAGTAAGGAAGTTTTTGACTCTCTTTATAAAAGGCTTGACTCTGTTGAAAAGACGGTCAAAGGTCAAATTTCTAAACCGAGTATTCCTGCAGTATTCAGGCATTTAGTTAAATTTTGCGCAAAATCTAACTCAAAAACAGGTAATAAGGTTGTAGATACCGCAAGTTTACTTACAAATATTGTGCTATGGGGCAATGTCGGAAAAGAGGCTGTCGGAACTACCATGTACACGGTTCAGGCTTGGACAAATACGGATTTGCCAAAAGATAAGAGAAAATTTGTCGGGCTGTATGATTTGTCAGTCGGACTTGTTTCTACTGCGTTTTCTTTTATTTTTGGTGTAGGACTTGAAAAATCTATTAAAAAGAAATATAAAAATATGTTGAAACCGTTGACAAGTTCTTCAGATGCTGCACTTCGTTCAAGAGCAGGTGCTGCAATTGTAGGTTTGGCTGCATTCTCTTCTTTTGCTCTTCAAACAATAGTAGGAAAACGTATTGTTGCTCCGGCAGTAGCTACGCCTGTTGCAGGACGATTAAAGAAAAAACTTGAAGATAAAGAACTGCAAAAAAATAGCGGTGAAAAATCTGATGTTAAATATACAAAACAAGGTTTTGTTGATACAAAGAAAAGTAAGTTTGTATAATTAAACTTGAATTTTGTAAATATGTAAAAACAAAGAGCTGAATCGTTTGATTCAGCTCTTTGTGAGAAGAGTAAATGTATTAACTTACTCTTGGCAACCGAAAGCGATTGTAACGTGTTCTTTAGGGTTAACTGCTGAGATTTTGTTTCCTTTAGGATCAACAAGATAAGCAACCTCGTCGCCGGTAGTTTGGAATAATCCCATAGTTCCGCTAAGGGCAGTTCTTGAGAAGTCAACAGGAGCGATAACAAGAGCTTTTCCAGCATCTTGTAAGCTTCTTCCTGCTGCACGGAATTGACCTTGCATAGTTTCCCCAAGAGCGATACCTGTACCGTTAGAAATGCTTTCAACGGCGTTTCCTGCGTTAGATATCATACCACCGGTTGTTCTGCCTACTGTACCGATAAGGCTACCAACAAGAGTGAATGGCATAGAAACAAATCTAGCTACTGCGTTTGGTGTTTTCTTGCAGTTGATTTGAGCTGTTAGGATTTGTTTTGGCAAATCAGCTTTGCATCCATCGCAATCTTGGATAGTTGTAAAGGACAGCTTTAATGCACCTTTTTGGCAGCCAGATGGTCTTATTACTTCAACAATTTTACCGTTAACTCTTGAACCGGCAGGATAAGTTTTGCCGTTGATTGTTACATCTTCAAGTGTTGATGTTGCAAATTGTTGGCCAACGTGTGAAGATTTAGCATTGATTTCATCTAAGAATTCTAATTTCAAAGTAGGAATTTTTACTATTTCTTCATTTTCCATGTATGCTTTTTTAGCGCATCCGCAGTCTGTGCTTGCGGTAGTTGGGTTTTTATCATAACCTGCTGCTACACGTACAGTTTGAAGCATAGAAGCAAGATCTGCTCTTGAAGCATCTTTACATGGGCTAATTGTGTTAGGATTTGGACTATCTTTTAAAGCACCTGTTTCAAGAGCTTTAGCGATAGGGATTTGAGCCCAAGATGGAACTTTATCTCCGTCGCAGTATTTGCCAAGAATTTCTTGTGCTTTGCAAGAATCCATATCACAGTTTATACCATGAGCAAGTGCTGTAAGTGCTTCTGCACGAGAAACAGGACTTTTTGGTTTAAATTTATTGCCAGGATATCCGGCCATTATGCCGCTTTCAACAGCTTTCGCGATATAAGGATTAGCCCAGTGGCTTTTCGGTACATCTTTGAACATCTGTTTAGATTGCAAGCAATCGCATCCCGCAATATTGTAATTGAAGCCTTTAGTCATCATTGCCGCAAATTCAGCACGTGATACAGGAAGGCTAGGTTTGTATGTTCTGTCAGGGTATCCTGCAACAACATTGTTTATTGCAAGTCTATCGATAGCGCATCCAGCCCAATATCCATCTGGAACATCAGGGAAAACGCTTACCAAGGGTGCAGCCGCACCTGTTGTAGAGCTAGAAGCTTCAAAAGGCACGAATGACTTTTTGAGTGCTTCCATAGAGCTGCAAGTTTGGATTTCGATAGGGCAAGCTGCCGCATCTGTTTGACAGCAGTTTCTGTCAACGTTTACACCTTTAAGTGTTGTTGGGCATCCGCAAGGTGCTGCTGCGCCTGTAATGATAGGCAATGTTTCGCAACCGCATCCAACAGGAGCTGCTGCACCAGTCAAGTGCTGATCAGAAGCAACTGTTACGCCAGGGCGAGATGCCATAGATGAAGATTGAGCTTGGTCTATTTCCCAAGCTGTTTCAGTTGAGTAAATCGCATTTTTCTGTTCCCCAATATAGTTGTTGTCGCCGTAAATAGCGTTTGGATATGCGTAAACTTGCTTCATGTCTAACTCTGCGCAACTGGTGTTCGGACAGATAGCGCTTGCTGGGTCAGTTGTTTTACATGATGTATCTCCGCAAGTATCGCAAGGATCTTTTTTGCATCCACAATCATCCTTTACTTTACATCCGCAAGAGTTTTTCTGCAAACCGCAAATTGGACATTTTGCAGTTTCAGGCGTAACAATTGTTTTGCATGTCGGACATGCACTTGTTACTGGGCTTGATTTACATGGGCATGCTGCATTTGCACTCGAAAATGAACACGTTGCTATTCCAACGGCAATCGCAGCTGCCACAGTAAGTTTTCTAATCGTCATTTTTACCTCCTTGTGTTTACTCGAGGTCATTTATTAAACAAACCTCTTAAAATTAATTCAAAAAAACTTATTACACTGATTATGTATTCTAATGGCGTTAGTAAACATTGCCAAAAAAGGTTATCTGCTCGGGCTATTTATAATCTATTTAGTAATAACATATTAGTTGATTTTGAAGATAATTTTGTCCGTAAAAATACCTACACGAGCTGTCTTAGGTATTTTTTCGGACTTTTCAAATTTAAATAATACGTTATACTTAAAATGTAAGTTCAAGGAGCTTATAAAGCCGGTAGTTAAGGCCCACGCCCAAGATGGCAAGGTCGTTTGCTATTTACAAAGATGTAATCTTTGTTCAGAAAAGTGGAATTATGGGGTATATTCATTGTTGCGGGGGGATTCGCAAAGCAAAAAGTTATGCACTTAGTCCACAGAGGGGTTATTTATATGCTCAGGTAGATTTATTACAAGAGTGTCCCGTTTGCTTTCATACGGTCGTTCAGATAACCAGAATGGATTTAAATAATAACGTTTCTGTTTGTAGAAAAATTAATGATAAAGCAAGAAAACTTTTTGATAAAATCAAATCGGAAATTTTATATGAAAAAGATAAATACAAGTTTGTGACAAATCCAACGTCAAAATTTTATCTTTATTACAACGAATACGGAATTAAAAAAAGTGTTATTCAAATATAAGTTCATTAAAGTTGGGATTGTTTGAAAACGGAAAAGAATTTAGTAATAACCAGTTAAAAATACATAGCACACACTATCCTAAATAGAATCGATTCTTTTATCTTACTCTGACGGGGAAGCTTTTGCTTCCCTCTTTTTTTATAAGAAAATACATTAGAATTAGTTATTATTTAAAGTGTAGTATTAGATAACTGGCTAGTGTTTAGTATATAAATAGAAATTTAAGGAATTATGATGAAGTTATCGAAAAGAGAGTTGGAAATCCTTGAGCTAATCAGTTGGGGTTACTCAGACAAGGAAATTGCTTGTAACTTAAAAATATCAGCAAGAACAGTTCAAACTCACGTAACAAGAATAGTGATAAAGTTGAATGCAAGAAATAGAACTAATGCAGTTGCCAATTATATGAGACAAAATTATATGAGTTTTGCCTGATTTGCTGAAAAATAGATTAATTTATTAAATTGCAACATCTAAGTTGTTGCTAGTTGTTATGCAAAAAAAAGGAGAGTCATAATGAAGAGAATAATATTGCATTGGACTGCAGGTGGAGCTTTTCCGACTTCTTATGAGAAGGAGAGGTATCATTTTTTGGTAGATGGCTTGGGAAAAATTCATTCAGGTAAATTTAAACCCGAAGCTAATTTGGTTTGTCGAAAAGGAATGTATGCAATGCACGTAGGTGGCGGAAATACAGGTTCAATTGGGGTTTCGATGTGTGGAATGGCCGAATTTAAAAATAAAAATAACCAAGGAAAATTTTCCATTAACAAAGTCCAGTTTGAATCAACAATGAAATTATGCGCCAAACTTGCGAATGACTACAAAATAAACTTAATTCCGCAAAATGTTATGACTCATTATGAATTTGGGGAGAAAAATCCTAAAACGACCAGTCACGGAAAAATAGATATAATTTTTATTCCGCCTTATCCATGGATTGCAAAGGAAGATTGCGGAAGTTTTATAAGATCAAAAATTCGTTGGTATCAAGAAAATATTTAATGGAGAGGGTTTTAAATGCAAACTTTATTTTATAATTTATCTGGAGGAATAAGTCAGTCACAGAGCAAAACTGCAATGGGGTTGGAAACAAAAAAGCTTTATTGGACTGATGCTGAAAATATAGAAATTTTACAAAATAGCGGAATTATAAGGCAAAACGGAAACACTCGGCTTTTTACTTTGCCAGACAACGATGAAATAATAACGCTTCATCAAATGAAAGATATTGACTCGTACAATCTTTTAGTAGCTACAAAAAGCGGAAAACTTTATGTGTATTCTACTAAGAGTCTTACATTAACTGAATTGGATAAAAAAATAGATAGCTCAGTTCCTCTTTTTTGTGTTGAATATTTAGATGGGATTGTTTGCGGAAGTGAAAAAGATTCTCTTTTTTATATAAATAACGATGTTGGTTTTGCTGTGGAAAGCTGTAATCTTCTAGACTCTTTAGGTGCTCCGATTATGGTAAATGCGATTGGAATTTACAGCGGCAGAATTTGGGTTGCATCAAAAGCTACATTATATTATTCAGCACTTGGAAAATATAATGATTTTACTTCAGAAAATGATGCAGGTTATATTAATAATTTTTATACAAACACTGATGATATTTGCGCATTGAAAACGTATCAGGATTATCTGGCAATTTACAAGGAATCATCGGTATATTTGCTTTCTGGGTCGAATAATGATGATTTTAAGATTACCCCTTTTGCTGATAAAGGAACAGCCTCTGCTTTTGGGGTTGTTACTGTAAATAACAAGCAATATTTTATTAATGATGGTGTTTTTTCACTTGAGCAGGCAGGTTTGTTGAGGCAAATTCAGTTGGGCGCTGAGATTTCAATTCCTATTCAAAAAGAATTTAATCAGTTTGACAAAACCAGATTTTCAAAATTAATCGTTTTGCATTATGCAAACAAACATCAAGCGTGGTTTTTTCTTCCTTATCAAAATGATGAATATTTTCATACTATATGGATTTTTGATTATGTAAGCGAGGCTTGGTTTAAGAGGGTTGTGCCTCAAAATATTACGTTTGCTTGTTTGTGTAATGGTTCAATTCTTACAGCAGATTCAAGCGGAAACGTTTATAAAGAAGATTTTGGAAAAACGTTTGATGGGCAGCCAATTAAATTCCTTTGGAAATCCCCATTTTTAGCCTCAGGAAATTCAAATGTGAGAAAAACTATCGAAGAATTTTATTTTATCTTGGATGAGGATTACGATAACGATTTTCAATTTTCAGTGTATAAGGATTATGATGCAGAATATAAAGATGACGGAGACAAAATTTATTCTTCCAATTCGACAAATCTTCTTTGGCATAATGATTCATTGAATTCAAACAGAAATTATTGTTGGCCAGTTGAGTTGGTGAACAAATCCGCCTCAATGTCAAAGCCTGTTTTATGGTCGACAGGTGCAGATTCTATTTATAAAGCTGAAATTTCAGAATCAAATTATGCCGTCCAGCTTTGTGTGGAAGGGAGCTCAATTGAACATAATGTTGCGATTATAGGTTTGGAATTTAAAGAAATTTATACAGATGAGTAAATATTGCACTTGAGAATAATTGTAATATTTTTACGTAAATAACTACCGCGAATTTTCGCAAAAAAAAAGAAAGGAAAACAAAAAAATGAGTGATTTGACAACAAACAGCTATTCTGCTTTTATTCCAGAAATTTGGAGCCAAAAGTTGAATACAATGCTATCAAAAAGTTGTGTTATGCTTCAATGTGTAAACAGAAATTATGAAGGTGAAATTAAAAATCAGGGTGATAGTGTGAAAATTATTACGCCGGCAGAAGTTTCAATTTCAACAATGGGTTCTTCCGCAATAACTTATAATGAGCTTGCTCCAGAAGAAACAGATTTGGTTATTGATCAAAAGAAATTTTTCGCATTTAAGATTAATGATGTTGCACAAGCCCAAGCAAACCAATCAATTATGGAAGCGCATCTTCAAAATGCTAAAAAAGCGATAGAGCAGGTTCAAGATTCTTTTTTGCTTGGACAACACGCTTATGTTGATTCTGCAAATATTGTAGAAGGCGGTTCTGCAATTGTGCTTGATAAATCTACAATTTATGCAAATTTTGTAAAATTAGCATTGAAATTGAAAAATTCAGATGCTGTTTCTAATAACCAAAAACCTTGGGTTGTAATCAATCCGACAGTAGAAGCATTTTTGCTACAAAGCACAGAATTTATTGGTGCTCATAACGTTGCAGATGAAACTCTAAGAGAGGGTGCAATCGGAAGAATTGCAGGCATGGACGTTTTGGTTAGCACAAATTTGAGTGACGTTGATGGTAAATTCTATGTTTTAGCCGGTACAAACGAAGCGATTACTTTTGCTTCTCAACTTTCTAAAATTGAAAGCTTAAGAGACCAAGATAGCTTCTCTGATTTAGTTAGAGGCTTATATTTGTATTGGGCAAAAACTGTTCAGCCTAAATCTTTGGCAAAAATGGTTATAACTGTTCCTGCATCCGTGTAGGCGTATTAATAAAAAAATTAGCGGGGCAAAAAAGGCAAAGCCTTTTTTGCCCCGCTTGATTTTTGAAAGGAAAAAATATGTTTAGCAATATAAAAATAAAAATTACAGAGCTCGCTTATTCTGCTGTGACTATCGCAGAAGATACTCTTTCCACATCAACAGGCCAAGACAAAAAGAAAGCTGCTGTAGAATATGTTGTTTCTATGCTGCCTATTGCAGGGCCTTTTAAACCTGTTTTAATTTTACTTTTGTCAAAATTTATAGATCAGGCAGTAGAAAGCGCTGTTTCATATATGAAAAACATAAAGAATTCGGAGGAATAAATGGAGTTCGAAAATATAGATTCATCTTATGCCGAAGGCCAAGATGACCAATTGCAAGCGGTTAAGAGTGATGAAAAGAATATTTTGTCGCAAAATGAGGAATCATTTACTCATATTAACGAGAATATTGAAGAAGTTGAAAATTCTAAAATCATTAATGTTGAAAAAGAACTTTATGACGAAGTTTTGGATAAACTTGATATTCAAAAAAAGAATGTTGACGATATACAAAACCAAAATGTTGAGAAAACACAGGTTGTTCAAAACAATTTTCAAAATTCTTTGATAAAGTCAAATGTTGAAAAAGCAATAAAAAATGATTTTATAAAAATTCAGCAAATGCAAAAAGCAGGCTTGATAAATTCTGCACAAGGGCAAAATTTACAAAAACAAGTACTAAGAAAAGCGTTTGATACTTTAGTACAGGCAGAAAAAAGCAAAGCAACTGCATTTTCTCAAAATTCAGTAGGCAAAAATTCAAATGAAATGAGCGCTCTTGAAGACTTTACAAAAACAAATCCAGACTTTTTCAATGCAAATGGGAGAAAGGAAGTTTATGAGTTTTTGAAAACCGGTGTAGGTTCTATTGGAAAAGATGAATTGAATAAAATATCAGAAATTGTAAGAATAGTTGAAAAATCAGCAATAGATAGATATTTGCAAAAGGTGTCTTACGAAAAAACTTTAAAAGATTCAAATGAAACTGCAAAGAAAAGATTGACTGCAAATGCGCAAAAATCTCGTTCTGCTGTGAATCTTTCAAGAAATTTTACACGTGAGCAAATCGGCAAAATGTCAAGTGCAGAATTTACAAAGTATGAGTCACAAATTATGGAACAGCTTAAAAAAGGGCTCATCAAGTAAGGAAAATAGGGTAGGGGCTGGGGTTTTTATATGCTCCTATCCATAATTCCTATCCAAAAAGGAGAGAAGATGAATTATTTTGATTTAATTAACAAATGTCTTGTCGAATTAAATTACAAAACGTGTGAATCGTTTACTGATTTGACAAAGAACGATCATGAGAAAATAAAAAATATTTTAAATATAATTAACGCAGAAGTTTGCGGATTTGATAATTGGAATTTTCTTTTGAGAAAATTAGATGTGTTTTTGCCTAAAAATACTTCTGAAATTTTTAATAGTGTTGACGGAAGAATCCATGCTATTTATATTGACGATAAAAAGTATGAATATTTCCACGATTTTGAAAAATTTATGCTAAACAGGCAACCCGCAAATACATATACAGTGTTTAATGACAAAATTCTTTTGCCGCTATTTAGTCAAAATAAAAATGCGCAAATCATTTATTATACAAATAATTTTGCGAAAGATGAAAACGGAAGCGACATTCTTTCTATGATAGCAGAAAAACATCAATCGTCGATTCCTTTTCCTTTTGTTGAGCCAATTTTGGTCTATGGTACATGTATGAGACTAAAAGGTAACACTGAATACAGCAAATTTTCTTACTGGTATGGTATGTATAAAGATTCGCTTGCAAATATGCGATCTAAAATAGGTTCAGATGCCTTGGCAACACCAAAAATCAAGCTCGAAAGGCAATAGTAAAATTTAAAAATGAAAAACAGGAAGGCTTAAAAAGTTAAACTAAAAAACAGGCAAGTCAGATGAAAGGAAATATCGAAACATGCCCAATAGATTTTAGTTTCCCATTCTTAGTCCCCCCTGTTAAGATTTTACACTAGCCGAAATATAAATAGCATGACTATTATATACTTTTTTTTGGAAAAACACAAATAATTATAAGAAATGTAATATGAAAAACTTAACAAAACAACAAAAACAATTTGTACAAGAATACATCAAAAGCCTTGATGCTGAACAATCTGCGCGCAATTCTGGTTATAAAACTAAGGATTTGAAAATTGTAACGGAACGTTTACTTTCTAACAATTTCGTAATAAAAGAGATAAATAATCAGTTAAAAAAACAGATTTCAGCTTTGAGGGTTAACAAGGGGTATGTTGTACAAAAATTCCTAGAAATAGCAGAATTTTCTCTTGAAGAAGAAGATATTTTAGATAAAGACGGTGGTTATACAGGCAAAAGAAGGCTTAGAGATGCTACGGTCGGACTTCGGGCTTTGGAATCTTTGTGCAAGCATTTAGGCTTCAGTGAAAAAGATGGGGCTGACATTGATGATAGTCCTAAAATTATTACGATAAGCAATCTTGATGAAAATAAAATATAGGAGTTCTAAAAATGAAAAAAGACATAATTACTGATGAGCAAAGACTTTTAAGCAGTGCATCTTTGGATGATTTGATAAAGATGAAAATGGAAGAAGAAATGCTTAAGGAATTTGAAAAATCTAAAATCGTTAAGGAAAAACAGGTTATTACTGATATTTCAAAGGTGCCTTCAGATTTAATCTTTAGTAAAGGATCTGTTTTTAAAATTTTTAACAGAAAAAACAAGCTAGAATCTTTTATCAATGGAATTCAGGCTGAGGCAATGTTGGGTTTGCAGACTGCATTGAGGGAAAAAATTAAATCAGGACAAATGGATGCTTTTTCAACGGAAAATGCTTATGTGAAATTTGAGAAAATTGTTTTGTAGTTTAATTTTAAAATAATTTTACTAGATACATCAAGAGGGTCCAACTATTTAAACAAAGTTTTGTTTAAATGGTTGGACCCACAAATTTTAAAACGAGGTTTTATGTTTGTATTATTGAAGAATTATTGAAAAAATTTCATTTGCAAAAAGTACAAAGAACAAAAGCAAAACAAGTATAGCTAAAGCTTTTTGTGTATCTGCAAATAAAAATTCTCTTTTATTTTTTCTTAAATCTTTTATTCCTACAAATTCGTCTGTAAAAGGTTTTGCAGGGAGTGATTTTTCCATTTCTTCTATCACTTTTCCAAGTTTAACTTTTATCAAAAAGTTATAAGAGTCCATATTCATCCACCAAAGAATACAAATGGTCATGCCTGCAGCTGAAAAAATCAGAGTTGACGTTAGTCCATAAGCAAAAGTGAAATCTTTGGTTAAGAACATGATTAAAATCAAACCTAGGTTAAGAACAAGATAAAATTTGTTTGTAAAAAAACTTCTGTCAACAAAATGTTCTTTTTGCTCTGTGTAGAGCTTGTATTGTTGGAATAAAATTTCGTCAGAATTCATATAAACACCAGCCTTTCGTTGGAATAATTGTAAGGGTATATAGATGAAAAGTCAAGAGTTAAAATCATTTAAGTTTGTCAAGATAATAATTGACAGAAAAAATAATCAATTTAAAAATTTGCATTTTTTACCAAAAATCGTTGATTTGTACAAAAAATTTTCAAAATATTTATCAGATGATTATTTTTTGAATAGAGACAAAAACATTATTGATGCAGTAATGCAGCTTATAGAATCAGTGGGTCCCTATTTTTGGGTGGTTGTAGATAGCGAAAGTCAGAAATTTGCAGGAATAGGTTTTTTAGAAAATTGGGTGGGAAGTAAAAATCAAGCTCATTCGGTAGAGGTTACGACATGTTTTCATCCTGAATACTGGGGAAAATATACAAAAATTTGTGCTAAAAAATTTATAAAATATTGTTTCAAAAAATATAAATTAAAAAAGATGAAAGCATGTATTTTTCCTCAAAACACAAGGGTTAGGGCTTTGTTGAAACAGGCCGGTTTTAAATATGAAGCAAGATTGTATGCAGAAACATTGAAAGATGGAAAATTTCAAGATATCGAAGTTTTTTCAATAATTCGTAAATAAAGGAGATTAATAATGGAATTTAACAAAACTTATGAAGATTTAACAACAACACTAGAGGCAGATGAGGAGTTGCTTTTAGTTCAGAAACTTCCACAAAAATATGATGAATATGAAGCTTCCAGAACAGAGCAGCTGACCGACATAAAATTAATGCGTGATACTATTTATACAAATCAGGTTCCCAAAATCAACGGTTGGGATTCAAAAATTGAACTTCCTGATATTTATGAGTTAGCGCAGACATTAAAATCACACATTAGTGACAATTTGTACTCTCATCCGGATGCAATGTTTGATGTGTCAGGTACAAATCCTCAGTCGCAAGCTTTCGCCAATCGCCAAAAGGCTATGTTGGTAAATACTTTTGAGCAAATGAAGCTTGAAAATGAGTTGGAAAAAGTTATAGACGGAATTGTTGAATCAGGAGAATCAACTCTTTTTGTGGGGTGGGAAACCGATATAAAATCAATAAGAAGAGCTCAAAATATTGAAGAGCAACTTGTTGCGCCAACTGATGACGGGTTTGTAGTTGAAAGCAAAATTGTATATGATAATCCAAAAATTAAATATATAAGTCCTGAAGATTTTGTTTTTGATACAGTTTCCAAAGATAATTGGGATGGCTGTTTAAAAATTTATCGAAATTATTCAAATATTGAGGAATTGGTTATTAACAAAGCAAATAATTTGTTGACCGAAGAAAAAATCGAGACTTTGAAAGGGGTGGTGGATAATAAATTTAAAAAAGATACAGATAAGTCAGTAGATGACAAAAGGGTTGAAGTTCTTGAATGTTGGGGTGATATTGAGTTAAGTAATGGAGAAATTTTAAAAAATTGGCTTGTCGTTGTGGCAGCAAGACGAGAAATCATAAGATTTGAACCAAATCCTTTTATTGCAAATCCATTTATCCACGCAAATATTATTGAATGTCCAAGAACATGTCGAGGAATTTCTCCTCTCAGAGTTGCTTTAATTTTAAATAATATTTCATCCACAATTTTAAACAAACAAATTGATGCTCTTGCCTTGATGATGAATCCACCATACTTGGCGCCTAAAGGTTGTTTCAAAGGGGAGCAGGTTGTAAAACCTGGAAAAATTATTGAGTATGATTCAGCACTTATGCCTACAGCTCCTACTGCACTAAGTTTTGATAAAGCAATGCAGGGATGGGAGTTTTTGACTTATTTTAAATCGACTATTGAAAGTGCAACAGGGATTTTTAATAATATGTCCGGAAATCTTCAAACAGAGCAACGAACAGCAACAGAATTGAATTATTCTGTATCAGGGCAAACAACAAGATTGAATATGATGCTTGATGCAATTAATCGAAAAATTATAATTCCTATGGTAGAAAAAACAGCCGAGTTGATTGCAAATTTTAAAATTGGCCGCGAAATGATAAGTATTAATGATAGGGGAAGAACCTATTTTATTGAAATAGATGATGGGATAAGAAATGCAAATTATATATACAGATATGGTGACAGAAAAGCAACAATGGAGAGAAAAACAAAAATCAATGAGGTTTTCACAATCGTAAAATCGTTCGCAGAAGTACCTGCTGTTTCAAACCGTATAAACTGGCTTGAGTGTTTTAAATTTGCTCTTGAACAGTATGGAATTGAAAATGCTAATAATTTTTTGATTGATAATACTTTGAATTAATTTTCTTAATAACGCGCCAGCGTCGCTGGCGCATTATTAATTATTAGGTATTATGGGAAACTACAATCCATTTTGAGAATAAAACATAGTCGGGATTTTTACATGAAATATAATTTATTAAAGTCGCAGAGAGAATTTTTAGAGATTCCGCATGATTACAGCTTGGATGTGGCTGTTTATCAGGGAGGTTTTGGCTCCGGAAAAACTTTTGCAGGGTCTCTTCTTGGAATTTTATTATGTATGAAATTTCCTGGAATAAGAGGGCTTGTTGGCGCTCAGACATATACTTTGGTCAGAGATACTACACTTCAGACTTACTTTGAGCATTTGGATAATCTTAAATTTAAGGAAGGGAAAGATTATGATTGGTCTTCTTCGCTTCAAAAATTGACTTTTAAAAACGGTTCTGAGATTTTGTTTCGTCATTTTGATGAGCCAAATAAGTTGAAATCTTTAAACTTAGGATTTGTTGAAATCGAGGAAATGTCAGACATTCCTTTTTCTACGTTTAAGATGCTTTTGGGTAGAATGAGGCAGTCGGTAAAGTCTAATTGGCAAGATTTTACTTACAGGATTTTTGGGCATACAAACCCTGAATTTCAAAGGGGTTGGGTATATAAAACTTTTTTGGAAGATATAAAACCTAATTACAGACTTATTTCTGCTCCTACAACACAAAATATTTATTTACCTGAGGGATTTTGTGATGAGTTGAAAAAATTGTACGATGAAGAGTATTATAGAATTTTTGTTCTTGCTCAAAACGGGGAATATGATAAGGGGCTTATAATAAAAGATTTTTCATCCGAAAATATCAAAAATATTGAGTATCAGCAAGATATGGATTTGCATATTACTTGTGACTTTAACGTTGATCCAATGGCGTGGATTTTAGCTCATAAAACCGAAGAAAAAGTTTTTTTCTTTGATGAACTTGTGATTGAAAACACAACTACTGCAAAGGCATGCGATGAATTTTTCTACAGATATCCAAAGCACAAAGGTAAAATTATAATTAACGGAGATGCATCAGGGGATAATAGAAGCTGTACAAGCGAGTTTACAAATTATGTAATCATAAAGAAAAAACTTGAAAGCTTTGGTTATCAAGATGTTGAAATTAAAATTAAGGCTTTTAATCCGCCAATAAAAAACAGAATTATGGCTTTCAATTCAAAAGTTCGCTCGGCTGATGGTGAGGTGAAGCTTTTTGTTGATAAAAAATGTGAAAAATTACTATATAATATATACAATTTGAGATACAAAGAAGGTTCTTCAAAAATTGATTTGCCGACTTATACTCAAATAAAACAAGCAAAAGAATTGAAATTTCTTGGGCATCCAATGGATGCCGCCTCATATTTGGTTGAATTTTATTGGCCAATTTCTTTGTAACAAATTGTTAATATAATTAAAGGTTATTAAAAAATATTCCGATATAAAAAAAGGATGATATAAAAGGAGTATTTTAATGAGACTTTCAGGTATAAACTGGGGTAATTTGACACCCGATCAAATACTTGATATGGAAGAAAGCGGCGTAAGCGTTCCTTCTGAATATCTCGATTGGGCAGAGTCAATGAATGGAAAGACCGACGACACCTTTGATGAAGTCACATCTACTGATTTGAACAATGATGCAGGTAGTACGAATGAGGCAAAGGCTTTGTATGAAGCTCTTTCTGATGAAGGTGTTTCGTTGATGGAAATTGCAGATATCTTTGAAAATAAATGCGAAGTTCAGGAATCAGATATGCTTGAGGCTATGACTCAGTTAAAACAAGCGCAAGAAGAATCTGATAGCGTTTCAAATCAGCTTGATAACGAAACAGCAACAACTATGTCCGAATTGGATGATCTTTTGAACCAGCTTGGGATTTCTCAAAACAATAAAAATTCAGGGACAAATACTTCAGGCGATGATTCCAATGATATTGTGGATAATATTAACGGAGTAGTTAATGATTCAACAGGAGTGACAAACGGGCTTACCGCAAAACTTCAGGCTATCGGTTCAAAAATTTTATCGGTAGCAAAAAAAGCGACTAATGCTTCAGAAACTGCTAATCAAACTCTTGATATTGCAGACAAACTGGCTGATAAGGGCGGTATAAATCTTGCCAAAACATACGTTGGAGCAACTCTTGGAGGTGCAGCAGGCGGAATACTCGCAGGCGGTGGAAGCATCGGTTTGGCTGCAGTAGGCCTTATCGGCGGATTTTCTTTGATTCCTGTAATTGGCGTAGGCGTCGGAATCGGAATGCTGTTGGGCGGATTGTTTGGCGGCGGCAAAAAGAAAAAATATGCCAAAGAAGCTCAAGAAGCAAATCAAGCTGGTCAGCAACTCCAGAGTTTTGCAGATCAGGCAAAAGCTCAGTCTGCAGAAGCTGCAAAAGCTAATGGTTTCTCCCTTGTCACAGGTTCAAAAGCTGTTCAGGCTATTAAAAAGGCAGCTTCGTCGATTTCAGCTGAGCAAGCAGGAACAGGCAGTGATTCTGTGGATTCAAGCACTCCTGAGGTGAGCACTGAAAGCGATGACTCAAATCCAAAGAAAAAAATATAAGATATAAATAGGTATTTTATCAAAGCGGCGAAAAATCTTCGATTTTTCGCCGCTTTGATGTTTTATGAATGAGAGGTTTTTATGTATAATTTATTACATTATTCGCCAATAATTATAGCGGTGATTGTTTTTTTGATACAGCAGAGAATAGTCGTTACTCCAGAGCAGTTGGAAAGAAAGCATCGTGAGATATTAAATGATGCAGAAGAGCGCTTTGCAACATTGAGCAGCGTGAGGGACTTGAAAGAGCAGTTTTGTGATATGAAAGAAAAAATTGATAAAATTTATGATTGCATTATCGCAGTCAAGTGATTTTTAGACTAGCTCTTTCAAAAAATTAGGAAGAGCAAAACAGGCTTTATGATATTCTTTGTTATAAATCTTACAAGTTTTTGTTATGGATTCACAACGTTTTTCATCAATGTATGATAACGGCTGTACTTCAGTTGAACAAAACGCCCAAGACCAATAGCCTCCGGGATAGGTTGGAATCGGAGAGGCGTAAATTGATGTTATCGGAAAAACCTTTTTTAATAATTTATAGATTTTTTTGATTTCGTTTTGGTTTACTATCGGCGATTCTGATTGAGCGCAGACGATTCCATTTTTTTTGAGTGAGTCTTTAACGTCGTTGTAAAATTCTTTAGTGAAAAGTCCTTCGCCTGCACCTAAAGGGTCTGTGGAGTCAATCAAGATTATGTCGTATTCGTTTTTTTTGTTTTTTATAAAGCTTACGGCATCTTCGATTATTATTTTAACTTTTTTATTATCAAGTCCTTTCGAAATGGAGGGAAGATGTTTTTTGCAAGCTTTTATAACAAGTTCGTCTATTTCGCACAAAACAATATTTTCAACAGTGTTGTGTTTTAAAACTTCTTTTATCGTGCCGCCGTCGCCGCCTCCTATGACAAGTATTTTTTTAGGATTTTTATGTGAAAGCATTGGAACGTGAGTTATCATCTCGTGATAAAAATATTCATCACCTTCTGTTGTCATCATAAGGCCATCAAGGGTTAGAACTTTTCCCAAGCTTGAATCGGTCTCGATGATTTCTACTTTTTGGTAAGGTGATTTTTGAGAGAATAAAGTTTTATTTTTTTTTATAGCTATTCCAAATCCTGCAGGTGTAATTTCTGTGTAGAAATTTTTCATTTTTTACCTCCTGAAATTTGGTTTATATTAATTTATGATAGAGTGTTGGACATTACATGAAAATGCAGGTGAAAGATTACTTGTCCTTCTTCTTTTCCTGTGTTTACGTGAAGCCTGTATGATTTTATCTTCATTATTTTTGCGACTTCTTTTACGCCTTTTAGCAATTCTGCCATCAAGTTTGCATCTTCAAGCTCGTTTAAAGAATCTACGTGAAATTTTGGAATCACCAAAACATGTACTTTTGCTTTTGGGTGAAGGTCGTTTATCGCAATCACGTAATCGTTTTCAAAAACTTTTGTTGAAGGTATTTCTCCATTAATGATTTTACAAAAAATGCATTCTGTCATTATTTAATCTCCCTAAATATGTTGTCTATAATTTATTTTCCATAGGGATTATAGCACAAATCATGTATTTGGTGAAAATAATTAATAGTCAAAATTTGCATAAAAAAAAGGGGATTTTCATCCCCTCCCCTAGTTTTAAAAGTTTTAGTCTGCAGTCTGTTGAATGACTTATGCAGCTTCAAACTCATCCCTCCCCAGGGCCTAGAGCGTATAGTCGGAATATGTTAGTGGAGTCGGCACTGTTTTTTACAGCGCTTTTTATATGGAAAATTTTATTTGATTCCAAAAATTTATTTATATATACGGCAAACATCGCAAAAAACGGCATCGCCGTTGAATCTTTTTTGGTTAGCATTTTAATAGCCTCCAATACCCAACACATGCATGATATGCCTTTTTTAGCTTAAATTAATCCTATAAAAAGATGAAATTATTGGTCATTGATTGAAGATTGTTCATTTTGTTGCATTTGTCTTGCATAATTTACTTGTTGAATCGCTTCTGTTTGAGCTTGGTTAACTTCATCCCTTGTTTTTTTGTCAACATTTCCAATAGGAGTCTTGGGGTCAAATTTAATCAGCGGATTGAATGCAAGTATTACAATTGCAATTATCAATGTAATCAAAAGTGTCCAAATATTCATTTTTATCTCCTTTGGATTTGGTTGAATTATTTTTATTTTAATTAGCCTAAAATTTCTTTAATCAATTTTTCGACAGCATCTTCAGGTTTAAGTTGTTCTAATTCGCCTGTTTTTCTTGTTTTGAATTCAACGTTGCCTTCTTGAATCGTTCTTCCGACTGTAACCCTATAAGGAAATCCGATTAAATCTGCATCTTTAAATTTCACGCCAGGTCTTTCATCTCTGTCGTCTAAAACAGCTTCAACACCAACTGAAAGTAATTTTTCATACATTTCTGTTGCGGTTTTCATCTGTAATTCGTCTTTTGTGCTAACAGGAACAATCACAACGTGATAAGGTGCAATTGCTGTCGGCCAAATTATTCCGTTGTCGTCGTGATATCTTTCAACCGCCGCTGCTGCTGTTCTTGAAATTCCAATGCCGTAACAGCCCATGATATATGGTTTTTCTTTGCCGTTTTCATCAAGATATACAGCATGCATAGGTTCTGAATATTTTGTCCCCAACTTGAATATGTTTCCGACCTCTATTCCTCTTGTAACTTTAAGCTCAGCGCCGCATTGAGGACAAAAATCGCCTGCTTTAACAAGACATAAATCTAAAAATTCTTCGTGAGCTTCAATATCTACGCCAAAGTTTGCACCAACCAAGTGTTTGTCTTGTTGGTTAATTCCAACTACAAAGTTTTTCATTCCTATAACAGATTTGTCAGCAATAACTTTTACGCCTGTCATACCCGATGCTCCGATAAATCCTTTTGCCGCTGAAAATCCGTTTTGGACCATAAGATCTTCGATCTCTGCAGCTGATGCAATTCTTACTTCGTCTGCGTTAAGCGCATTTTTGAGTTTTGTTTCTTCAAGCGCTCTATCAGCTCTTATGTGAACCAAAACATATTCTTTATCTGCAACATAGACAAGTGTTTTCAAGATTACTGAGTCAGGCACGTTTAAAAATTTGCTTAATTCTTCAATAGTTGTTGTATTTGGTGTGTCAATGATTTCAGGTTTTGAAAATCCTCCGTCAAGCTGCACTTCAGGAAGTTTTGAGGTTGCATGATCTGAGTTTGCCGCATAATCGCAACAATCGCAATAAAATACGTCATTTTCGCCCGCATCGGTTGTTGTTATAACCATGAATTCGTGGCTTACGCTTCCGCCTATCGCACCTGTGTCAGATTGAACCATTTTAGTTTCCAGTCCGCATCTTTTAAAAATTTTAGTATAAGCTTTTGCCATGTTTTGATACTCTTTGTCAAGTGCTTCTTCGCTTACATCAAAGCTGTAGGCATCTTTCATTATAAATTCTCTGCCTCTTAATAAGCCAAATCTAGGCCTGATTTCATCCCTGAATTTTGATTGAATTTGGTATAAATTTATAGGCATTTGCTTGTATGATTTTATTCCATCTCTTGCAATTGCCGTTATAATTTCTTCGTGTGTTGGTCCAAGGCACATATCTCTGTCGTGTCTGTCTTTTAGGCGCATAAGCTCACGTCCGTAGTGTTCCCATCTGCCTGATTCTTCCCAAAGTTCTTTTGGTTGAACAAACGGCATCAAAAGCTCTTGTGCTCCTGCATTATCCATTTCTTCTCTTACAATGTTTTCAACTTTTCTTAAAACTCTCCACATAAGCGGCAAGTAGTTGTATATTCCACTTGACAATTTTCTTATATAGCCTGCTCTTGCAAGCATTTTATGAGAAACAACTTCCGCATCTGATGGAAATTCTCTAAGGGTTTGTACAAAAAGTTTTGACATTTTCATAATTGATTTTTCCTCTCTAATCCTGATTTATCTATATTTTATCATAAAAGTATAAAACCGATAAGCCTATAGTGTAAAAAATAAATTAAGTAGTTCAAAAAAAGTATTGATTATTTAAATATCATATTGTAAAATGCAATTGTAATGGTCATGGTGTTAAGTATTATTTTAGAGTAAGAAAAGAACGGTTAAATACTAGTTGAATGCGCTGCATTAGAAAGGAGCAAGTACTCCCATGGATGGTCAGGAAGAAAAATATTTAATGTTCATATTGAACGAAGAGCATTATGGAATTCCTATCTTGAAAGTAAACGAAATTATTGGATTAATGGATATTACTCCTATTCCTAAAACGCCAATGTTCATGAAAGGTATCATTAACCTGCGTGGAAAAATAATTCCGATAATGGATTTAAGATTGAAATTTTCAATGCAAGAACGAGCTTATGACGAGCAAACTTGTATTATTATTGTGGAAATTCCTATAGCCGGAAGAACAGCTTTTATTGGAGTCGTGGTTGACAAGGTCGCTGAAGTTGTCAATGTACTTGATTCTGATATAGAATTACCTCCTCAATATGGTCAAGAGGTTGAATCAGGCTTTTTAACAGGTATTGGAAAAGTAAAAGAAAATGTGGTAATGTTGTTAGATATCGAAAGAATTGTCAATTGTTCTGAAGTTACCGATATGGTTCAACATATTTAACAGAAAAGAAAATAAGTAAAGACGGTATGTAGTTTTAATGGAGAATTAAAAAAGTGGATTGGATTAAAAATTTAAAAATTGCGCACAAATTAGCTGTAATGATTGTTTTTTCATTGGTTTTTGTGTTGTTTATCGGTATAACGGGTTTTTTCTTTAATAGCAGATCATCAGATGGTATAAGCAAGCTTTATAATGAAAATTTGCTTTCAGTATCCAGATTGGGTGTTATTAGAGGAAACTATGAGCAAGGTATAGCTGATGTTTTATATTTGTTTGATGACATCAGTGCTGCTCAAAAAAAGCATTGGAAAGAAGATTTGAATGCTTTGAGAGCCGAAAACAAAGAGTTGCTTACTGAATATAAAAACAGCAAAATCAGCGATTATGAAAAAGAAAGATTGACTGGGGTATTGGACAGAGCTGCTGTGTTCTGGCCTAATATGTATACTGCAATCAGCTACGCTGAATCAGGAAACCTTGCAATGGCAAGTAAAACTTTCAACGAAAACTTGCATTATATTATAGAAGAAAGACAGCTCTTGGATGAGCTTATCAAATATAACCAAGATATTGCTGATAAAATTAACACGCAAAACGAAAATGATGCAAAGGCATCAAGCACTATCTTGATTGTTTCTCTACTTCTTGCTTTCATCTTGCAAATGGGATTGGGATATATGATTTCCAAGATGATTACAGATCCTATTTCTCAAGCGGTAGGTGAGTTGGAAGAAGGCGCTAACCAAGTTGCTGCCGCTTCTCAACAGCTTTCAGCAGCAAGCGAGCAACTTGCAGAAGGAACATCTGAGCAAGCAGCCGCTATTCAAGAAACATCAGCTTCTATAGAAGAGTCTGATTCAATGGTTAAGCAAAATACAGATAATACTCAAGAAGCAGCTGTTTTAGCAAGAAAAGCTAAAGAATATGCTGAAAAAAGTAATGTTGCGATGGACAATATGGTTGTATCAATGGATGAGCTTAAAAAATCAAGCGACGAAATTGCAAAAATCATAAAAGTAATTGATGAAATTGCTTTCCAAACAAATATTCTAGCTTTAAATGCTGCGGTAGAAGCTGCAAGAGCAGGTGATGCCGGTAAAGGTTTTGCGGTAGTAGCTGAAGAAGTTAGAAACTTGGCTCAAAAATCAGCCCAAGCAACTAAAGATACTGCAAAAATTATTGAAAGAAATATTCACCTTTCATCTCAAAGCTCAGAAGCTACACTTCAAGTGAATGAAGATATTAAAGAAATTAATACTCAAGCTCAAAAAGTAAGCGAACTTCTTAGCGAAATCGCTGTAGCTAGCAAAGAGCAAGCTCAAGGAATCGAGCAAATAGACAAAGCTATAAGACAAATGGAACAAGTTCTTCAAGCAAATGCTACAACAGCAGAAGAAAGTGCTTCAGCATCTCGTGAATTGTCAAGTCAAGCAGTAAGCGTTAAAGATATCGTTGGAACACTATATGCAATGGTAGAAGGCGCAGAAGCTTTGAATCGTAAATTGATGAAATATTAATCGATTAAAATAAATATCAAGTGCTCATTTTGGCTTTTTTAAACCAAGTTGAGCACTTTTTATTTTTTACATATTGTAAGTAGATTGAAAATTGTGTTATAATTTAAAAAGAATGAGTTTGAGGCAATAATGGTCAGAATAAGAAAAGCTAGGTTTTTAGACAAATTTAAATTGAAGAAAATGATTTCATTTTTAAGTACTGATGCTATTAATCAGTATACAAAAGTGTTGTTGGATTTTCCTTTCAAAAATCTTCATTCTCTTCTTCCTCTTCGTTGGAAATTTTTACCAGAGTCTTATGTAATAGAAGATGCCGGTGAAATTATCGGTATGATTACTCTTGCTCCAGCGTCAGGCAATCCTTATAAATTGACAATTACTCGTTTGTTTTTAGATCATGATTATTTTAATGCGGGTAAGCAGCTCGTTGATTTTGTAATCTCAAAATATGGAGCAAGCGGTGCTAGTGCATTTCTTGCATTAATTGACGATTCTCACGACGAGTTGATTCATTTGTTTGTCGATGGCTGTGGTTTTAGGCAGTGTTCTTGCGAGCAATTGTGGAAAATGGAAAATTTCCATGTGAAAAAACAATCTACGACTTTTTTTAGACCGTTTAAAAATTCTGATGCGCAGGCAGTTGCAATGTTATTCAACGACTCTGTTATCCAACATTTTAAGCATTCTATATCCCGAACAAAAAGCGAATACCATGAGCCCTTATTTTATGGCTTAAAAAATTCAGTAAAATTTAAATATGTTGTCGAAGATGATAATTTAAAAACAATAAAAGCCTATTTTTCAATTACGACAGAAGATGATTCAAATTATATTCTGGATGTTACTTCTTCGCCTTGGTATGACTGTTCTTGGGAAGATATTATGAATTTTGCAATCAAACAAATATCCAGAAGAAAAAAAGAATTTTATTTGTTTGTTAAGCTGAAAAAATTCACTACAACATCAGAAAATTTCGAGAAGTTTTTAGTTGATAATAATTTTAAATGCATTCAAAACCAGCTTATCTTGGTAAAAGATTTTTATAAAGTTATAAAAGAAACTGAGCCGAGCAAGTCTGTATTGTTATTCAGCGACGTTTTGGAAAAACCGGTATTTAAAATATAAGGTTCATTGTGAGACAAAATCTTTTTTTATATTTATTGCCATTTTTGTTTTGTTATAAAAAAATTGTTTAACTTCGACAAAATTTGCTCTGCCTTCAGAATTATTTTTTATAGCACTTAATTTCCCCCCATATCCGACGACTTCCGGTTCAAATGAATTTAAGTGATAAAATTCTTTTTTCGCTTTTGAATTAACGCTGTCAAGTGCATCTACAATCTTTTTAACGGTTTCAATTGTTCCTTTATTATCGCCAGACAATATGTTTACTGAATTATAGTTTTTGAATTTTGTGTTTATAAAATATCTTATGTCGCTTTTTTGTGACCTTGGATGGACGTGAAAAAGAATTTGTCGATTAGTTTTTGTGTTTATTAAGTTTAAAATAGCACAATCGTGTGGGGAATTTGTTCCAAGAGGGACGTCTAAACTGCCTTCCAGCCAACCTCCACCAAGGTCCGTATTTGTTATTAATGTCGAAAATCCATCAGATTTTTGACTTGGACCTTTGTATTCACTTAGTGGGATAGATTTTTTACTTACAGCATATCCATAAAACTTTCTATATAATCTTTCAATTGTTGTTTTGGGCTCAATTTGTGAGTAGGCTCTGTAATAAATTGCATCTGGGAAACTTATAGGAGTTCTTTTTGCTGATACTTTGGTTTGATTTACTAAAATAATGTTTTCAATAGCAGCCTTGCTTTCAGGCATAGATGCCCGAGGAGCTTTTGAGCTAATAGGATTTTTGGTATTCGATCTAACAAAAACACCTACTTTATTCAATAAAGAAGAAACACTTACCATATTTAAATTAAAGCTTATAATTGAAAAAATGTGTCAATTTGTATATGAAATTTTACATAGATTAATACTTTTGAAGTAAAATGTTTTTATGAATAGTAAAAAATATGAAAAATATATGAAAAAGTGTTTTCGCTTAGCACTAAAAGCCGAAGGGAAAACATCTCCAAATCCTATGGTAGGTTGTGTTGTTATTGACGATAGCGGAAAGATTTTGTCGACAGGTTATCACAAGCGCTGTGGACTAAGTCACGCCGAGCCTGACGCACTTTCAAAGCTTGCCCAAGAAGAATCTAAGGGCGCAACTCTAATTGTCAACTTAGAACCGTGTTCTCATTATGGCAAAACACCACCTTGTGCTGATTTAATTGTAAAAAGAGGGATTAAAAGGATTGTTATAGCTATGCGAGATCCAAATCCTCTTGTGTCTGGCAAAGGCCTTCAAATCTGCAAAAAGGCAGGAATTGAGGTTATAGAGGGTGTTTTAGAAAAAGAAGCCCAAGAATTGAATGAAGTTTTTATTAAAAATATGACTCAGAATAAAATTTTTGTTGCACTAAAAACGGCATCCACTCTAGATGGCAAAATTGCTACATCCACAGGGGACTCAAAGTGGATTACCTCTGATAAGGCAAGAGAAGAAGTGCAAAAAGTAAGAAATCGCTATGATGCAATATTAACAACAAGTTCAACTGTTCTCGCTGATAATCCATCTCTTACCTGCAGAATGAAAAACGGTAAAAATCCTGTTAGAATCATCCTCGATAGAGAATTTAAAGTTGATTTGTCTTCGAAAGTTTATAATGAAGACGGAGTAAAAATTTATCTTGTAGTAGATAAAAATATAAATAATTCAAAAATTAATGACGTTCCAGCCCATATAGAGGTGATTAAGTGTACTACTAACAATTGTAGGTTGGAATTAGATGAGTTGATGAATGAGCTATATAACAGAGGTGTAAAAAGCCTTCTTGTTGAAGCCGGTGGAAGTATTGGCGGAGCCTTCATTTCTCAAGGTTTAGTTGATAAAATTTATCATTTTATTGCTCCAAAAGTTTTGTGTGATAATTCAGGTAAAAGCGTATACGACGGCTTGAACATAAAAGAAATCAGCAATACTCAAAACTTTAAGTTTGTGAATATTGCTGATTTTGGACCTGATTTAATGTTCGTTTATCGCCCTTTCGGTTAGAACAAGAATGCTCTAATGAAAGGTGAATCGGAGTATCTAGGGTCATTTTCAACTGTAGCCGGTTTAAAAAACTGATTTATTTTGTGAAAAACATTCTTGTTGATGTTTGTGTCAGTTCTTTTAAACGTAGTGCTATCAGCTGTTTGTACAAAGTTAACATTTTCGTGTTTAGTGAATGTCACTTTGTTTGAGTGGTTTATATTATATGGGGTAGTAGTTCTTATTGCATTTACTTTCATAATTTACCTCCTTGAGGTTCTCTCTTTTTATTAAGTGTTTTTCTTACACTTCATTTACACTTTTATTATGCACTATAAAGTTAATTTTGTCAACCCCTTTGATTAATAATTTTTAAAAAATATTTTTTCCATATATAACAAGGCTTTTGGGGATAAGTGCCTAAAGTACACTTATTACTAGATTGCATAACTTTTCTATTATTATACGATTACCTGATTGGGGGGTTAAGTTTTGTTAAAATATTGCTCAGGTGATTAATTGTAAAAATATCATTTATTGCGTTTAATATAATTAAATCTTTTTCATACTTCCAGCTATTCTTAATTCCAACAGGGCCAATAGGCCCTTTTTTTTTGTTATAATTGCGTTTGATGTATATTCTATAGGGCTAGTTGTCAAGCGACTTTATATTAACGCCCACTTTATTTGAAAAATTCTTTTTTATTGTTGTGACTAATTCATTAGAAGAATTTACCCAAAAAATAGATGAAGAAATGATTTTTACCGAATCACCATCATTGGATACTTTTATAATAACGGGATCGGAGCCTGTGTGTGCAACCAAAATATCTTTTAGCGCTACTAATTCTTCGTACGAAATTTCTTCAAGCAATTCAAGAGTCAAAATATTTGAATTTTCAACAGGTTTTGCAGTTTCCAGCAAAATGCTCACACTTTCTTCATCTCTTCTTGATACTTTGCCTGATATTATAACTTTTTGTTCTGACTGAAGATATGTATCATATTCCAAAAGTTTTTTATTAAAGCATACAATTTCAATTTTTCCAGTCAAATCTTCAACTGTTAAAAATTTAATAAATTTGCTAGGATCTTTTTTTGTCGGAATCTGTTTAACAGATGTTATAAGTCCGCAAATTGTAACCATTTTGTCATTAGGGACTTCCGGAATGTCTGAAATTTTGTGTGTCATCAAAAAAGGGAGCTTGTCTCTAATGCTTGAAAGCGGGTGGCTTGTGACATAGAAACCCAAAAACTCTTTTTCAAATGATTGAATTTGTTTATCATCAAATTCTTCATCGCTTCCACCGAGCGTAAACACCGGCGCTGCACAATCAAGACCATCAAACAAGCTGCATTGTCCAAGCGCTTTTGCTTGAGCTTCTTTTGTTGCTGTTGAAACTATATATTCTAAATTGTCCAGAAGTTGCTTTCGACTCTTTTCAATGTTAGAAAATGCGCCTGCTTTTATTAAACCTTCTAAAACCCTTTTGTTTGAACATTTTGAGTCAACTCGCGTACAGAAATCATATATTGATTCAAAATCGCCGTTAAGCTCGCGCTCTTGTATAATTGCTTCTACAACGACCTCGCCAACTTGTTTAATCGATGCCAATCCAAATCTTATGTTGTTTTCATCCGGTGTAAATTCAGAGTATGATTTGTTTATATCAGGAGGAAGGACTTTAATTCCGTGTTTGAGCGCTTCTTCGATATAAGCTTGGGTTTTATCCTGATCATTTGCAACACTTGAAAGAAGCGCTGAAAGGTATTCAACAGGATAGTGAGCTTTAAGATAAGCCGTCTGGTATGCAACAAAAGCATAAGCTGCTGAGTGAGCTCGGTTAAAGCAGTATTCCGCAAATTTTTCAATTTGTTCAAATAATTCTGCTGCCGCTTTTGCACTCATTCCGTTTTTACCCGAACCCTCAATGAACACATCTTTTTGTTTCGCCATTTCATCAAGCTTCTTTTTACCCATCATACGACGAACCATGTCCGCACCGCCAAGCGTATAGCCTGCAAGGGTTTGGAAAATTTGCATGATTTGTTCTTGATAAACAATTGTTCCGTATGTATCTTTTAATATAGGTTCTAAAAGTGGGTGAGCATATGTAATTTTTTGTCTGCCGTGTTTTCTTTCCACGAAATCTGAAACCATACCTGATTCCAAAGGCCCAGGTCTAAATAATGCAACAAGAGCACCTAAATCCTCAAATACGCTAGGTTTCAAATCTCTAACAAGTTTTTTCATCCCTGAAGATTCAAGTTGGAAAACGCCTGAAGTTTCGCCTTTTGTCAACATTTTATAAGTTTTTTTGTCGTCAAGCGGAATGTGATTTATGTCGATATCAAGGTTGTGACGTTTTTTAATCAGCTTGATGGTCTTGCTTATAATTGTAAGATTTCGAAGCCCAAGAAAGTCCATTTTTAACAGACCCAATTTTTCTAAATCAACCATTGGGTATTCTGTTATGATAATTCCTTCTTTTGAAGGCTGAACAGGTACTATTTCGTTGAGCGGTTTGTGAGAGATAATTACGCCTGCCGCGTGCATGCCGATGTTGTTTTTAATTCCCTCAATGCTTTTTGCCATATCGACTAGTTTTTTTATCTGTGGATCAGAATCGTAAAGCTGTTTAAGTTCCATTCCGTCTTGAAGAGCATCATCGATTTTGGCTTTTGGTTCTGCAGGGATTAAAGAAGCGATTTTGTTGCTTTCTGCATAAGGAATATCAAAAACTCTGGCAACTCCTTTTAAAGCAGCACGAGCTGCGAATGTTCCAAATGTTATGATTTGGCAAACTTTATCGGCCCCATATTTTTTTGCAACGTAATCGATGACTTCTGAGCGTCTTTCAATACAGAAGTCAATATCGACATCGGGCATGCTTATTCTTTCAGGATTCAAAAATCTTTCAAACAACAGATTGTGCTCAATCGGATCAAGCTCTGTTATGTTAAGCACATAAGCAACTATACTTCCTGCTGCGGAACCTCTTCCCGGACCGACAGGTATGCCGCTTTCTTTTGCGAAATTGATAAAATCCCACGTGATTAAGAAATAAGCTGAAAAACCCATTTGCTCAATTACGCCGAGTTCATATTTAACACGTTCTTCAATTTCAGGCGTAATTTCTTTATATTTCGCTTTTAGCCCTTCTCTGACTTTGTATTCCAAGTAGCTTTCAACGGTGTGTCCTGACGGAACATCGTAATCAGGCAAAGGAGCTCTGCCCATTTCTATGATTACATGGCATTTTTCTGCAATCTCAACAGTATTTGCAATCGCTTGTTCAAAAGTTTCGCTATCCAGCCATTTGAAGGCATCTCTTAGTTCTGAAACAGTTTTTACATAAAATTCGTTGTTTGGAAAATGAAAACGGTTTTCGTCAGTTTTTAAGGCATTTGTTTGTAAACACAAAAGCGTGTCATGCCAGTCTGCGTCTTCTTTTCTTAAGTAGTGGGAGTCGTTTGTTATAACAAGTTTTATTCCCAATTCTTTTGCAATTCTTATTAAATCAGGGTTAGAACGTTTTTGGATATCCAGTCCATGATCTTGAATTTCAATATAATAGTCTTCTTTGAATAGTTCTTGATATTTTTTTGCTGTTTCTTTGGCTTTTTCGAGTTCTTTGTGGAGAATTAAATCGGCTATTTCGCCCTGAACACAAGCTGATAGACAAATTAATCCTTCTGAATTCTCTTTTATTAAGTCAAAATTTATTCTTGGTTTGTAATAAAATCCGTCAACGTGTGCTATTGATACAAGTTTTACAAGATTTGCATATCCTTTTTTGTCTTTGGCAAGTAAAACCAAGTGGTTTAACCTTGTTTTTGATGAATTTTTTTCTTTAATATCGCCTTGATAAACATAAAATTCACAGCCGATAAGTGGTTTTATTCCGTATTCTTTGGCGGTTCTGTAAAAATCAATTGCACCGTACATTACTCCGTGATCGGTAATCGCGGCTGCAGGCATGTTGTTTTCTTTTGCAAATTCGCACAACTTTTTGAGCTTAATAGCGCCATCAAGCAAAGAGTATTCACTATGTAAATGCAAAGGTACGTACTGCATATCCCACTTCCAGTTATAATTTATACAAATTTTATAATATAAATTCTATATTATTTCGTTTTTCTCATTCACCTGAACGATTTTAGGAATAATTTCTTCAGATTCTTCAGGCGTCACAAACGCATAGGTTACTATAATGACTTTGTCTCCGATTTGTGCTTTTCTCGCGGCAGCTCCATTCAAGCAAATTTCTCCTGAGTTCGGTTTGCCTTTTATTGTGTAAGTCTGAAAACGCTCACCATTGTTGATGTTTAGGATTTCAACTTTTTGTCCTTCTTTTATATTGGCAGCTTTCAGCAATTTTGAATCTATTGTAATAGAGCCGACGTAATTAAGGTTCGCATCTGTTACTGTGGCTCTGTGTATTTTTGAATATAAAAACTCTAATAACATTTTTCACCTCATCCGTTACCATTTTATCAGAAAAAAAGTTAAAAATAAAATATTTTTAAAAACATTGATATCATTGGTTTTTAACTATATTGTTAAAGACAAATATTACAAAAATGTTACAAATTAAATAGAAAAATTAAAGATTATCATTAAAATGGTCGATATAAATAGAGTTAGGAAAATGTACAGGGATTGGAAAGACAATCCTGAACAAAATGGAGGCTCGAAAATTATGGGTTTAGGCGCATCACAAGCAAGATATTTAGGTTTGACAGCAAGACAGTCAAACATTGAATTTCAAGGACAACAAATCAACCAACAAAGAACAGTTTTGGCAAACGAATCTTCATCTTACAACGCTCAGTTGTTAAGCATGAATGTTCCAACTGCACCAAATTCAAGCAACTACACAAAAACAAGTTATACTTTTTCTTCAAATTCATTAACTTGTTCTCTAGCTTCAGGTGGCGTTGTGTATAATGACAAAACAGGGAAATATACTGTTCCTTATACATACAAAACTACAGAAGATGCAGCAAAATCAGGATCTGCAACTTATTCAAAATTGACATCAACAACAACTGACCCAACAACTGGTCAGCCTGTTACAACTGTTACCGGTTATTCTACATCATCAGGGACTAATCTTACTTTAGTAGATGGTTCAGACAAATCTGATGTTTCAAACTTGACATTAATCTTCGGCAGCGATTATGCAAAAGATGATCAAGGTGATCCTGTTAGCTACTTCAAATACACTTCAAACGGAACCACAAGATATGTTAAGCAGTCTGATTTGGATGAAAAAGCTGATACAGCAACAAACATGCCTTTCTACTATGTACAAGAAGATGCAACAGTAACTAAAGATGGTAAATTCGAAAATTGTTCAGTTAACTGGAATGATTCAGGCAGAATGACAAGCTTCTCAGATTCTGAAGGCAATGAGTATGCATTAAGCACTACAACAACAACAGATGAAAATGCTTACAATGACGCAATGAACCAATACGAATACGACAAGGCAGTTTATGATCAACAAATCAATGAAATCAATGCTAAGTTGGATATCGTTCAACAACAAGATAAAACTTTAGAATTGCAACTTAAACAATTAGATACTGAACAAGCTGCAGTATCAACAGAAAAAGAAGCAGTAAATAAAGTTATCGAAAAAAATACAGAATCAACTTTTAAAACATTCGCATAAAAATTCCCCATACCTACAATTAATGATGTACAAATCCATATAGGCCCTTTTCAAAGAAAAGGGCCTTTCTTTTGTTAAAATTTGCCAAAACAGCATGTTTTTTGTAAAATGTTTATGGAATATGGGAGAAGATTTATGACAGATAGACAAAGACCACACGAGCAAGACCCTAGTATAAGAAGGGGCAACTTTAAAGCTGTTGAAGATAATTTAACTGCAGAACAAGTGAAATTGGAAGCAAACAGATGTTTGCATTGTAAAAATGCAAGATGCGTTCAGGGGTGCCCTGTAAACATTAACATTCCTGAATTTATCGCGGCTTTGAAAGAAGATGATGTTGAAAAAGCCGGCGATATAATTAGAGAAACAAGCTTTTTACCTTCAGTTTGCGGAAGAGTTTGTCCGCAAGAAAGACAGTGTGAAGGCAAATGTGTTTTAGGAATTAAAGGCCAACCGGTTGCAATCGGAGCATTGGAAAGATATGTTGGAGACAATTCAGAGGCTAAAAATCCTGATATTAAATCTAGCGGGAAAAAAGTTGCAGTAGTCGGCTCAGGTTGTGCAGGGATTACAGCCGCTGCTGATTTGAGAAAAGAAGGACATGACGTTGTAGTTTTTGAAGCTCTTCACAAGCTTGGCGGTGTTTTGAGATACGGAATTCCACCTTTTAGACTTCCAAGAAAATTTTTGGATAGAGAGATTAATACATTAAAGACATTGGGCGTTAAATTTAAAACAAACGTCATAGTAGGTAAATCAATAACATTGAAGCAATTAGAAGATGACGGATTTGATGCAGTTTTTATTTGCTCAGGTGCAGGTCTTCCAAAAATGTTGGGTGTTAACGGTGAAAATTTCAATGGTGTTTATTCGGCAAACGAATTTTTAACCAGAGTCAACCTTATGCAGGCGCATGAAAAAGACACGCCAACTCCTCTTAAAATCGGAGAAAAAGTTGCGGTTATCGGTGGCGGAAATGTTGCGATGGATGCGGCTAGAACAGCGATTAGAGTCGGAGCAAAAGAAGTTTACATTGTTTATAGAAGAACAGAAGCTGAGCTTCCTGCTCGTTTAGAAGAAATAAGACATGCCAAAGAAGAAGGAATTGTATTTAAGCTTCTTCACTCTCCTGTTGAAATACTTGGTGAAGGCGGTTATGTTCAATCAATGAATTTAGAGGTGATGGAACTTGGAGAACCTGATGAAAGCGGAAGAAGACGTCCTGTTTCAACAGGTGAAATTGTTGAAATGCCTGTCGATACCGTAATTGTTGCATTGGGAACAGGGCCAAATCCAATTATTCAAAAATCTGCCGAAGCAGATGGTTTGACATTGGATACAGACAGAAGAGGATATATTGTTGTCGATGCTGATAGCAATCAAACCTCAATACCAATGGTGTTTGCAGGTGGAGACGTGGCTCCAACCGGTGAATCTAATGCGATTAATGCAATGGGAGCAGGTAAGAGAGCTGCCAAGGCTATTAATGATATGCTTAAAAATAAATAATATTGAAAGGTAGTGAAAATGCGAGGAAGCGAAAAAGCGGTGATGCAAGCAAAATATAATGCTGCGTATCTACGTAGTTTCGCTTCTTTTCGTTTTCTTTGCGTTTTTTATCTTGTATTGACTTTTTTATCCATGCCGGTTTTTGCTATGGATTCTTTGCTGGATTTGTCAGTTGATGACGAGATAAGAAGGAATTATAACCCGAATAAGCTTGAGGAAGATATTGGCTTGCCTTCTTTGCCTAAAGTTTTGAATGAAAAGGAGTATGTAGCCCCCGCAGTGAATAAAAACCCGACGGTCCCAACTAGACCAGCAACTCCTGTGAAGTATTCAGAAAAGGCCCAACAGCCTAAAAAGGCCACAGTAAAGACTTCTTATACAAAACCTGCACAAAAGCCTTCAGGTTTAGCTGGAACAGCAGTTATGCAAAAAGGTACAGTCATAAGGGTAAAGTTGATGAATGACGTTTCTGACAGGACAAGAAGGGGCTCTAAACTATCTTTTGTCTCAAGGTATCCGGTGACAACAACTTATTATACAATTCCTTCAGGAACAACATTTACAGGAGAGGTGGTAGCTTCTCACAGACCTCAGTTGACCGGAAATGGCGGTTTGATTGTGATTAGAGTTAATGGAGTTATTATAGATGATAAGCTTCATCCGATAAACGCAAAGGTTACAAAAGCCAATTACAAATTTATATTTTTCAACAATATTAAAGGGAAAAGACGTTATGTAGCGAGTATGTTCAACTCAATGAAGCCAGGATTCAGGTTTTTTAGAAAAATGTCAGCGATAAGTTTCGATTTGGCAAGAGATGGCTCAAGCATTTTAGTTTCTCCATTTTCGCTCGCAATAGGGGCTTTGGGTGCTGCCGGTAATGTAATGATTTCTCCAGCGATTGCTTTATTTTACAAAGGAAACAGTATATATTTGCGCAACGGCAGTGATTTAGAAATCAAGCTGGTAGAAGATATGTTTGTTTTGAAATAATTTAAATTTTATTAATGCAAAATAAAGGCCGCAAACAATGTTTGCGGCCCCATTTTTATGAACTGTACTCAAAAACTATTTTCCGTTAACGATAGTTTTGAATTTTTTACCAGCTGAGAAAGCAGGAACTGTTTTAGCAGCGATTTTGATTTCTTTACCAGTTTGAGGGTTTCTACCATTTCTAGCAGCTCTCTTACGTGGTTCGAATGTACCAAAACCAACCAAAGTTACTTTTTTGCCTTTAGCAACTGTTTTTTGGATTGTATCTACCAAAGCGCCAAGAACTTCGCTTGCGTCTTTTTGAGTAACTTTAGCTTTTTTTGCAATCTCTTGTACTAATTCTTCTTTGTTCATAATAATAAACCCCTTTCTTAATGTGTACATAGAATATTATATTGAAACTAAACAAAAACGCAAGTCTTTTTACGAAAATTAATATAAATTCACTATTTTCGGGCTATTAGATGCTGTAATCGTATGATAAATCAGACTTTTCGTTGACAATTGAGCTGTTTTTTGCCTTTATCAGCTCTTATTCAAGGCATGTGGTCAATCATGCTTAACATTATTGTGAAAAGTTCTGTGTTTAAGCTATAATGTTAATAGATAGGGGATTCGCATGTTTTTTAAAAAAAATATTTTACAGTTGAAGAAGTTTTTTCAAAAACGGGAAAAATTATCTAATAAAATATATTTTTCAATAAGTTCAGAAGGTTTCGGCCATTCGTCGAGAGTTATGGCCATTGTAAGCAAGCTAGATAAAAGAAATTATTTGGTAGGCACTTATGATTATGCTTACGAAAGACTTAAAGCACAAGGACTTCCGTGTTGCAAAGTCTCTCAGGAACTTAAGTTTGTCGGGCATGACGGTGCTTTTGATGTTGCAAAAACAATTGTAAAAAATCAGGGTTGGGTTGTTAAATTCAACAAAATGATAGATGAAGAAGTTGAAATTCTTAAAAAATCAGGCGCTTCTTGCGTTGTGGCTGACGGAAGAATGATTCCTGTCATGGCCGCAGAAAAATTAAAATTACCATGTATTACAATAACAAATCAAAGTGCTTTTTATCCGTTTTTTCAGCAAGACAATTGGTTGATAAAACTGTTGGGCGTTTCTTTTGATTCTTGGATGAGAATGTATTTTAGCTCGACTGAAGAGATTTTAATTCCTGATTTTGAGCCGCCTTACACTATTTGTTTGCCTAACTTGAGTCATAATAGAAAAATAATGAAGCGCACTAGATTTGTCGGTCCTTTGGTTAAGTTTGATGCTGATGAAGTTGAGGCGATAGAAAGAAATAATGACAAAACTTATATCGTTGTTTCTTTGGGCGGGCATGCTTACAGAAAGCCTTTATTTGATTGTATAATTGAGGCGGCAAGACTTTTACCTGATGTGGAATTTGAGTTGTTTACATTTTTTGAGACTGAAAATCCGCCTTCAAACGTTCATTTGCAAGGCATGATTCCTGATATTTCTCCGTACTTAAAGGCTGCTGATATCATAATCGCGCAGGCCGGTCATTCAACGGCTATGGAAATTCTTTCATTAGGTAAGCCTTCAATTATTGTTCCTGATTTAAATCAAATTGAACAAGAAAATAATGCCTCAAGAATGGCTAAATTAGAGGTTTCTGAGGTTATTGTGCAAGATGAATTGTCTGCCGATAATATGGTTGAATGTATACAAAAAGTAATGAAAGATGATAAATATAAGAAAAAAGCTCAATTTTTTGCTACAATGTCAAAAGAGATGAATGCAAAACAGAGAGTTGCAGATATTTTAAGTGAGTATGCAATGAGGTTACATAAGTATTAATGAAAGAGAGAATTGTTTTATTTTCAATAATTTTTGGTTTGGCGATATTTTTATATATCTTCCAAAATTATTTTAATTCGTTATGGGCGTTTATCTTTTTAGTTTCAGCAATGATTGTTTATGCTTTTTATATGAACCTTGCAACTTTGCACAAAAAGCGTCAGTTGAAGAAAAATCCTAAAGTTATTAACCCTAACTATAGACCCTTTGTGTCAGTTATGGTTCCTGCACACAATGAAGAAAGTGTTATCGCAAGCACTATTGAAAATATTTTGCAGATGGATTACGAAAAATTTGAAGTTATCGTAATTGATGACAGAAGCGAAGATAATACAGCCTCAGTAGTCAGAGCTCTTGAGCAAAAATATGAAAACGTAAAGGCTCTTGTAAGAGATAAAGAAGCCTATCCAGGAAAATCAGCAGTATTAAACGATGCGCTTCCGATAGCGCAAGGTGAAGCCATTTTGGTTTTTGATGCAGATGCAAGAATTGAGAAAGATTTTTTATCTAAATTGATTCCAAACCTTGAGCCCGAAGATGTTGGTGCTGTTCAAGCAAGAAAAGTTGTTAGCAATAAGGATTTTAATTTCTTAACAAGATGTCAAAATAACGAGATGACTTTGGATACAAACTTTCAAGTAGGTCGTGATGCGGTTAAAGGGGCGGTTGAGCTTCGAGGAAACGGTGAGTTGATAAAAAGGGTTGCACTGGAAGATATTGGCGGATGGAATAATGAGACAATAACAGATGATTTAGACATGTCAACTCAACTTCACATCAACGGATGGGACGTTAGATTTTGTCCTGAAGCTATTGTCTATGAAGAAGCGATTATTTACCTTGTTCCATTGTTTAGACAAAGAAGAAGATGGTTAGAAGGTAGCATAAGACGTTATTTAGAACGCTTTGGCGAGGTTTTAACATCCAAAGATATGTCTTTGAGAGCAAGTTTGGATATGACAGCGTATATTTCGGAATTTATAATGCCGATATGGTTTATTATGGAAGCTTTATCCCAAGGAATAAGAATTGCGGCTGGATTTGCGCCTAAAAATTGTATTTTTTCTTCAATTATTGCCGGTGCTGCAATCGCTATTTGTTTTACTCTTGCTGCAAGATACAGCTTAAGACGTTACGATAATTTGAGTCGTTTTCAGGCTTTGAAGCAGGCAATTGAAACTTCAATCTATTTAGTAGTAATTTGGTTCCCTGTTGTTATGTTTATTTGTTTTAAAATTTTATTTCTTAAAAAAGACATGACTTGGGGGAAAACAACTCATGGATTGATTAAAGAAGAAGAACAGCACTTGCAAGAACAGCAAGCAGAATTACAAAATGTATAAAATATAAATAGTCAGGAGAAATTAATGCCGATAGTAGAAGAAGTTAAGCAAAAAATTAGAAGTATAAATGATTTCCCAAAACCGGGGATTGTCTTTAAGGATATCACAACAGCTCTAAAAGATGCTGAAACATTGAAAAAGATGGTTGATTTTCTTGCAGAAAATTTTAGCGGAGAAAAAATTGATTATATCGTTGGATTGGAATCAAGAGGGTTTATTTTTGGAGTTCCTGTTGCGTATCAGCTTAACGCGGGTTTTATTCCAATCCGAAAGCCAAACAAATTGCCTGCAAAAACGATTAAAGAATCTTATCAACTTGAATATGGTTCAGATACAATCGAAATGCACGAAGATGCATTGAAAAAAGGCGATAGAGTTTTGATAGTTGATGATTTGCTTGCTACAGGCGGAACAGCTGCTGCTGCTTGTAATCTTGTGACAAAGGCAGGTGCAGAAATTGTAGGTTGCGCTTTTGTGATTGAACTTGTTGATTTACAAGGCAAAAACAAGCTTCCTAAGGATTGCAGAATTGTTTCCATGTTAGAATATTAATAAAAACTTATACAAAAAGAAGCCCGATTTATTATTAAATCGGGCTTCTTTTTGTTCATTATTTTTTGTATTTTTTTATAATTGAAATAATATCTTCAATTTGTGTCTCTTGTGAAATTTTATTATTTTCAGTTTTTTGAAAGATAATTTGAGAAAAACTTTCTTTTATATTTTTTAGATTGATTTGAGAAAAGAGCTTATATCCCTGCTTAACTCCTTCTTTTTTCTTCCAAAAGGTTGTAGAGCCTATTGTAAAGGTGAATGAATCATCATTTGTTCCAATTTTTTTTGCTTCAAGCTCAGCTTTTTCAAGCAATGTTTTTGGTAAACTTTTTCCGTGAGTTTTAATTGAAAGGCTAGCTTTAAAATTTGTAGCGTTTTGTTGTGTTAATTGGGGTATTTGCATTATTTTTCTCCTCTGTGTCTTATTTTATTGTACTTGCCTAAGAATAAATGTCGAGTAAATTTTTTATTAAGAATGTAGCAGAAGGTATAAAACCCTTACTATGGCTTAATATTTAGACTTTAACATTTTGTTATAAATTGAAGTATTGCATAACATGGTTTTGTATTAATTGATTAATAGTTGCTGCCGATTTTTTAACATTAGCGAAATCATGTATTTTTTCAACAGATAAACTATTTTTATAATTATCAGTGGTTCCCGGATTATAAATTTCAGCAAGTTCAAATATAGAATAAGGTTCTAGATTCTTCTCACAGGATTTGCTTCCAAGATAGAACGATTCGCAATTAAATTGTCTGTCAGATTGAAAAATTTCTTTTGTCAATTTAGCTAATTTTGAATATATAGGGAGATTATAGTCACAATTACCAAATTGATTGTTGAGATTCAAAGGTCTACCGTTTAAAACAAATGAAGCACCTTTACTCTCTGTGAATTCGGTTACATCAACAACTAAAAAATTATTGTCAAAAGAATCAGGAAAGTTTTCAAAAACACTTTGAAAGTCTCGTTTAATATTTTTATTATTTACCTGTGTTATTAATCTATGCCAAACAAAATCTTGCATTGTCGGTCTTACATTATACCTATATTTTATTGCTCCAATATTTTTGATATTATTAATTGCCAAAATGTTACTCCTTTATAGTGGAGTAACATTTGAAAATAAAATTTTTTGCTATTTTAACTTTGAAATATTACAAATTCGCAATTTTTGTGTAGAAATCGTTAGCTTGTTCAAATTTATAAGAAGCATTAAATAGTTTTGATTCTTCAAGTGCAGGTGCCAGAATCTGTAATCCGATAGGCATACCAGTTGAATCAAATCCAGCAGGAACGCTTATTCCAGGGATACCTGCAAGGTTTGCACTGATTGTTGCAATATCTGTCAAGTACATCGCAAGCGGATCTTCTGTTTTTGAACCAAATTCAAACGCTGTATTTGGGCATGTTGGAGAGATTAGCAAGTCAACTTGGCTGAATACTCTGTCAAAATCTTGTTTTATCAATGCTCTTAGCTGTTGAGCCTTTTTATAATATGCATCGTAATAGCCAGAGCTTAAAGCGTATGTTCCAAGCATTATACGACGTTTAACTTCAGGTCCAAATCCTTCTGCGCGCGTTTTTGTATACATTTCCATAAGTGTTTTTGCATCAGGTGTTCTGTAGCCGTATTTTACACCGTCAAATCTTGCTAAATTTGAACTTGCTTCAGCTGTCGCTACAATGTAGTATACTCCGATTGAGTGCTTAAGATATGGAAGCGAAACTTCTTGAATTTCAGCTCCAAGAGCTTTGTATGTGTCGATAGCATTTTGAACTGCTTTTTGAACGTCTTCGGATACACCTTCGCCCATAAGTTCTTTTATTACGCCGATTTTCATTCCTTTAATATCGTTGTTTAGATTTTTTGAATATTGTTCAACAGGAATGTTTAATGAAGTTGAATCTTTAGCATCAACCCCTGAAATAACTTCCAATAACATTGCAGCATCTTCAACTGTTCTTGCGAAAGGTCCGATTTGATCAAGTGATGATGCAAATGCAATTAGTCCATATCTTGAAACTCTTCCATAAGTTGGTTTCATTCCTACGATACCGCAAAAGCTTCCTGGCAAACGAATACTTCCGCCTGTATCTGAGCCAAGTGACAATGTTGCTTCACAAGCGGCAACGCTTGCTGCTGAGCCGCCTGATGAACCTCCAGGAACTTTGTTTAAATCCCAAGGGTTTCTTGTTTTTTGAAACGCAGAGTTTTCAGTAGAGCTGCCCATTGCAAATTCATCTAAGTTTGCTTTTCCGACAATCGGAACCAAGTTGTTCAATAGTTTGTCTGTGATTGTTGCATTGTAAGGAGAAACGAAATTTTCTAAAATTTTGCTTGATGCTGTGGTTTTAGAGTCTATTAAATTCATATTGTCTTTTAACGCAAGCGGAACACCAGCCAAAAGAGGGAGATCTTCGCCTTTTGCAATCTTTTCATCAACTTTTTTTGCTGTTTCAATCGCTGTATCTTTTGTAAGAGACATAAAAGCTTGAACTTTGTCTTCTACTTCATTAATTCTTTCAAAAGTTGCTTCTGCTAATTCAACTGCAGAAATTTCTTTATTTTTCAGCGCTTTTTGTTGTTCAGCTGCTGATTTTTTTAATATCTCTTTCATTAATTTCTCCTTAAAATATCCTCTTGATTCAATTATATGATAAACATAGTAAAAGAAAAAATAACAGTAAGATAAACCTTGTGCATGCGGTAATTATTTGTTACAATTTTTTATAGTTAGTATAGCAAAAAATATTTTCAGGGGGTTTATATAATTAAGTTATAAAGGAGGTTTCACAATGTCTATAAACGCAATTTCTCAAGCAAATAGAAATATTGCTTTTAAATCAACAGCAGATAAAAAATCACAATACGAAAATCCAGTATCAAGAAGTACAGAAAAAAATCTTGCCATTTTAACTGGCGTAGGCGGCTCAGTTGTAGTTGGTGCTATTGCTACAGGGCTTTCAACATTTGTTGTCCCGGCAAAGGACGTTGCAAAAGGCGGATTTTTTGCGAAAAATAAAATCGCTGTAGGTATAGGTGCCGCAGCTGCATTAGTTTCTCTTGCATTTACTCTTCCTGCAAAATTGTATAACACAAAGGTTAATGTATATGTAAAAGAAAAAGAAATGGATGTTTTCAGCCGTGATAGGTCCTTAAAAACAAATCTTACCGAAGAAGTAGATAAAGAAGTTAAAAATTCTGAAATTTCTCTAGATAAAAAACTAGATGATAACTTAAAACTTCAAATGGCTAATAAAGGTGCTGCTATCGGAATAGCAAATGTAACACCTAATGCGTAAAGGTTCGATTTAATGGCAATTAATCCTGTATTATATAATCCAATCTGTTTTCGTGCTGAAAATTCTTCAAATCAAAATGCTGAAAATCAGTACGACAAGAACCCTGTCTCTACAAAAGGGGAAAGGGCTAAACTTTTTGCTACCACTGCCATTGCCGGTCTTGGGGTCGGGCTTCGTTCGCTTTGGTATTTATATGACGATGGTTTTTTAGTCGAAGATGTATACAAAACAGGGTCAAAAATTGTTGACAAAAATAAAAAAAATCTTACAGGATCCAAAAAAGAATTGGCCAAATTGGGCGCTTTCGGGGCTTTGACCGCTGGGTTTGTCGCGCTGATTGCGGCTGTTTATACAGCTTATAAAACGCCAGATGTTATGTATAATGGAAAAGTTAATGCATTTGTAAAAGGTAAAGATATGGATATCTATACAAGATCAAACAGTATTGAAAAAAGTTTGTATGACGAAATGAACGAGAAAGCAAAAGCAGCAACAACTAAAGAGGAAAAAGAGAAATTAAATCAACAGTATCTTAAATTGCGCGCAGCAAAAAATCAGGTGCCTGATTCTATTAAAAAATAAGGTTTAATAAGGATAAACAAAAAAGGCGCCAGCATCGCTGGCGCCTTTTTGTTTTATTCTTTTGCAAGTCATCTACACACTAGTTGTTGCTTTAGTTTTTTCAATTGCCCCAATTAAAGTGTCAGCCACTTGTTTTTGTTCTTCAGCAGTAAGCTCAGGGAACATAGGAAGAGAAATTACAAGTTTTGTATTTTCTTCTGTGTAAGGAAGTGAGCCCTCATCCATTCCCAAATCAGCATGAACTTTTTGCATGTGAAGAGGTACCGGATAATAAAGCATAGCTCCAATTCCTGATTCTTGAAGAATTTTATGAACTTCATCTCTGTTAGGAATTTTTATTGTATATTGGTGATAAACGCAGTATGTGTTATCCATTTCAACCGGAGTTGTAATATCTGCACAGTTTTTAAACAATTCATTGTATCTGTATGCGTTTTCTCTTCTTTTTTTGTTCCAAGAGTCGATGTGTTTGAATTTTACTCTTAAAACAGCTGCTTGAACTTCATCCAGTCTACTGTTTACACCGATTTCATCGTGGTAGTATCTAACAGTCATCCCGTGATTTCTAAGCGAGTTTACTCTGTCGTTAATCACTTGTGAATTTGTTGTTAAAAGACCGCCATCGCCCATCGCACCAAGGTTTTTAGTAGGGAAAAAGCTGAAACAGCCGATGTCACCGAAAGAACCAACCATTTTATCTCCGATTTTTGCTCCTATTGCTTGGCAGCAGTCTTCGATTACGTATAAATTGTGGCGTTTAGCAATATCCATAATTACTTCCATGTTTGCAGGTTGTCCGTAAAGGTGTACAGGTATAATTGCTTTTGTTTTTGGTGTTATTGCGTTTTCGATTTTTTCAGCATCAAGGTTGAATGTATCTTTGTCTATGTCAACAAATACAGGAGTTGCACCAACTATGCTAATTGCTTCTGTTGTTGCAATAAAAGTGAAAGCTGTTGAAATAACTTCATCTCCAGGTCCAATATCCAAAGCTCTTAAAGCTAAGTGAAGAGCATCAGTTCCTGAGTTTAGGGTTATTGCGTGGTTTACACCAACATATTTCGCTAAATCTTCAGATAAAGCTTTGTTGTGTGGTCCAAGAATGTACGCTCCTGAGCGTAAAACTTCGACAACTTCTTTTTCAATTTCTGCGCCGATTTCTTTATATTGACGTTTTAAATCTAGAATAGGTATCATATAAATCTCCTTCTCATCTTCTACCTTACTCTAGTTTAGCACAGTATTTACATGCCTTTACATAATTTTAATTTCAAAAAATTAAGTTTGAAACCTTTGTAAATAAGCTATTTGGATGTGTTTTGTAGATTGCTAAGGTTTAAAGTTAGGTATTGTTTTTGAGAGTTCTTCATAATTAGGTAATTTTTTGTTTATTATTACAAAAGCAGCCGGGCTTGCTCCATTTTCTTTTTGTGGGTTTATGTTTGCTGGGTCGCAAGCGGTTATTTTTTCTTTTGTTCCATGTCCGCAAATTCCGTCTTTTGTTTTTTCTTTTGCATAAAAATTTATGTCATTACCGGTTTTGTAGCCAATGGTTAGGTGAAATGTATCTTTTCCTATTCTGTTTGGCGGTTTTTTCCCGTTTAAATCGACGAGCAGCCAGAACCCTTCTTCATCGCTTTCAATGGAAAAAATTGTGCCGTCAAGAAATATGTAAATATCGCGATTATTGTTTGTTCTAAAATCAAATTCACTTTTTTCGTTTCCCCAATATTCAAGCGTTTTTTCAGGAAGCAGATTGATATCATTTGGATTGTTTTTATTTATCTGCTGAGCAATATTTAAATATTTTTTTAAATCTTCAAAATCAGGGTTTTTCCCAGTTAATTTTTTTTGATACTCAAAGCAAACTCCTAATTTGTACGGACAAAAATTTTCGCCTTTCCATTTATCAATTGCGTCTTGCATTGTTGAATTAAATTTGCTTAGCTTGTCATAAATATGAGCCTGATAAGTATCTTTTTTTAGTGCCGGGATTGTAAGAATAAAAAGAGTGCCGATTATTAACATCGTTATCAAAATATCATACAAGTTAAATCCATTTTTTTTCATATTTATCCTTTATTTTATAAACCAGAGCTGACGCGTATCATTATATAAACATTAAAAGAGCGAATTTACAATCGTAAATTCGCTCTTTTAAAACATTCTTAATCTTTATTATCTTAATTTGATTTTTAAAGAGTTTCCGCTTTTTGCAAGTTCAACTTTGTCTTCTCTTGCAAGCCATCCAAGGCCTAATTCAGCAAAGTTGCTTTTCAAGTCTAAATCTTTTTTCATTTTTGAAAAAGTAGCCTGACCTTCATTTTCTGCTAAATAATCGTAAATTTGTCCTGCTGAAAGTCCAATTTCTTGTTCCATAGATTGCATATTTATCATCTCCTTTGTAAGTGTAACCTTGTTGCTGTGTCAACTTGCCAGTATTATAAACAAAACAAAAGGCAAATTCAAGTCCACCAAAAGTAGTATTAGGCTAATTTATAATTTGTTTTCCATTCTTCGTATTTTGAATTTAATTCTAGCCGATTCTTTTGCATTTGGTTCAAGACTTACGTAGGCTTTATATTGTTTTAGTGCTTTTTCAGTGTTTTTGTTTGATTCATAAAGCTGTGCTAATTTAAGATGAGCCTTGGCGTTATTGAGGTTGATGGACAAAGAAAGCGAAAAATATTCGATTGCAGCTGATTTTTTACCAGATTTTAGGAATTTTTCTCCAGAATCATAGTAATTTTGTGCGATTTCCATTGATTTGTTAATATAATCCATTGCGTTCAAGGCTTGTACGTTAGACGGTTCGTTTTGCAAAACTTTAGAAAGCGCAATCTTTGCGTTATCAAACTGACGGTGATAGATAAATATTTCTGCCAAATTTAAATTTTCAGCTTTGGTTTTTGCTAATTCTATAGCTTTATTAAATTCAACATTTGCGTTTTTGTAATCATCCTCGCTCAAGTATGCTTCGCCTTTTAAAATTGTAGTTATAAGTGAAGTATCTTTAGAGTTTAGAATTTTGTTAAGAGTAACTTTTGATTTGTCAGGTTGGTTTGTCAATTTTTCAAGTCTGAGTTTTGCAAGGTGAAGTTCTAAATCTTCAGGGTTGGCATCGATTGCTTTGTTTATGTTTTCAAGCGCTGTAAAGAGATTTTGGTTATATCCCAGAACAGCTTTCCCTGCATCTATTTGCGCAAGCCCGTAGTAGGAGCCAGCAAGACCTTTAAGTGCCCTGTTTTTATATCGTGGGATGTTCACTAAATCTTCGTATGAAACTGTAGCTTGTTTGTATTTTCCATAAGAAAGCTGAGCGTCTGCAAGTTTCATTTTTGCTTCGGCAGAATCAGGTGCGATGGCAATTGCTGTATTTAAGCTATCGATTGCAAGCTCACCATCGCCTCTTTTGTTGTACAAATCTGCTAAATCCATATATGAAAGAATAAATTCTGGTTTTGTTGAAATTGATTTTTTAAATGCGACAATAGAAGCTGCGGTATTTCCTTGTGCGGCATAGGCTTTTCCCATAAGATTGTATATTGCAGGTGAATTTGGGGTTATTGAAAGCGCATTGTTAAGGTAAAAAAGAGCTTGCGCGTAATTTTTTTTGTAGATTTCAATTTGTGCAAGGTGATACATTGCAGTCGTGTTTTGAGTGTTCAAAGTTAATGCTTGCTTAAACTTGCTTTCGGCTTCTGAATATTTTTTTTCTCTCAAATATATTGTGCCCAGATTATCGACAGCACTTGAGTATTTTGTATCTTGTAATATTGCATTTTGAAAATAATTTTTCGCTTCATTAATCTTTCCAAGTTGAATAGAAACTACTCCTGCTGCGTTGTAGGCTTTTGCATTTTTTTTATCAAGACTTATTGCTTTTTCAAATTCTAAAAGCGAATCAGCAAATAATTTATCAGAAATTCCTCTGTATGCCATATTTGAAGAGGCTGTTCTTTGATAATAAATTATACCTTGAGCGTAGTGAAGGTCTGAATTTTTAGGGTTTTGTTTCAATAAGGTTTCTACATCTTTTTGTGCTGAATCAAGTTTGAATTGTCTTGCGTTTGAGATGATTTTGTATGTTTTTGCTTTTAAGTCTTTTGGGTTAGATGCAATAGCAGAGTTTATTATTTTGTCGGCATCTGTGAAGTTGCCGTATTCAAGCATTTTAGAAATTGTATTGTAGTCTATTTTTGCAACGCTTTTTTTAAATGAGTGTTTTCGTGTTGTTTTTTTTGAAAAACTTTTTTTTGTCGCTTTTTTGTGATTTACGGATTTTTTCACTTTTGTCGCAGCCGAAGGCTGCTTTACACTCGGTGTTGCCGAAGGAGCTGTTCTTGGCGCTGCCATTTGCACAGGCTCGACTGCCAAACTTGTTTCAACGGTTATTAAAAGAAATGCCAATAGTAAAAAAAACTTTTTCATGTAAACCTCTTTATCAAATACATAAATTATTGTATACTATTTCTAGATAAAAGTAAATTTGTTAAGCTAAGTTAGGAAGTTTGTTGGAAAAAGAGTCAAAAAAATTATTAGATAATTTTAAGGTTTATTTGCTGGTTGAGAAAAACTTTTCAAAACATACAGCGAAAGCTTATTATTCTGATATTTTAAGTTTTCTATTATGGCTAAAAGATGACAGTTGCGTTGAGGTAAACTTTGCTAAAATTAGAGAATATTTACACTTTATTCAAAGATTTGATTATAAAAAAACGACAATTGCCAGAAAAATAGCCTCGCTTCGAACTTTTTATAAATATTTAAACAGAGAAAGAGTTGTTGAATCAAATCCTGCAGCTAATTTAACAACGCCAAAGCGCCCAAAATCTTTGCCAAAGTTTTTGACTCCTGATGAAGTCGAAAAAATATTAAACGGAATAAAAATTGATTCTCCTGCCGGTTTTAGAAATAGAGCAATTCTTGAATTATTATGGGCAACAGGCATGCGTGTTTCAGAGTTGAGCGGTTTGAATTTTGGTAATTTAAACTTAGACAACAATGAAATAACAGTTTTTGGAAAAGGTGCAAAAGAAAGAATTGTGCTTGTTACAGATAGAGCCAAAACTTATTTGCAAAGATATTTGGATACCGCACGTACACTCGTTGCAAAAGGATTTCCGCTGGAGTCAATAACTGAATCTACGCCGGTTTTTATCAACAATACAGGCTACAGACTTCAAAATAAAACCATCAGAAACGTTATAAACGATGTTGTTAATTCGATTGAACTTCCTAAAAAAGTTACTCCGCACATGTTTAGACATTCCTTTGCTACAAAATTGATAGAAAACGGTGCAGATTTAAGAGTTGTTCAAGAACTTTTAGGCCATGCAAGTATTTCCAACACTCAAATTTACACCCATGTTTCTACCCAACATTTAAAAGATGTTTATAACGAAACCCATCCTAGAGCTTAATCATAACTTTTTAGAAAATTTTCAGTTAGACTTATGAATCGACCTCGTGTTATAATTATTAAATAATTAAGGAGGTTTTCATGTTTGATGTTATTACTATAGGAAGCGCTACAATGGATGTTTTTGTTGAATGTGACGAGGCAAATATTGTTTCGGTGTATTCAAAGGACAGGAAATCAGATTATATGAGCTATCCTTACGGATCAAAGATGGAAATATCTGCTTTTGCCTCAAATGTCGGTGGTGGCGGTGTAAATACGGCTCTCAATTTTGCAAATTTAGGCATGAATACAAGTGCTATTTGTAAAATTGGAGATGACATTTATTCAAAAGGTGTTATGGAATCGCTTTCCAAAAGTAATCTTGATTTGTCAAATGTTATCCAAGATTCTTCTGTATCAACAGGTTTTTCAATAATTTTGTTAAGTTTTCAAGGTGATAGAACAGTTCTTGCCCAAAGAGGTGCTAATGCTACTTTGAAAAAATCCGAGATAAATTTTGAGGCGATAAAAAACGCAAATCTTTTGTATATTGCCCCATTGAGCGGGGAATCAAATAAGGTTTTAGCCTCAATTGTTGAATATGCAGAAGCCAACGGTACACACGTATGTTTTAACGCAGGTACAACAAGTATAAAAAAAGGTTTTGAATATATTAAAAAAATAATTGATACTGCAGAAGTAGTCGTTATGAACAAAGAAGAAGCTTCAATGTGTACAAAAATTGAGGTTAGACCTGATACAAGAGAAGAAAAATTTTCAGATAAACTCATTCATCCGGATATCGTTTCAATGCTTGAAAAATTGAAAGTAGGTGAAAAGCAGGTTATAGTCATAACCGACGGAAAAGAAGGTGCTTATGCTTTTGATGGCAAAATGTTTTATCAGTGCGATAATTTTCCTGCTAAAGTTGTTTCGACTTTGGGAGCAGGGGATGCTTTTGCTTCAACCTTCTGCGCCGCTCTTACCAGAACTAATTTTGATATTGGAAAGTCTTTGATGTATGGAGCCGTTAATTCTGCTTCAGTTGTTTCCAATTTTGGAGCAAGCGAAGGTTTTTTAACTTTTGATGAAATCGAAGCTAAATTGAGCGAAAATCCTCAGTTTTCGTTTAAACAACTTTAAGTAAAAGTAAAATTATCAGGTTTATACAAAGAGCGGATTTTTCGAAGAAAAATCCGCTCTTTGTTATATTGTTTTTTAATTATTAACCTTCAACGTATTCTCTAAGACGTTTGCTTCTGTTTGGATGTCTTAGTTTTCTAAGCGCTTTAGCTTCAATTTGTCTTATACGTTCACGAGTTACACCAAAAAGTTGTCCAACTTCTTCGAGTGTTCTTTGGCGACCGTCATCCATACCGAAACGCAATCTTAAAACATCACGTTCTCTAGGAGATAGAGTACATAAAACATCAGCCAAGTCTTCTCTTAAAAGTTCTGAAGCAACTGTTTTTACAGGAGCATCAGCTTCTTTGTCTTCAATGAAATCACCTAATCTTGAATCTTCTTCTTTACCGATTGGAGTTTCCAAAGAAAGAGGTTCTTGAGCAATTTTAATAATTTCTCTTAGCTTAGGGATGCTGACGTTCATCTCAACAGCCAATTCGTCTTCGGTCGGTTTTCTTGAAAGTTCTTGAGCAAGTTTTCTTGTTACTTTTTTAAGTTTGTTGATTGTTTCAACCATGTGAACAGGAATTCTGATTGTACGAGCTTGGTCTGCGATTGCTCTTGTAATCGCTTGTCTAATCCACCAAGTAGCATAAGTTGAGAATTTGAACCCTCTTTCGTGGTCAAATTTTTCAGCGGCTCTAATCAAGCCCAAGTTTCCTTCTTGAATCAAGTCTAAGAATAACATTCCGCGACCAACGTATTTTTTTGCAATACTTACAACCAATCTAAGGTTAGCTTGAACAAGTTTTCTTTTTGCTATTGCCCCAGGGGTTCCACCTTGGATAATTTTTCTTGCAAGTTCAATTTCTTCATTTGCAGATAGAAGTTTTATTCTTCCGATTTCACGAAGATATAATCTAACAGGATCATCAATCGCAATCCCTTTAGGTAGTTCAAAATCAGATCCACTGACTGCTGATTCATTTTGGTCCATTATATATACTTCGTCAAAATTCATTTTTGTACCGAGTTTTGCAGAAGATACTATATCTTCAATATTGTCGGTTCCTATTTCCATGTGCATGTAAGGGGTGTTAATGTTTTCGTCTAAATCTTCATCTTTTGCTTCAGGGCTTAAAATATCCAATGTATCATTTTCTTCAATTATACTCACAATCGAAGATTCAGGTTGTCTTTTTTTCATTAATAATCTCCAGTCAAACTATTTATTTTATCTCTGAGTTTCATTTGTACTTTTAGTGCTTCGTTGTCGTTGTCATTTACGTTTTTGTATAGACTTCTGATTTCTTTTCTTTCAACTTCAAGTCGAACCTCCTTGATCTTGTTGATGCTTTCATCAATTACAGATTTAAAGTCTTTCCTTGATAAGTTATTAAATGTTTCTGCTATGCAAATTAAATCCGTTATAAGTGCTTTGGATTCTTCATCTTGAGCAAATGTGGTATACAGTTGTTCAATTAACGCTTTTACATTATTTACGGTACATGTTAATTTGTCAATTGTATCTTTAACAATTATTAATCTTTCGTTGTTAAATTCAGCTGTATCAATTAATTCCTTCAATTCTTGAAGATTAAAAGGGTTTCTATCTACTAAATAAAGGCTCAATAAATTTTTTTGCGTTTTTTCTTCTATATTTGAAGTTTTTGTTACAATAGGATTTACGTTTATAACCGCGTGTTCATAAGAGGAGCCGAATTTATTGGTTTCTGATTGAAGCGCCGATTCTTCTATATTAAGTGTTGATGCTACCATCTTGACATATTCTGAGCGAATAATTTTATTTTTAATTTCTCCAAGAATAGGTATGATTTCTTTAACAAGTTTCATCTTTTCATTAGGAGTTTTAGCCTCATTTTTATTTTTAAGTGCTTGGTTAATCTGAAAATCTATCAACAAAGGAGCATGTTCTAAATATTTGAAATAAGCTTCTGCGCCTGAGTTTCTTATGAACTCATCAGGGTCTTTGCCTTCAGGTGGTGTTATAACTCTTATTTCGCATGCATATTTATCATCAGAGGCTTGCGTGTAACTTTCGTCAAATTGTTTTATGTTTCCAAGTCCTGTAAAAGCTTCTTTGATTATTTCAGCACCTCTTGATGTTGCTTTTATCCCTGCTGAATCTGTGTCAAAGTTTAAAAATATTTTGCGAGATCTTGAATATCTTGAAATAAGCTTGATATGATCTTGAGTCAAAGAAGTTCCGCAAGATGCAACGCAGTTTTCAACACCATGCGCTTGAGAAGAAATTACATCAAAATAACCTTCCATTATAATTACGCTGTCTGTTTGTTTTATTGCTTCTTTTGCGAAATAAAGCCCGTATAGCAATTTGCTCTTGTTGTAGATCAAAGAATCTGAAGAGTTAAGATATTTTGGATTTTGACCTTCTTCCAGTGCCCTTGCTCCGAATGCTACAATATCTCCGTTTTCATTGTGAATTGGTATTATAATTCGGTTTCTGAATCTATCAATGAAATCTCCTTTTTGAGTTTTTAAAATCAAACCTGCTTTTTCAAGAATTTCATTTGTAAATTTGTCTTTTAACGCTATATAAAGGTGATTTGGTTCTTTGTTTGCATAGCCGAGCATATAGCGCTTGATAATTTTTTCATCAATCCCTCTTTTTGATAGATAAGATAATGCTTTTTCACCGTCTGAACTTGCAAAAAGAAGTTGTTGAAAGTATTCGGCCGCTTTGGAGCAAGCTTTTATCATTTGTTCTCTGACGTCTTTGTTTTTCACATCAGAAAAAGTGTTTGGCAAATCAAGTCCGTATTCCAAAGCAAGTTCTTTGACAAGGTCTTTAAAATCAATTGAGCGTGTTTTCATTAAGTAACTAAGCGCATCGCCGCCTTCTCCGCAGCCAAAGCATTTGTAAATTCCTTTTGCGGGATTTACTGAAAACGATGGAGTTTTTTCTTTGTGAAAAGGGCAGAGTCCCCAATAATTTCCACCGGATTTTTTCAATATGACATCCTTGGACACTACATCCAGAATGTCCAGTCTATCCTTTATTTGCGATACAACATCTTCAAACGTTACGTTACTCATCAACTTCCGACCTCGTTCTAATATTTTAGCATTAATAAAATTTTAATGCAAAGCTTTTCTTATTGCCCAACAGGTGTATTTTGTTATTTTTTTTGTTAAAATTATAATTATTATTTTAATAGAGAAGATAAATGAGAGAAGTTGAAGAAATATTAAATATAGCAGCTGAATTTTTCAAAAAATCAGATTATGATTCAGCTTTGGCAAATTTGGATGAGGCTTTAAAGTTGGAGCCCGACAGTGAAAAAGTTTTGTTTAATATTGCCCTTTGTAATGCAAAGAAAGGTGATATAGATAAAGCCATAAAATTTTACAAAAAAATTGTGATTGCAAATCCAGAAAACTATAAAGTTCATGCTGCAATTGGTGATTTATATACAGAAAAAAGAAGATTTAAAGAGGCTTTAACTCATTTAAACAAGGCATTGGCGCTCAACCCAAATTATGTAATAATTCATTATTATTTTGGAAATTATAGGTTAAAAACGGGTGACTTTGACTTGGCAATTGATTCTTACAAAAAGGCAAAATCTCTAGGTTCAAAGTCTTCAAAAATTTATTACGGAATGGGCATGGCATACAAATATAAAGGGGAGTTTGGGCTTTGTACAAATTGTATGAGGCTTGCACTTGATGCAAATCCTAATGACAAAAAAGCTCAAAAAATTCTGGCATCTGTTCTTGGTCTTAAAGATAAGATGAAAAAGTTCAATAAAATATATAAAGAAATCTGATTAAAACTTGTTGATTCGATTAAGCGGCCAGAACAAAACTACTGCGCGTCCTATAAATCTATCTTTTGGTAAAAAGCCCCAGAAACGACTGTCTTGGGAGTTTCCTCTGTTGTCGCCAAGCATAAAATAATTGTCTTTTGGCACTGTGAAAGGGCCACAATACATTTTTTCATTGCAAGGAATATAATCGTAATCGTCAAGTATGTAGTCTTCTTCAAGTTGTTTGCCGTTTACATAAACTGCGTATCTGCCGTCAGCATCTGATTTTATAAGTATTTTATCGCCAGGCATGCCGACAACTCTTTTTATGTAAGCAATATCTTTACAGAAAAATCCTGTTAGCCTTTCGAAGACTGATGTAAAGTCGTATTTTAAAGTTACTGATGGTGGGTAAAAGACCATTATGTCTCCGCGTTTTGGCGTTGCATAAAATCTGGAAACTCTTTCAACAAAAACTCTGTCGCCTTCCATAAGGGTTGGGTGCATTGAACCTGAAGGAATCCAGCGGATTTCTCCTATAAAAAATCTTATTATGATAACCATCACAACTACAAAAACGATAGTTTCAACAGTTTCTTTCAGTCCTGCTTTAAATTTAAGCTTGAATTCTTCTTTTGTCATTATCCTCAAATTTCTACTTTAAGTGTTTTAATTAAATCTTCTATGCCTTGTTTGAACTTGTTATTCTCAAGCTCAGATATTGCATCAAGCGCTCTTGTAAAATAATTGTCCATCAAAGTCACTGTTTTTTCAAGACTTTTTGTTTTTTTTATTGCTTCATATAGATTATCTTCGTTTAAAATATTTTGATTTTCTTGGATTGCAAAGATTATTGGTGCTGTGTATACGCCAGAATCTTTGTCGTTACCTGAGTTTATAATATTAAGCAAATCATCTCTGATTTGAAAGGCAATGCCAAAATTTTCGCCAAATGTTTCTGCAATTTTTAATAAATTTTCGTCTAAAGCTTCTTCCTTTGCTAATATTCCGCAGGTTATTCCGACTTTGAACAATAGTGCCGTTTTTTCTTTTGATTTTTCAATATAATCCTCGAGTGTCGGGATTGAAAATTTTGAAAAATATTGGTTTATTTCTCCTGTGCAGGTTTGCTTTAGTGCGTTTACAAATTCTTTAAGAATATTTAGAGAATTTGTTGAAAGTATTTTTTCCATCGCGACAGAAAGCAGGTAATCACCAGCGATTACCGCAAGATTCTCGTCGAATTTTGCGTTTAGAGTTTCTTGATTTCTTCTTGTTTTGGATTCGTCTATTATGTCGTCGTGGATTAGGGTTGCGTTGTGAATAAGCTCCACAGATAGCAAAATATTTTTTTGTTTTTGATTAAGATTTGCAAAACAGCATCTTAGAAAAAGAAAACCAAGAAGCGGGCGGAGCCTTTTTGCAGGTGCCATGAGAATTTTTTTTAATTCAGCGCTAAGAGGGTTATCGCTATTTAAAAAGTTTTCTATAGACGATTCAAGCTCTTCTAAATCACTCTTAACGATTGTTTTGATGCTATCAAGATTGTTTTTCATAAAAACTCCTCTTGATTATTTTAGCACAAAAAAATATCCAAAATGTTTGGTATATGCTCTTCTTGAATTGTTATAATTATAATTTATCTTAAAATTGATATTTATATTTATTAATATTGAAAAAATCTGTCAAAATCCACATCATCAAAACTGCAAAGCAGTTGAAAGACTTCGTCATCTTCGTCCATTCTGTGAAAATTATATTCGTCAAAAAGCCAAAATTTCGGGTTCATGCCACGAACTCTGACAATTTGTTTTTCTTTAAGAATTACCAGCTTTTTTTTAACAATCTCAACTGGAATTTCAACTAATTTTGCAAGCTCAACCGCAGTAATACCTTCTGTTGAAGAGTATTTCTCGGGAGTTAAAAACATTAGCTCCAATCCGACCTTTTTTAAATTTTTATCTTCAGCTTCTATATCGTACATGTTTTATATGATAACCAGAAAAAAGTCTTTTGTTATCGTATTAATGTATTATTTACTAACTACCAAGGATAATCGTCTTTGATTTGCCATCCGTCTCTAATGATTTTTGCTGCGCAATAACTTCCGGTACCATCTTTTGAACAGCTATTTTTTATTGTTGCATCAGGCTGTTCGTAGCCGTATGGAACGATTCCCATATTTGGATCTAAGATAAAAATAAAAACATCTTTTCCCGTGATATTAGGTTTTTGGGCCCCATTTATATCTGTATAAATTACTCGATAATCCGTACCTGAGCCACTGAACGCTATGACAATCAACAAAGTTCCGTCTGATAGAATTGTTGTCGTTCTTAAAGTTGGAAGAACAATATATAGTGTATTGGTTGAGCCATTCAAAAAGGTAAAGTTTTGTGAGTTATAACCGCAATCTTGATAGCTTGTGCAATATTTTGAGATTCTTAAATATGGCGCCCAATAAGTATCAAAGGATTTTCTTATTGATACAGTATCGTTTGCAACTCCCCAATCCCACATTGCAATTGGTCCGTTTTCACTTTCGGATGTTTTTACCGCTTGAGCAATCGAAGTATATGTTTTTTTTAGTGCAGTGACAGTTTGTTGTTTTTGAAAATTAGACACAAGAATTGGAATCGTAACTTCTGCAATAATTCCAATTATGCCGATTACAATTACAACTTCGGCAAGCGTAAACGCGATACTTTTTTTGAATATTGTTGAGTTAAGATTTAAAAAGCTCATTTTTCATCCCTATAGCATAATAATAAAATAATAGCATAATAATAAAATTATAAGTATTGACTGGCTAAATTTTATATTAATGTGATTGGAAGTGACTAAAACATCAGAAATTTTTTGGAAAATTCTGCTTGATTTTTAAATTTGTCCATGTTACTCTAGAACTTGACCGAAATATTTATGGGCCATTAGCTCAGGTGGCTAGAGCGCACCCCTGATAAGGGTGAGGTCCCTGGTTCGAGTCCAGGATGGCCCA
>JAEWYI010000055.1 GCA_023395735.1 Cyanobacteria bacterium OH_SFB_17
TACTTATAAGCTGAGCTTTTGAAGGTGGAACAATTTCATCTGTTTCAAATTCAATCACTCCGCTAAAATCATGGTCTGAAAGATTTACGATAAAAGAAGATTCGCCTGAGTCGAGTTTTATTTCTTCTATTATCGAATCCGCTATTTGCAAGATTTTTTTGTATCTCAAGATGTTTTCTGCATGAACTTCGTCTGTTGAACATCCGCAGATGCCGTCGTGGGCAAGATTTTGGAGCAAAAGCTTGTATGCGTATTCTATTTGAGAGTCATAACTTTTTGTTTTATATTTTTTTTGTGAAAAAATTTGAAATTTATTTGCCAAATCAAGTTTATAAGAACATTCTGCACTTTTTTGTTTAATGTCTGTTCTTGCAGACCAACAACCTTGAAGGATAAAGGTTTTGGAGTTGTCCAAAAGTTCTTCGTTGTGGGAATAATTAAAATTATTTTTTACGAGCTCAAAATATTTGAAAGGTGAAGAGAGTTCTATTTCATAACCATCTAAAAGTTTATTTACTTCGGCAATTTGCTGGGAGATATCTTCTTCTATCCCCAAATGGTCTGCCCCTATTGGCATTAACAAAATATTTGAGGATTTTTCAGCAATTTTATCAAGGTGGGTTTTTAAAAAATCGGCTTTTTTTTCATAAGAAATTTCCGCAGAAAAAATGTCGTTAAAATATCCTCGGACAAGGTTGACTGTTTTTATTCCGTTAAACATAAATTCTGAAGGGAGTGTCTCTGGGCATCCGCGCCAAACAACCGCATTTTCTATTCCAAATTCTTTTAAGATAAGCGGAATATTTTTGCTGTGTCCGAAGGTGTCTGCAAAATATCCTATAAAATCTTTGCAACCCATACTTTTTGCGTAATTAAGACCAATTTCAAGATTTTTTCTGAAACATTTTTCATCGGTTAAAAATTCGTCTACGAGAGTGTAGCAAGGGCCAATGAAAAGTTTTTTTTCGGCGATAAACTTTTGAACAAGTTTTTTCTTTTCAGGTTTTATTTCAAGGTAATCTTCAAGAGCGCAAGTTTGTCCGTCAAAATAAAAAGATGGAATTTTCTTTTGTTCCAAAAGCTCAAGAACATTGTCGAAAACGCGTATAAGGCGGAGCCTGAAGATTTCAAACTCTCTGTACCATTCTCTGTCCCAGTGTGTATGCAAATATGCGATAACTTTTTTCTTCATAAAAGAATTTTACAACATTTTTTATCAAAATGGAATAGGTTTACAGATAGAAAAATTATGCAAGATTTTCTTTTGTTTGCCTTTCATGTTTTTTCTTTGTAATGAAAATATTTAAAACAGGGAGTAAAATTCCAAGGGCAACTGTTGAATAAGCAAGACCTGCTACGTGCGCTAAGTTGAGCTTCCAAATGTTTTTCTTGGCAAATTGAGGGCCTTTTGATGCAATTTCAGCATGAGATTTTAGTGAAATATCATTTAGCCAATGTTTTATCCCTTTGCCTTCTTTTTTAATATTAAAAAGATTATTTTTACCTTTGTCTAAAAGGTTTGCAGTTCCTTTTGCGACAAAACCTCCAAGAACAAGCCAGTTGACAAATCCTAAATAGTCTCTTAGTGCTGATTCTCTTAGTTCAGTTTCATTTTTAGAGGCTAAAAATCTTCCGACCAATGTGGCTGTATAAACTGTTTTTATAGCATTACCGCTTGTGATTATGCTAGTAAATTCCAGTTTTTTAACAAAGTCTTTTGGATTTTTAATTTTCATCACAGAAGCGGCAAGTCCTATTATGCCAACGCTTGCAAGAGCTTTTAAGACATTTAGGCGCCCTTTGTTGTTTTTGTTTTTTGGGGCCTTGTTGATATTTTTTTTGTAATCAATTTCTCCCACAAAATTATCCGAGCCTGTGCGTTTTTTTGTGATTAATCTGTTAATATATTGATTTGTAAGCCCCAATGTAGATGCTGCAGATAGAGCCCCGAGCGTTTTAACTTTGTTCATTTTCGTTAGTTTTTTGATAATTTCTTCTATGTTTTTCCCTTTAGAAAATACATTTTTGCTTAAATCATAATTATCTCTTAACAAATTTGATAAAGAGGTTTCTAGCTTTTTATCATCTATTTTTACAACGACAGAACTGCTTACTTTGAGGGCATTGGATATTCTATGCTCAGCAATTTTTAAAATTTGCTTGGCATCTTTTGAATCGACATTTGTACTGTTAATTTCAGATAGAATTTCGATAAGATTTTTTTTGTTTTTAAGTTTGTTTTGTATTCCGTTAAACTTTTTATTTTTCCATGTAAGATTGGACCATTTTTTGTCATCGTACCATTTAACATTAGCCCAATTAATTTGCCTGAAGTCAACGCTTTCTTTGCCTTCAATTCCGTAAATATTGTTCAAGACTGTTTCTGTGTGTTTTTTATTGTCGCGATTTTTGTCCCAAGAATATTTTAAAAGATTAAGGCTATCGTTTGATACCCAAGAATTCGGATTCACATTTATTTCTGGATTGATAAATTTGTTATATAAATGAGAAATTCCTTTTGCAAATATTCCGGAAGATAAGCAAACAATGAAGGTTCCTGTCAGCTCTCTAAATAAGGTTTCTGCACCTGCATATTTGTTTCTTTCTTTGGTGTCGACGTAGGTTCTAGGAATGACCATGGCAAAGACATCAACAAGTGCAGCATTAACCATCGGATTTGTATCTATAGTAACCAGCGTTTTTGTTAACGCGTCATCAAGTGGGCCTTTAAATTTTGGGGTTGAAAAACTTTTGCTATTTTCGACTTTCATTTTTATCCTTTTCTTTCTACATACAAAAAGAGCCCACAATCTTGATAGAAGAATTACGGGCTCTTTTTATATCTTTTAATGTAAATCACAAATATCCGTAAAATTCTTCTTGAATTTTACAGCAACAGCAAATATTCTTTTTTGTAGAAAGTTTTGTAATCATTTTTACCTTAATTTTGTTTTCGGTATACCGAATATATTAATATTTAAAACAAATTTTTAAATTTGTCAACCGTTTATTAATATAAAAATTAACTTTTGTAACTCTCCTAGCCTCCACCAAAAAATCCTGCAATTTCAATTTTATCTCTATCTAAAATGATTTCTTTTGAGTAGTTTGATTTTTGAACAATTTTCATATTTTTTTCAATGACAAACATTGTTCCTGTTATGTTTCTTTCCTTTATGAGGTTTTCTATAGTTGAGTTTTGTGGGATTTCTATTTCTTTTCCATTAACGAAAACGTTTATTGTGGTCATGCAATACTCCTTTTTAATTTTGAATCTTGCTTTAAAATATATTCAACAGCGTATTTAGAATGGATTTCGGCGGTATTTAACAGAGGTAAACTTGCTTTTTTTATTAAATTAGGAAGTTCTGTACAGCCTAAAACAACAGCTTCTGCTCCATTTAATTTTGATTTGTCTATGATTTTTAAAATGGCGTTTTTTGTGTATTCCGATTTTATTCCTCTGCATAATTCTTCAAAGATTATTGAGTTTATAAGTTTTTGTTCCCATTTTGCGGGGACTTCAACTCTTATGTCATATTCCTTTTCGAGTTTATGTTTGTAAAACTCTTCTTGCATTGTATATTTTGTTCCCAAGAGTAGTACTTTTTTGTAATTTCTTTTTAAAATTTCTTCACCTGTTGCATCCGCAATATGCAAAATAGGAACATTTATATTGTCTTGTACAGTTGGCGCAAGTTTGTGAAGAGTATTTGTCGCTATCATAATCGCTTCTGCTCCGCAATTAATAAGATTTTGTGCATTTGCTATTAAAATGTCAGAAATTTTTTCCCATTGGCCGTTTCTTTGCAGTTCTTCAATTATTGAAAAATTGAAACTGTTCAAAATAATTTTTGCGCTGTGAAGTCCACCAAGTCTCTCATTTACAGATTCATTTATTATTCTGTAATATTCAATAGTTGATTCCCAGGATAGTCCTCCAATAATTCCAATCTTTTTCATATATATCCTTTTTTTTGTTATTTTTCGGTATGCCGAATATTATTATATTTATTACTAAAACAAACAAAAGTCAATATGTAAATTTTGTATGCTATAATTTATTTATGAAAAACACTAAAACACTTACAGCCAGTTTTGAAAAATATTTATGCGCGGTTTATGAGATAGAAAACATAAATGAAGCAGCGAGAGTCAAGGATATTGCGGACTTTCTTTCTATAGGCGCACCCTCTGTTTCAGAAGCGATGAAGGCTCTTGAGAAAAAGGGCTGCATAAATTATGAACCGTATGGAAAAATTACTCTCTCAGCAGCCGGAAAACGGATTGTTGAAGAAAAATTGAAACGCAGCGGAATTATCGCAAATTTTTTGAGAGATGTTTTACTCGTGGATGAAACGGTTATCAAAAAGAATGTTCAAACAATAGAATATGGGATGGATGAGGCTGTTTTAGAAAAATTTGTGAGTTTTTTGACTTTTATGCAAACTTGTTCTTGCAAAGAACCAAAGTGGATTAAGAGTTTTAAACATTATGCGACTCAAAAAAAATTGCAGGATAAATGCTTATCATGTATAGAAAAAAGCAAGAACTCTTCTGTGGCTTCAGATAGACCTTGTTCGTGTTCTTAAAAAAATATAAAGGCTAAATAGATGTTACAAGATATAAAACCTCATTTTTACAATAATAATTTTGAAATAAAAACTCCTAAACGTGACGATTATGTATTTTTATTCAATGAGGGCAGGTGCTTGTTGAAAACGGATGGGGATTTAATTGAATTTCCGACAATCGAGGATGTAGTTAAAGTTGTTACAAACATTGAGGATAATTTATTTTATTTGTTTTCTGTCGATAACCGTTCAGTTTTTTGTTCTTTTTGTAAATTTACAGAAGATGAAAACTTTAAGTATCACGTCCCTCTTCATTTAAGAGAAACTCTCGAAGAGTGGAAGACATTTGTTTTGGCGACGGCAGATCACCTTGCAAAGTGGATAGAGTCGAACAAATATTGCGGAAAATGCGCTACTCTTACAGAAATGAGCAAAAAAGAAAGAGCTCTTGTCTGTCCAAACTGCGGACAAATTAGATATCCAAACATAAGTCCTGCTGTGATTGTAGGAATAATTGATGACGACAAAATTCTTTTGACAAGATATTCAGACAGACCTTACAAAAAACTTTCTTTAATCGCAGGGTTTATGGAAATAGGCGAAACTCTCGAAGATACTATTAAAAGAGAAGTTATGGAAGAAGTCGGGCTTAGGGTTAAAAATATCAGATATTATAAAAGTCAGCCTTGGGCTTTTTCACAATCTGTTTTGATGGGCTTTTTTGCAGAACTTGAGGGTTGTTCCGATGTGAAAATTGACACAACAGAACTTTCAGAGGCTCAGTGGTTTTTAAGAGACGAGATGGTTCCTTGCGAAACAACGATGAGCCTTACAAATGAAATGATTGAAGTATTCAGAAAAGAAGAAATCAATCATTTGGCTTTGATTTAGCTTAAAGAAAAATCTATGATGGCGGTATAACCCAATCAAACCACTTGAAAAATAATTTTTTTATTGTAAAATGGATGTACAAAAAATAATTTAAGGAAAATTATGGCAGTAAGAAACTTCGCACGACGTATACGCAGAACAAAGTCAGGACTTGTTTAGCCCGAAGTTTTTACATTGCAAAAAATAACTTTAAACAAGACCTTTAAAAAACAAAATTTTAAAGGTCTTTTTAATGTGAAAAATCAATAAAAACATGTTACGAATTATAAAAATATTTAAAAAACATGGCATGAATAATATTCACGACACTTTAAACAAAAGAAAGGAAATT
>JAEWYI010000065.1 GCA_023395735.1 Cyanobacteria bacterium OH_SFB_17
AATGGGGCGGATGATGGGATTCGAACCCATGTATATCGGAACCACAACCCGAGGCCTTAACCCCTTGGCGACACCCGCCATATCATTCTAGTGCCTTTTTATTATAATACAAAAAAACTCACTGTCAAAGTCTTTTATAGAAAAAAACTTCCTAAAAATAGGAAGTTTTTTCATATATTTTGGACAATTACCTAATTGATTCTCTGGAACATATATCCGATTCCGCGAGCTGTCAATATCAACTCTGGGTTTGCAGGATCTGTTTCCAATTTGGAACGCAATCTGGAAATGTGAACGTCTACAACTCTTGTATCAATTCTGTGATCAGGCGGATACGCCCAAACGTGTTGCAATATTTCATTTCTTGAATATGCTTGACCTGAGTTGTTAACCAACAATTCCAACAAGCTGAATTCCATTCCAGTCAATCTGATTCTTTCATTTTTTCTGAACACTTGTCGTCTTGCTGTGTCAATTTTAATGTTTCCTGTAGTAATTACATTTTTAGTAACTTTTCCTGTAGGAACAACTGTTTCTCTGCTGCTTGTTCTTCTCAATACAGCTTTTACACGAGCTTCCAATTCTTTCGGGCTGAAAGGTTTGATAACATAATCATCAGCGCCCAATTCCAAGCCTGTAATTCTTTCTGAAACATCTCCCAACGCTGTTAATATTATAATTGGAACATCAGATGTTCTTCTAATTTCTCTTGTTACCCCATAACCATCCATTTTTGGCATCATTACATCCAATACTACCAAGTCTGGATTTGTTTTGTTAAACATGTTTACGGCTTCTTCACCGTCTTCTGCGACAACTACGTCATAACCTACCATTTTTAGACGTGTTTCTAAAATTCTTCTGATACTTGCCTCATCGTCAGCTACAAGAATTTTCTGACGAGCATCAATTTCACCTTGCAATTCCGCATTTTCTGTCATAGTCATAGTCCTTACGTTTTGTGCCACTAATTCCTAAAATAATATTAGCATAAATAAATTTTATTACAAAATATTTATTTTCTTATATTTTTTTAAATAAATATAAATTTATCTTAATTTAATTTACAAAAAAAAGCAAGCATTTTTTTTAAACTTTTTTCACCAATTTTAAATATCAGCCTGAAACCAAGCCCTAGCCTGCATTAATCAAATCAAAATTATTTATAACTTTTAAGCTTGTAGCAGATTTTAATGCCGGAAACGAGTCAAGTTCGTTACATTTAACAAAATCGATAGCTTCTTTTCTTGCAATTTCAAGGATTTTTGCATCTTTTATTATGTCAGATATAATCAAATCAGGTAATCCGCTCTGTTTTGTTCCCAAAAACTCGCCAGGGCCTCTGATTTCCAAATCTTTTTCTGCAATTACAAATCCATCGTTTGTCTCAGTCATAATATTCAATCTGGCTTTTGTTTCTTGGGATTTTGTAGCTGTAGAAATAATGCAATAAGATTGAAGATCACTTCTGCCTACACGCCCCCTTAGCTGATGAAGCTGTGACAACCCAAATCTTTCAGCGTTTTCAATAAGCATAACTGTAGCGTTTGGAACATCGACTCCAACCTCAACAACCGTAGTAGAAACAAGAATATCGTATTTTTTGTTCTTGAAATCAGACATCACACGTTCTTTTTCATCATTTTTCAATTTTCCGTGCAACAACCCAATCTTAAACTGAGGAAAAATTTCTTGCTGGAGATACTCAGCCTCTTTTGTAGCCGCTTTCGCAGAAAGTGTCTCACTCTCATCAATAAGCGGATAAACGACATAAGCTTGGCGCCCGTTTTCGACTTCGTCTTTAATCAATTTATAAGCCTCTTTGTGCCCAGATTGAGTAATCATAGTTGTTTTAATAGGCTTTCTCCCTTTTGGAAGTTCATCTATTATTGTCAAATCCAAGTCGCCATGTACGGTTAAAGCCAAAGTTCTTGGAATCGGCGTAGCAGTCATGGTTAGCATCTGAGGGCTTTGCGCTTTTGTTTTAAGCTTAGAGCGCTGTTTGACCCCAAATCGATGCTGTTCGTCGATTATAATAGCCCCTAAATTATCAAATTGGACATTATCTTGTATCAATGCATGTGTACCGACGGCAATATGAGTCTGCCCATTTTTTAGATTTTTTTCAATTTCTTTTCGAACCTTTGCCGAATTACTTCCCAAAAACAGTCCAACACTAAGTCCTAGCGGAGTTAGCCACTGAACTAAATTGTTATAATGTTGTTGCGCCAAAATCTCTGTCGGAGCCATTATTGCACCTTGATAATTATTTTCAACGGCTGCAAGAATCATAATCGCCGCCACAACCGTTTTTCCACTTCCGACATCCCCTTGAAGCAGTCTTTGCATAGGTTCGGTGGAGTTCAAATCTTTCAAAATATCTTCCACAGCTTTTTTCTGAGCGTTAGTAAGCTCAAAAGGAAGCTGTTTAATAAATTTATTAACAAGCCCTTTTTCTTTTATTTTAAGTGCAACTGCAGAATTATTTTTTCTGTTTTCTTCTCGCAATTTTGCCAAATTAAGCTGGATTAAAAACAACTCTTCAAAAACAAGTGAAAAATGCGCTTTTTCTAACATTTCCATAGTTGACGGAAAGTGAATTTGCTCAATAGCTTCTTTTTTCTGCAGAATATCATATTTTTCAACAAGAAAATCTGGAATAACTGTTGGGATTTTATCTTTAAAAGTTTCAATTGCACTAAAAATCGCTCGCCGTAATATTTTGATGCTGATATTTTCACTCAACGGATAAATCGGTACGATTCTACCTAGATTCAAAGATTTTGAATCCGAAGCTGATTCTAAAAAATCGCCTGACATAATAGAATACTGAGGTTTGTCCATGGTAAGCCTGCCATCAAAACTATTCAGCTTCACCAGTCCCGAAACCATAATTCCTGCACCCTGAGGGAATTGAGCTTTGTAACGCTCTAGCATGTGACGATTTGCCTTTGCATAGAAAAAACTTAAATCGATATGTCCGCTTTCATCAGCTATTTTAACCTTCAAGACACTCAATCCGTTTTTTGTCACAAAAGATTGAACAGATTTTATGTAACCGAAAATTGTCGTAGTCGAATTTATTTTTAAATCGCGAATAAGCGTTCTTTTTGAATAATCGATATGTTTTCTGGGAAAATAAAAAAGCAAATCAAGCGCCGTATAAATTCCTAGTCTATTGAGCGCTAGTCCAATTTTTGGACCAACTCCTTTTACGTATATTACATCGACATTTTCAGGATTATCAGAAAAAGTTTTGTAATTTGCATCTGTTTTTTTAGGTTTTGGCGCAAGTTCTGAATTTATAACATTAATAAGTCTTTCAACCGCTTTTTTTCTCAACGGCATAGAGTCTGTGGGATATTTATTAAAAGTTTCCAATAAAATCTGCCACTTTGGATTTTTGCCGGATTTTTTGTAAACAGCTAGAAGCTCCCCTTTAATAAAAGCCGCAAAAGTTTTACTTTTACCTCTTATATTAATATATTGGTGCTTTCTTTCTATCTCTATCGATTGTTTTATTTGCTCTAAATTTTCAAACATATTGTTGCAATCTTTTTGTGAAACTATTCCCGTCATACTTCCGCAATTAGCGGCTAATTTTGTTTATTCATCTTATTAATTTTATCAAGAAGTTTTTCTGCCGCTGTTAATAAAGGATCCATTGCGGGAGAATAAGGCGGAGCATAGGTTAAATCCGTAGTCACGAAATCATCTATGTGCATACCGCATTTTAGCCCAGATGCAACCGTATTCACTCTCTTATCTGCATCTCCGCATCCTATTGCTTGTGCGCCCAGAAGTTTATACGTTTTTTTATCTGCAATCAGCTTTATAGTAATATTTTTTGCCTCAGGCATATAACCTACTTTGTCCAATTTGGTAATTAAAACTGAGACCGGTTCATATCCAAGCGATTTAGCTTGTTTTTCAGTCAGCCCAGTAATTGACATAGTCATACCGAAATATCTTGTGACAGCAGAGCCTAAAATGCCTTCAAAGCAATCTTCCTCGCCGCAGATATTTATCGCTGCACAGCGTCCCTCTTTCCCTGCTGTAGAGCCTAGAGGAACCCAGACAGGTGTATTAGAAACTATATTAATTTTTTCTATACAATCGCCGGCTGCATATATATTTGGAATATTAGTTTGCATTTTTTTATTAACTTTTATCGCGCCTGTCTCGCCAAGTTCAATTCCTGCATCTACTGCAATTTCAACATTTGGCTTAACGCCGGTTGCAATAATAACCATGTCGGTTTTAAACTCACTACCGTTTTTAGTTTTAACACCTTGGACAAAATCATCACCAACAAGCTCTACCACTGCATCAGAATTAATTATAGTAACTTTATCACCATCTTTTTCTAACACATGAGCCTTTATCAATTCAGAAATATCATCGTCAAAAACAGGCATAATAGTTGGCGCAAATTCAACAAGCGTAACTTTTAACCCTTGCTTGACAAAAGCTTCCAAAAGCTCTATACCAATATATCCACCGCCCACAATTGTTGCGTGTTTAGAGGTCTTAACCTTTTCTTTTATGGCAAGTCCGTCTTCCATTGTTCTCAAGGTAAAAACATTTTTCAAACCAACATTTTTTATATTCGGTATAAAAGGTTTTGCACCTGTTGTTATAGCCAATTTGTCGTAATTTACATAATATTCATTATCATTTTTTAAATCTAAAACTACAACTTTTTTTTCTTTAGGCAAAATTTTCACAACTCTATTTAAAAGATGGATATGAATATTATCAGCTTCAAATTCTTCTACTGTTCTTGCAATAAGCATTTCCGGATCATCAAAATTTCCTTCTATGAAAAAAGGAAGTCCACAAGCAGAATAAGACACATGAGTGTCTTCTGTATATATATCGATTCTAGCATCAGGTTTAAGCCGTCTTGCCTTTGCCGCAATTTTTGTCCCCGCTGCAACCCCGCCTATAATTACAATCTTGTCTGTCATAAGATTATTATAATTGATTTGAAATATTTTACAATAGATAATGTGCTATTAATTTTTAAACTTTAGGTTTAGGAAAATCAACCTTAGTCTGAGAGATATTATTAACAGCATTTGTGAAAAAGTTTAAAGAAACAATAGCCGCAATTTCTAAAAGTTCACCTTCTGAAAGACCGGCAGATTTTGCATTATTAAATTGTTCATCAGAAACTTTTCCTGCCTCTTTCATTACAAGAGCTGCAAAATCCAAGGCAGCTTGAGCTTTTTTATCCTCTGATTTACCTTCCCTTGCCAATTTAACTTCTTCTTCAGAAAGAATTTTTCCGCCTGAATATGAATGAGCAGCCAAGCAATATTCGCATCCATTCATAACTGCCATTTGAATAGCTATTCTTTCCGCGATTTCGTTACTGATAGTTTTTTCTTCAAGAGCTTCGTTTATTTTGAAAAAAGTTTTCAAAACAGCTGATGAATTTGCCATCGCTTTAAATATATTCAAAATTCTTGCACCCGAAGAGCTGATTTTTTCCAAAACTTCTTTCGATTTTTCTGATGCTTCTTCTGTTGACAACAATTTAATTCTATCCATAATTCATACTCCTTTATTTATGTTAAATTTAATACACTATTTTCTGCCGAAAACTTTTTGCTCAATTTTTATTGCAGTTTTTGTTTTAGCCAAACCTGCCTGAGAGCTTTCTTTCAACATTGGCGACATCAACTGACCTGTTTGTGCCAGAGCATCAACGACTTCATCAGGCGGGATTTTACTTTCTATACCTGAAAGTGCAAGCTCAGAAGCAGTCACAGCATGGATTGCTAAAAAAGCATTTCTTTTTACACAAGGAATTTCAACCAAGCCTGCAACAGGATCGCAAGTAAGTCCAAGAATATTTTTCAAAGCAAGAGCAGCGGCGTGTACAATCTGTTTTTCACTTCCGCCTAAAATTTGTGTTAAAGCAGCAGCACTCATCGCAGAAGCGACTCCGCACTCTGCCTGACAACCTGCAACAGCACCCGCTAAGGCTGTTTTATTTTGAACAATAGCACCTATAGCGCCAGCTGTAATCAAAGCATTTATCTGTTCGTCTTCCGACAAATTTAACTCTTCTGAAATAGCGATGATAACCGATGGAACAATCGCACACGAGCCTGCTGTCGGGCAAGCAACGATTTTTCCCATTCTTAAATTTTCTTCAATAGTAGCAAGAGCGTAAGTAGTAACTTTTTCAAACAAAGGCCCCAAAACAGAAGGCTTTTGACTAAATTTCTTTTGTAATTTTTCACAATCATCGCCACATTGTTTACTTAAAGATTTTTCATTTGATTTTAGTCCTGTTTTAATAGCATCTTTCATAGCATCTAGAGTTTTTTTAACTTTTGCTCGAACGTCTGCTATTTCTACATCCAATAAAAAAGATTCGTTTTCTTGAAAAACTTCGTAAATTCGCTTTTTTCTTTGTCCACAGATTAAAAGCAATTCTGCAAATGTACTTACATTTTTTTTCATACTAATTGTCCAACTTTGCTACATGTCTAACCAAATATACATCATCAATTCGTTTAATTTTTTCTACCAAACTGTAATTCATCGCCGTATCAAGACATATGCACATAGAAGCATCGCCGCCTTTTATTGTTCTGTCACAAGTCAAAGAAGCTATGTTTATATCTGCAGTCTGAAGAATTCCGCTAACTTTTGAAAGCATTCCAGGTCTATCTTTATAAATAACAACAAGAGAATTAAACTCGCCTGACAAATGAGTCGAAAACTTATTTATACTGGTAATTTCGACATTACCTGCACCGATAGAATTTCCTTGGATGACCATTTTTTGAACACCTTCTATAATAAAATCTACAGCATTTGGGTGTCTGTTAAAATCTTCTAAAAATTCAAAATTATATTCAACTTCCTTGCTTTCTTTTGAATTAAAAATATCTTTTATTCTCGTATCATCAACAGAAAGACCCAGAATCCCGGCCAAGATACCTTTGTCAGTCCCGTGACCTTTTCCTGTTAGGGCATAAGAATTATAAAGCTTGAAAGTAACTTTTTTAGGTGTGTTTCCATATATATTTCTGGCCAAAAGTCCCAAGCGGACTGCACCTGCAGTATGCGAGCTTGACGGGCCTACCATTATAGGCGAAATTATATCGAATATAGAACTTTGTTTCATGAAAAAAATTATACCTCAAAAATTGGCATGGTTAAATGATATTTAAAGAAAAGGGGGTTCTATTTTTTAAAAAATACGTTATAATAATAATGGTTTAAATCAAAGGTGTTTAAATATGAGCTTTGACGTAAATTTTAACAAGCCAATGATTCAAGAAGCAAAATCCATGCAAAATGACGGTGGCGCCGGCAATCTTGGATATTTTGAGCAAGACGGGAAAAAAGACGAAAACAAAAAAAATTCTAGCATTTTCGACGAACAGGGCACTGACACTTTCAACAAATCAGACGGAAGTGAAGAACTCGAACCTGATTTTTCATTTGCAAAATTAATTGCAGAAGTAATTATGTTTTTTAAGACTTTTTTTTCAAAACTGTTTAAATAACTAGTCCAAAATTGTTACGCTTGAACCTGTTCCGTAATTTTTAAACCTGTCGGAATAACCTCTGTTTGTTCTGTAACCTTGGTATGCTCCGTAACCCGGCTGATAAGAGTTATATAAATTGTTATAATTATTATAATTGTTTCCATACATATTATTGCCATAAGCGCTATATGGGTCAATTTGCGGACTGTATCCTGTCATTGTTCCACCCAGCAAACTGCTGCCAATATTATTTGCTACACTTCTTAATATAGATTTTTTTGTATAATCACCAAGAGTATCATTGTTATATGGGCGATAGTTTCTGCCAGCCCTTCTTAACATTTCATATCTCGAAGTCATATCTCCACCCTGAACAGCACCCAACATTTGTTGCTCAAGTCTTTCAATTCTTCTTTGAGTGCTATATTGAGGAAAAGTTTGACTAAATACCTGATTTTCCAAAGAAGAAAGATCATTTGAAGAAATATTAGGGTACTTGTTAATCTGATTGTAGTTAGAAATAATATTATCAATCCTTTGAACCTCAGGAGCAGATGTATAAGTTGTATTAAACATAGCTCGCTCAATTCTTGCAAGCCTAGAGGCTAAATTTTGACTAGCATAAGTTTTTCCAAAAAGTGTTCTCTCCACTTGGCTAATCTTAACTGAATTCACGCTACTAGTCTTTGTTGGCAAGCCCAATGCTGTTGTAGCAAACTGATTCAATTCATTTTGTGGCTGCATTGCAGGCTGTAACGGCGAAAAAAATGTAGATGCACAATTCCCCGCAAGACCACTCAGTAAAACAACAAAAGTTGTAATAAATAATTTCTTCATTTCCCTCACCTCTTAAACTAAGTCAAATTTAAGCGTATACGATAATTGGAAATTATTCATTACCTTGCTTTACTATCCAACAGGACAGTTGTTACTGTACTATAAAAAATATTGCAGATAAGAAACAAATGGATACAGAACTCAACAAAAGCCAAGTATGCATCAATGGATGCTGCTTATTCCATGAATCTACAATGACAGAAGTTAAACCTGTATCATAATAATTGCTTTCAATTTTAATTTCTTTGTCAAGAATTTTACCGGCATAAAATGACTTCGGAACAGTTATTTCTTTAATTTTATTCGATTTTTGAATCCCACCAGTTACCAACTTTTTATCCTCTATCTTCACAGGTCATTTCCTCCCTAAACTGAAAACTATCTTAACTATATTTTGTACCTTATCAAAAAATGAACATCACCTAGATGGAGTATTATTAGGATAATAGGATTTAAAGACAATAATCACAAGGATTTTTAGAGTTAAAAAATGTAAACATATAATAAACACTAATAAAAACATTATTTTTCAGTTATAATTAAACAGTAGTTATTTACATGATTGGAGATAGACATGAACGTTGTAATGAATTGCTGCAAGCCAGCATCTATGTTCAAAGGGGAAAAAGCCGAAGTTAAAACAGAAAAAGTTGCTGCTCAACCAAAAGCGGCAGTTGATGCAAAAGCTCAACCAGCACCTAAATTGAAAGGTCAACCTGAAAAAGATACTGTTGAAATTAGTGCCAAAACTCCTGTTGCAGAAAAAAAACCTGAAGCTAAATGCCAAGGTCCTAACTGCGCTAAGTAGTTAAATTTAAAAACAAAAGCGGGGAAATTTTTTGAAGAAAAAATTTCCCCGCTTTTGTTTTTATAGTACAATATTTATATGAAACCTGAATTATTATTGCCTGCGGGCAACCTAGAGAAACTTAAATATGCTGTTAGTTATGGCGCAGATGCTGTATATATGGGAGTTGTTGATTTTAGCCTTAGAGCTATGCGAAAAGGCGAATTAATCACTTTTGACAACCTGAAATCAGCTGTGGACTTGGCTCATTCACTTGGCGCAAAAGCGTACATGACATTAAACATTTTTGCATTTAACGATGACATCCAAAATTTAGAAAAATGCATGGATAGAATAAAAGACGCAAATCCTGACGCGATTATCCTAAGCGATTTTGGCATTTTCAGAACAGTAAAAAAATATATTCCTGATATGCCTGTGCACGTAAGCACACAAGCAAACACCTTAAACTACGAAGCCGTAAGATTTTGGCAAGATAACGGAGTAAAAAGAGTAATTTTAGCAAGAGAACTGCCGATAAAAGATGTTGCATTTATAAGAGAAAAAGTGCCTGATATCGAGCTGGAAGTTTTTGTTCATGGCTCACAATGCGTTTCTTTTTCAGGAAGATGCCTTTTGAGCGATTACATGACAGATCACGAAAGACTTGCTAATCACGGAAATTGTTCACAGCCATGCAGATGGAGCTACAAGCTCGTTGAAGAAACAAGACCGGGAGAATATTATGAAATCTCTCAATCAGAAAGAGGGACTCACATTTTAAGCCCAAAAGATTTATGCCTTGTCGAACACCTCGGAAAGCTTATTGATGCAGGCGTAAATTCATTCAAAATCGAAGGCAGAACAAAAAGTCTTTATTATGTTTCAGCAGTTGCAAAAGCATACAGAAACGCCATTGATGATGTAGTTCAATCAAAAGATGCAGACTTGTCAAAATATTTAAATGAATTAAAAAAAGTCGGAAATAGAGGATACACTCAGGGATTTTATCTTGGTGACAACAACTCCGAAAGCTACAGCTATGACATATCAAAAGGTCTTGCAGGAGCAGATTTTCTTTGCGAATTCAGAGGAAAATCGGAACTTTATAATGACTACTTTAAAGTAAAAATAAAAAATAAAATGTTATTAAATGATGAAGTAGAAATCTTATCACCAAGTGAACAATTCATAACAAAAGTTGTCTCAATTAAAGATAAAAATGGGCTTGAAGTTGATGTTGCAAACACCAATGACGAATTGTTCATAAAGTTTGAAAATTCTCCCCAAAATTATGAATTGGCACTTTGCAGAACTACAGGAGTACTTTTCATCAACAAAAAAGCCAAAAGCGGGGAATAAATGTTTTTAAAACCGGATTTTAATTTAAAAAATATCTATGAAATAGATTTGTCAAAACTAAAAGAAATGGGAATAAAAGCCATGTTTTTTGATTTAGACAGCACAATAATGGTGTCAAAATCCGGTGAATACCTTGAAAAAACAGACCAATGGCTTAAAAAAGTTGATGAAGATTTTTTCATCGCTGTTATCTCAAACAACAAAAAATGTGACTATATTGAAAAAGTGCAAAGCATCTCAAATTTTCAAATTATCGGCAACGCAAATAAACCATCGACGAAATCAATGAAAAAATTGTTAAAAAAAATAAACATGAAACCTTCTGAAGTCGTCATTGTAGGCGATAGACCTTTGACCGACATTTTGGCAGGAAAAAGACTTGGTGCAAAAACAATTTTAGTAGATTCAATCAATGCACACCAAGAAGGTATTGCAACAAGATGCGTACGCTGGTTGGAAAGAAGATTTATACTAAATTAATTTTGCTTTTTTTGTTTCTTGTTCAAGACGTTGAAGCCCGATTTCTGCGATTGATTTTTCGTTTTCGTTGACTTTTTTACCTTGATATTTTTTCAATCCGTTATCAGCCATTATGCCTAATTTGTTTATTATTGCACCTGATAGCAAGCCTATAATCAAAGATGGACCGGCAGAAACAAGCCCAACTGTACAATACAGAGTTGTTGCAATCGCACCCACAGTAGGAATACCGTATTTAAGCGAAACTGAAATTCTCTCATCATTGTTATCAGATTTTGTAAGCCAATACCCAACAACACCAAGTGAGCTTATAACACCCAAAACGTCTTGGGGTGCAGAGCCAATTTTCAAATCTCTTATCTTATCAAACAACTTGTCACCCTCCAAATCGACAGACTTGTTAAGTGAATTTTTAGCACTGTATGCAACCTTTTTAAGTTTTAAATATTCATTTTCAGGAAGGAACTCTTTGTATATTGAAAGCGAATCTTGAATCAAACCACGCTGATTGCTATCCAAAACTAATTTCAATTCGCTAATATTTTCAGATATTTGAGAAATTAGTTCTTTGTCATATTTACCTGATTTTGCTAAATGAGACTCTAAACTTTCAAGATTAGAAGAAATATTTCCATCAAGTAAAACTTTCTTCGCTTCAGCACCCAATTCTGCTTGTTTTCTGTACTGCTGAAGAGTTGATTTAATGTCTTTTATAAGTTTTAGTGCAACTTTATCGTCAAGATCAACAACTGAATCAATGTGACCCAATAATTTATTTGTTGCCGTATAGTTATCTTCAATTCCGTTTGATATAATTTTTCTGTAGGATTCTAAATCATTATTAGTTTTGAGTTTTGCATTAGCCGCCAACTCTTCTGAAATAAAACTTTTTCTGGTTTTTGGATCTTTAATAAAACCGAAGAAATTGTTACAAATTCGTTCTTGAACCGCAATATCAATTCCGTCCATATCTTGTTTCATACTACCCAAACGTTTATTTTGAGGAACTTCGCTAAAGCCTTGTCTCCAAGTTCTTTGCATCAT
>JAEWYI010000020.1 GCA_023395735.1 Cyanobacteria bacterium OH_SFB_17
TTGAGGGAGATTCTGCGGGCGGTTCTGCAAAACAAGGCAGAAACAGAATGTTTCAAGCAATCTTGCCTTTGAGAGGTAAAATTCTTAACGTTGAAAGAGCAAGACTTGACAGAATGTATGCAAATAACGAAATCAATTCAATGATTCAAGCTTTCGGCATAAACATAAGCAAAAACGAAGATGAAGTTGAACTTGAAAAACTAAGATACCACAAGATAATCATCATGACAGATGCGGACGTTGATGGAGCTCACATCAGAACTCTTCTTTTGACTTTCTTCTTCCGTTATATGAAACCTCTTTTGGATAAAGGCCACATTTATATCGCTCAACCACCGTTGTACAAAGTGACTGTCGGAAAAACATCCGAATATCTTTATGACGAAAGAGCACTTGACAAAATGTTGAGAGAACGTGGAGCTAAAGGACTTTGCCTATGCGACAAATCTAAGTCAAAAGTTTGCACAGAAGCTGATTTTTCAGAATTAATGGCAAATATGTCTGCATATTATCACTCTTACAACAATCCTATTCTAAATTCAATCCCTGCGGTTGTTCTAAGAGGCTTGGTTCGTTCAGAAATTCAACCTGAAGATTTTGAAAACCAGGAAAAAATGAATGAAATTGTAGATTACCTAAACAACTATTTAAAAGACCACGCTGAAAATTATAACATTCAAGAAGCTGAAAATTATTCTGTAGAGTTGATTTACAACCCTGAAAACGCTAAATACAGAATAAAACTCCATCTTGGAACAAAATTTGAGCCGGTTCCGATTACTGCTAATATAGTAAAAAGTTCAGAATACAAAAGAATGAGCACATCTTATCCAAAAATCAGAAACTTCCTGATTGAAGAAGAAGAAAAACTTATTTTGGAAACTGATTCTGAACAAATTGAAATAAATTCTTTCGCCGATCTTCAAAGAATCGTCGAAGATAGAGGCCAAAAAGGTATGCAAATCCAAAGATTTAAAGGTCTCGGTGAAATGATGCCTCAACAACTTTGGGATACAACAATGAACCCTGAAACAAGAACATTGTTGAAAGTAAGCGTTGAAGATGCAATGCTCTGCGATCAACTTTTTGACATCTTGATGGGTGACAAGGTTGAACCTAGAAGAGCTTTCATTGAAACTAACGCAGTTTATGCGACAAATATTGATACATAATCGAAATCTTGGGCGGGATATTCCCCGCCCATTTATAATATAATGGGTTTATAAAAATAATAATTTAGTGTTTTGTAGTTAGAAAGGGCGAAGTTGATGAAATTTCGCATCAGGGTGAAGAAATGAAAAAGGAATTAGTGTTTTTAGGGCCGCCGGCAAGTGGCAAAGGTACTCAAACTAGTAGGTTATCGACTCATTTAAATTTTCCGCACATCGACACGGGCTCTCTTTTGAGAAAAGCGATAGCAGCAGGCACTCCGGACGGAATGACTGCTAAAAGTTTTATCGAAAAAGGACAGCTTGTACCTGTGGAAATTGTTGCATCAATTATCAAAAATAGACTGCAAGAAGATGACTGCAAAAATGGATTTATTCTGGACGGCTATCCTAGAAGTACAGAACAGGCCGAAATTTTAGGTAAAATGCTTGAAGAAATTGATGGTGAAAACTCTGTTGATTTCAAAGTTATTTATTTTGATATTGATCAAAAACTTTTGTTGGATAGAATAATATACAGACGTTCTTGTCCAAAATGCGGAAAAATATATAATTTGCTTTCGCTCAAACCAAAAAAAGAAGGACAATGCGATGAATGTGGAGTAGAATTAGTTCAAAGGAAAGACGACACAGAAGAAATTGCAAAATCCAGATTTGAAACATATTTCAGAGAAACAGCACCTTTAATTGACTTTTATCAAAACAAAGGCAGCTTGATAAAAATTGACGCAAACGGAGAAGTCTCAGAGGTTTGGGAAAAATTACTTGAAGTTGTAAAGTAAAAGTATGATAAAAGAAAAGGGTCCTGAACAAGTTCAGGACCCTTTTCTTTTATCATTTATTTTAGCGAATTAATTACATAAAAATATAAATGTTCTTTATAACTTGAAAGTCAATTCAAAATAATTTATGATATAATTAACTTCACTCTCAAAATTTTTCACGGACGGTTATGATAAAAAAAATTAAAAATTCATCTGAAAAATATGCTTTTTCTTTGGCAGAAGTACTTATTGCTCTTGGAATAATAGGTGTAGTAGCAGCTCTAACGATTCCTGCGCTAATTGGATATAACGAAAAAGAAGAAACAGTAAGCAAATTAAAAAATATTTATTCAACAGTAAGCCAAGCCATTGATAAAGCAACTATAGAAAACGGGCAATACAAATACTGGGACTACTTGAATCTTGTCTGGTATAAACGTGAACCTGTTGACTTTGTTAACAAATATCTGGCTCCAAACATAAAAGGACTTGAATACTACGCAGACGGTGGAAGTGGACAAACCCTTTCGCTTTGCGGAGTAACATACAAATGGATATTAGATGGCAGAGTCGAGGATTATTGGACAACCGGCAATTACAAATGGGCGTCTTTTGTAATGCCAAATGGAATGTGTATGGGCGTATTAAGAGAAGGTTCCGCCGAAGTCCAAATACTTGTCGACATAAATGGACCTAAAAAACCTAATATTGTTGGATATGACTTTTTTATGTTTATTATAGAAACAGAAACAGGAAAACTTAAACCAAGAGGGTACGACAAACCTTATAGTCAAATTCAGGCTGATCATGGCTCCGGCTGCACTCTTTCAAGCACAAAACAGTATTGCGCCGCAAAAATTATGTATGATGGCTGGAGAATAGCTCCTGATTACCCTTGGCATCAAACTAAATAAAAATCTTTTATTTTTTATAACTTTACTAGAATTTTTTTGAGTTACGTAGTATAATTAAGGGGAATCAAAGAAAGCTGGAAGAAATGATACATCGTAAATCAAAAGAAGAAATTAAAAGAATAAGACACGCGGGACATATCGTTGCACTTGTGCATCAGGAAATGAAAAAAATTATCGAGCCCGGAATTACCACAAAATACTTGGATGATGTCGCATTCAAAATTATTAAAGAAAACAAAGCTGTCCCTACTTTTCTTGGTTACAACGGATTTCCTGCATCAATTTGTGCATCTGTGAATGAACAAGTTGTCCACGGTTTTCCATTGGAAGACGTAATTTTAAAAGAAGGCGATATAATCAGCGTAGATGTTGGAGCGACTTATGGTGGACTGGTTGGCGACGGCGCTTGGACTTATCCTGTCGGAAAAATTTCTGCAGAGGCCGAAAGACTTTTAAAAACGACCGAAGAAGCACTAATGGCGGCAATTTCTCAAATGCTGCACGGAAATACTTTAAATATGGTTGGTGGAGCGATTGAAGATATTGCAAACCGTGAAAAACTTGGAATAGTAAGACAATACGGCGGCCATGGAGTCGGTCGAAACATGCACGAAGATCCTTTCGTTTTCAACTACAGAACTGGCGACAATACCGTTTTAAAATCTGGGATGACAATTGCGATAGAACCGATGCTAAACCTTGGCGGCGAAGATGTAGAAGTATTATCAGATAATTGGACTGTCAGAACTGTTGACTTGATGCCATCAGCTCACTTTGAACATTCTGTTCTCGTAACAGAAGATGAGCCGGTGATTTTAACAACATTACTCTGATTAAATGATTTATTATCCGAAAAAATAAGTTAAATTTAATGTGTATAGGTATAATGGAGTAAAAAATGGACATATTTGCAGCATTAGGAACGATAGTTGGGATTGCATTTATCCTTGTTGCGCAAGCGATTGAAGGTGGAAATGTTGGTCAACTTTTGCAAGTTACAGCTGCGATGATTGTTTTTGGTGGTACAGCAGGTGCCGTTATTGCAAGTTTTCCTAATGAAGATTTAAAAAATGCAATGCTAATGATAAAAGATGTTTGGTTTCCGCCAAAAGTTGATATGCTGGCTTTGATTAGCGAAATTGTTGGCTACGCTACAAAAGCCAGAAAAG
>JAEWYI010000044.1 GCA_023395735.1 Cyanobacteria bacterium OH_SFB_17
ATGGAAGGGCCATCGCTCATCGGATAAAAGTTACCATAGGGATAACAGGCTTATCTCCCCCAAGAGTCCACATCGACGGGGAGGTTTGGCACCTCGATGTCGGCTCGTCGCATCCTGGAGCGGTAGTACGTTCCAAGGGTTGGGCTGTTCGCCCATTAAAGCGGCACGCGAGCTGGGTTCAGAACGTCGTGAGACAGTTCGGTCCATATCCGGTATACGCGCAAGAGAATTGAGTGGAGTCTTCCTTAGTACGAGAGGACCGGGAAGAGCGAACCTCCAGTGTACGGGTTATCACGCCAGTGGTAAACGCCCGGTAGCTGTGTTCGAAGCGGATAAGTGCTGAAAGCATATAAGTACGAAGCCCACCACAAGATGAGTTCTCTCATAGCACAAGCTAGTAAGTCCCCGTGCAGATTACACGGTTGATAGGTCAGAGATATAAGTATGGCAACATATTCAGTCGACTGATACTAATCGGACGAGGGCTTTTCCTAATTACCTAGGTTATCCTAGGGAGTTAAGATGATGCGTTAAAAACTTATAATCATTATGCAACTTTCAGCGTACCAAAGCTGGTACTGGGACTTTTTGAGCAAATTAGCTCGAAAAATCCTTACACAAGCTTTTCGGTGATCAAGCGTGAGGACACCACCCGTTCCCATCCCGAACACGGTCGTAAAGACTCACTGCGGCGAAAATACTTGGAGGGCCACCTCCTGGGAAGATAGCTCGTTGCCGAAATCTATTTTAAAAAAGAGAATGATTACATTTAGTGATTGTTCTCTTTTTTTTTTGAAAAGTTTTTTGTTTTTTGTTTTTTGTTTGAAAAAAGGGAAACCACCCCCTCTCGCGAAATGATACTTAATCATTTCGCTCGGCAGAGTCATCCCGAACACGGTCGTAAAGACTCCCCTTCATTTTGACTTGACATTTGGTCAACTCAAAACTGAGTCCTTGGCGAAAATACCTGAAGGGCAAGCACCTTTGAAGATAGTTCGTTGCAGAAATTTTTCATTTTTTTATTTATACGTTTTTCTTATTTAAGTTTAAATCAGTGCATTTATTGATATAAATAATAACTTGTAGAATGTCCTGAAAGGTCAGTAAACTCGCATCCTCCTGTATTGAAGGAATATCCGTTTTGTGAGCCATTGACATAGAACATCATTACATCATGTCCAAATTTATTGGGCGCTTGTTTCCCATTGATATCAATTGCTATTATTGGAGGTGAAGATGATAGTGTTGAATAGGGGATGATTATCATTCCATTTTTTAAGACAATTGATTCTTTATTCTTTAAATTGCTGGTTCTCCATCCTCCGCAGCCTGAAGTTGCTTGGTTTATGTCATATTGTGTTGCTGTAGTATTTTTAGATTGGTATACACTATCTATGCCTTTGTATTCGGGCATACACCCATCTGTAATCGAAGTTCCAGCCGCGCATGATTTAATTATTGAAAGATTATTTTTAAATTCGCTCATAAAAGTACCGCAGTCAGAGAAAAGGCCATTGTAATCAGATGGTAAATTTGACCCGTCCGCTAATTTATAGCTTGTGCAATTCCCTTCTTCGCTATAATTAACACAAGTAGCCGAACCATAAGGGTTTTTTTGCCAGTAATAGCAAGCGTATGGGTAGTTGCTGTTGTCGTTAAGTACTTTTTTTAGGGCATTATTGATTAAAGAATAAGCTATTTTTGCACCTGTTTTAGATGTTTGGATTTGGATTTTATTTACTAAGGTTGGAATTGTAAATTCAGCAATAATTCCGATTATCCCAATTACAATCAAAACTTCTGCTAACGTAAATGCTGAAAAATTTTTATATCGTTGAAACATCCCCAAGTTTTTAATAAAAATCATTTTTTATTTTCCTTGTTTTTAATCAATTTATTTTATCATATTTTATTATTTAGTGCAAAGTCTTAATAAATTGAGTTTTCTGTATTAACTCAATTTAACTGTTGAAAAAATTAAAATTTGAATTTAAAATTTTTGAGAACCTTTTTTAATGCGAGTTGGACATTATTTTTGTGTCTGGCATAAGCATCAGCAGGGCAATCTTCTATTGAACGCAAGTTAGATTGTCTTCTCGCCATATCGATTGAAGTTTTGTTTATTTGTGCAATTTTTGATAAATTTTCAAATTCTTTTTGTCCATCTGCAATTGTTAGGGTGTTTTCTATTTTTAATTTTTTTGTTTGCGCTAACTTAGTGAAGATTTTAAAAATTTTCATAAAATTCCCTTTACTCTTTATCTTAGTCAATAATAGGTTGGGGGCGTTAATTTGTCAACAAAAATTCTAAATGTATATTTTATCTTGTACTTATTTTTAGTTTAAAGTGAGGAAAATAATCTCACTCTTATAAAATGATAATTAATCGTTTTGTTTTGTAGAGTGCTTCAGAACCTCTTTGCAAAGACTTTCTCTATTCAGACTTGGTTTTTTATTTAACCCAATGTGTAAATATTCGGAATGTTCAGTATTTAATTAAATAGACATATTGTTTTTGATATTGTATAATTTAATTATGAAGAGTGCGTTTTGGTTTTTAAATAAAAATGGGTTTACACTTGCTGAGATTTTAATAACTCTTGGTATAATCGGAGTGGTTGCTGCGCTTACAATTCCAACATTGATAAGTAATTTTCAAGATCAAGAATATAAAATTGCATACAAAAAGGCTTTTTCACTAGCTTCTCAGGCTTGGACAAGTGCTGTGTCTGATTATAGGGTTGATTCAAGGACTTCATGGACTGATAAGGAAAGTAGAATAAATAATTTTATGACTTTTAAATCTTATTTCAAGGTAATTAAGGATTGCGACAGTAATAATAATGCTGAGTGTTGGGATAGTTCGGGTGAAAAATATTATACAAATGCACCTATGGCTTCTGGATCTGCCTTTATTGATTCTTCTGGGATGGCATGGTCAATAACTTCAAATGGTGATGGACAAGGACAGGAGATTCTTGTTGATACAAACGGGATGAAAAAACCAAACAAATATGGGCAAGATAGATTTTTGTTTATCCCGCAAACAATTGATGGTGGTGCTGTAGGACTTCCTATAAAAATTATTCCGTCTAAGAGTGATTACACATCTGAAGATAGTAATGTATGTCCGTCTGGGGATGTTCATCCGTGTTATTATCAATCGTGGTTGTATAATTAATTTAAAGTTGGTGCTTTATAATTTGCTATTTTATTGAATCTATTATCCTTTCTCAATTTTTAGTTTTATTTTTGTAATTATAGTAAATAATATTTTGTTACAATTTGATTTTTTTAGTTTCTTTTAATTTATAATAGAAAAAATTTAACAAATAGGGGCGGATTTTTGAAAGTTTCTTTATTTAAAGAAAGTAGTTTGGTATACGTTGATGTAAAAAAAAATAATCATCAGCAAACTTTCACGTCCTTGCCGCCAATATATAAAATAGAAAAAGTAAATCACATTAAAAAAGTTTTGCCTATTGTTGCTTTTGCAGGTTCTGTTTTAGGCGCATTAGGTTATTCAATCGGGGCTTTAGGGCTTTTTTATGATAATTACAAAGAAACAGGTCATATTTTTACGCCAAAACATAAAAAAACAAAAGAAGAAGGCGTAAAAACAATAACTACGTCTACAAAATTCGGTAAAATAGGTCTGCAATCAGGAAAAGCCGCATGTTCTGCAACTGCAGTCGCAGGCGTTGCCTGCGGACTTGGAGAAGGAATACCTTTAATGGCGTTGGGAGATTCAACTAATCTTGCGTCTTCAAGAATTTTGGAAACACCTGTTGGAACAGGGTTGTTCGGAATCGGAATTGCATCTATTTTTGCAGGGCTTGCTCTGGATAATACTCCTGAACTTAAATTAAATGAATATGAAGTAATGGCGGAAAAAAGTCTTGCAAAAAAAGCTAAAATTTATCTTGTTAATATAAAAGAGACCGCAAAAGAAATCGGATCTTCGATTTTTCAAATTGGAAAAAATATTTTCAACCCGAAATTTCTAAAAGATAATATAGTCCAAGGCACTCCGAAAACGGTTGTTTTCAGTGAATCAGTCAACAAAGACGGCGTTATTTCTGTTTCAAGAATGTTAAGGCATAATAAAAATTACGTAATGCATGCAGCATCTTTCACATTAGCAGCAGGCGGGCTCGGCATAATTATTTCATCCCTGTTGGGTGCAAAAAAAGCCGAAAAAGCATCTTTGAAAGTTGAAGAAGGCGGATTCTTGTTTGATAATTTGGGAATAACAAGATACGGAATGGACAAGGTTACAACCGGACAAAAACCTTCTGGACTGTCTTTTGCAATTGGCGGCGTCGTAAATGCAATAAGCCAGTTTGTTGGTCTTGATAATAAAGATGGAAGAGCTTTGCAATGGTTAGGGATTGCCGGAGTTTTTCTCGGTTATTCGATTGACAGGGGAAAACATTTGAAAGATACAATGAAATTAGCAAAAGAAAGGCCAGAAATTACAAGAGTAATTAGAGAGTGGAAAATTGATTTATCAAAAATTTGTAAAGACAAAACTGAGTTGAAAAAACTTCAATCAGAAATAAAAAAAGGACAAACAATTACCAATGAAAACTTTGTTAAAATTGAAAAAGGAATAAATGATTTGTTGTCAGGCAACTATAAAGATGTAGAATCAGCAAAAACTAAAATCAAAGAATTGCTTCCGCAGGATGCAGCTGAAAATCTTATTAAAACCGAAAATCCATTAGGGTTTGAAAAAACAAAAAATATTCTCGAAATATGCAGCGAAAAAATATTCAACACAAAAAATCCAAAACTAGTTTCGGTGAAAAACGGTAATTAATTATAAAACCATTTCTTCAAAATTTGTGGTATCGTTGTAGCTGAACATGTGCACAAACGTGTAAAGTGCATCAGCCGAAAATCTTTGGGTCCCGATGCTGAGCATAACTTTAAGTGCATCTTTTGTATTATTAATTTTGAAATGAGTTCTATTAGAAGTCAGATTGTCAAAATAGTTGCAAACATTGACAATTCTGCTTTCAATTTTGATATTGTCTCCTGATTTTCCAGCAGGATAACCTGAGCCATCATTGTTTTCATGGTGGTCAAGTGCTACTCTTGCAATATTTTCAGGAAGATTCATTTCAATTCTTATCATTCTGTAGCCGATTTTTGTATGGTCTTGGATAAGTTTTTGTTCTTGACTAGAAAGTGTAGTTTTTGCAAGCAAATCGTTAGGAAGTTTTGATTTTCCTATGTCGTGCAATAGTCCTGCTAAAACAATATCGTAGATTGCATTTTCAGGCAATTCCATTTTTTTTGCAAGCGCACCGCTTAAAATGGCAGTGTTTAGTGCGTGACACCTGTTGTATTCTCCAAGAAGTTTAAGCTGGGATGACAAAAATATTTCGTTTGTCTCAGAAACAATATCTTGGACAATTTTATCTCTGACGTTTGCATACATTCCAAGCATTTCCATAGGCTGTTTTTCGTCCATTGAAGATACGATTTTGTTGTAAAATGCTTTTATTTTAAGCTGAGTTTGAGGGTCAATTTTTGCTTTTTTGTTAATCGGACCTCTATAATTTACAATGTCAATGTCATCGACAGAAAGCTTGTTTCTTAGGATTGTTGAAGGTTTCATATCAAAAGTTTCGACGATTAAATCTTTTTGCTCAAGTTCTTGTTCAACTTCCTGTAGTTCTTGTTCGTACGATGTTTGTTGAATTTTTTGAGTTAATTTTTCGATTTCTTCTTCGTTTATTTCAATAGGTTGCTCATCAGCTTCCAGAGGTTCTTCATCTCTGTACAGTACATTTATGTGGCGAAGCTGAAGGAGTTTTCCGGGGGTAAGGACTTCTCCTGCTGCAAAAAGTTTTTCACCAAATTCTGAATAAATATTGTATGGTAAAATTTTATGAGATATTAATTCTTCTGTAGATACAATTTTCATACATATATTATAACAATTTTTCAGATTAATGCACAGTACATTTGAATGAGATTTAATATTAGTTTTGGTCTATTGAAGAGTCGCGTTTTATGAATTCACAAACTTCCTCAAGTCTTTTGTCTTCCATCACGTCTATCAGTTCTTGAATTTTTTTAATTTTTCCAAGCTCAAATCCAACTTCAGCAAGTAATACGCAATCATTGCATAGCCTGTAATTTTCATATTGGATTGACCCTGCAAGACATGCGTTTTTATTGCAGCAATCACATTCAAAAAATTCATCGACTATGGTCGGGTCGTCTTCAATGTCGTCAAGTCTCATTTGTTCAACTACTTTTTGCATTTCTTCTGTTATTTTAATTTCGTCTTTCATTTATATCCTCTTTATTTTTTAAAATTTCCTAAAACTTAACTTATTAGATTTTTCATTTCTAAAACTGCGCTCTTTAGCCCTGTAAAAATAGCTTTTGATACGATTGTGTGCCCGATATTTAATTCTATAAGATTTGGAATTTCATGCATTCTTTTTACATTTTCATAATTTAGCCCATGACCTGCATTTACTTTTAATCCTAAAGATTGGGCGTAGATGGTCGCCTCTTTTAATTTTAAAAATTCTTTTTCTTCTTCATCACTGCCAAAAGCTTCGGAGTAGGCTCCTGTGTGGAGTTCAATAAATTGTGCTCCCGTTGCTTTTGCAGCATCAACTTGTTTTTTGCAAGGATCAATAAACAAACTTACCGCTATTCCTGCATTTTCTAAAGGTTTTACAAAATCAATTGCTTTTTCAAGTTGGGATGCGACGTCTAAGCCACCTTCGGTTGTAATTTCTTGTCTTTTTTCTGGAACAATGCAGCAGGCAGCAGGCATGAGCTCCAGTGCAATTTTTTGCATCTCTTCTGTCATCGCCATTTCCAGATTAAGTCTTGTTTTTAAGAGTTTTTTAAGAGTTATAACGTCTTGGTCTTTGATGTGCCTTCTGTCTTCTCTCAAATGAGTCGTAATCCCTGCAACACCTGCTTTTTCGCAAATTAATGCAGCTTCAACTACACTTGGCTCAACTCCGCCTCTTGCGTTTCTAAGTGTCGCAACGTGGTCTATATTTACACCTAATAACATTTTTTCCTCGCTTCCTTATCTAAATTATACTTCAAAATTTGGGAATATAAATATAAAAAGTAGGGTGGGCTTCAGCCCACCAATAAATCAATCATACTTAACAATATTTAAATGTTCTAATCCTTTAATATCGTTGTAGTTGCCCCAATTCGGCTCATACCATTTTGTTCTTACAAATTTTTTAAATGAAGAATGTTCCCAATCATTAACATTCTTTACCAAGCCGTGTTTTATGGGATTATAATGAATATAATCAAGATGATTGCATAAATCTTTTTCATCCCGAATTGTATGTTCAATAAATCGTCTTTGCCAAACACCTTTTTCTCTTTTTTTAATTTTGCTTGATGTAAGGTTTTCTTTTATATTCAATAATTCACATTCATTTATATTTTTTGAAAAAGTTGCCTTTATCAATGAAATAATTGCTGAATAATCACATAAATTACCAATATTTAAAATTAAATGCAAATGGTCAGGCAATATAACTGATGCAAAAATTTCAAAATCATGTTTTTGCTTTGCATATTTAAAACTTTCTCTTAAAAGATTAATATTTTTTATAAGAATAGGATTACGGTTAAAAGTAACAATCGTAATAAAAACAGGATGGTGCGGTAATTTTAATCTTTTATATTCAGGCATATTTAAACCTTATCAAAAAATATTATGCTTTATGCATTGGAGGGCTGAAGCCCACCCTACTTATCTAAATTATACTTCAAAATTTGCAAATATAAATATAGAATATATTAAGAAAAAATTTCAATTTAGTGTTTAAAAAAAATGTTTGAATAATATTGGTAGAATTTTAAGAATTTTGATGCCTAAAACAAAAAAAAGTTGTAATCTTGTTATATTTGAGCTATCTTTTTATTATGGTGATTATATACTAACTAGCGAGAAAGAATTAAGGAGGGTCTAGTAATTATGCCAGGAAAAACTATAACAGTTGATGGTAACTACGCCGCGGCGCATGTAGCGTATGCTTTGAGCGAAGTATCAGCAATCTACCCAATTACACCTTCATCTACTATGGGTGAATGGATTGATGAATGGGCATCACAAGGTAAGAAAAATATATGGGGCAAGACAGTAAGTGTTGCTGAAATGCAATCAGAAGCCGGCGCTGCAGGTGCAGTTCACGGTTCTCTTGCTGCAGGTTCTTTAACTTCAACATATACAGCTTCTCAAGGCTTGTTGTTGATGATTCCTGTAATGCACAAAGCAGCAGGGGAATTGCTTCCTCACGTAATGCACGTTTCTGCTCGTGCTCTTGCAGCTCAATCATTGTCAATTTTCGGTGATCATTCCGACGTTATGGGTTGCCGTAACACAGGTTATGCAATGCTTGCAGCTAACTCACCTCAAGAAGAAATGGATTTAGCTTTGGTTGCTCACTTGGCAACTTATAAGTCAAAAGTTCCGTTCTTGCAATTCTTTGATGGATTCAGAACTTCTCACGAAGTACACAAAATCGAAGATATTTCTTATGAAGATATTGCAAAACTTGTTGAGCCAAAATATATTGAAGAATTCAAAAAACGTGCTTTGAGACCGGAAGCGCCTATTACAAAAATCGGGGCTCAAAACGGAGACGTTTATTTCCAAGGTCGTGAAACAGTTAACAAATTCTATAATGAAGTTCCTGAAATTGTTCAAGAATATATGGATAAAGTTGCAGCTGTAACAGGCAGACAATATCATCCGTTTGACTATGTAGGTGCTCCTGATGCAACTGATGTAATCGTTGCAATCGGTTCATCTTGCGAAACAATCGAAGAAACTATTGAATATTTGAACGCTAATCGCGGTACAAAATATGGTTTGGTTAAAGTTAGATTGTACAGACCGTTCGATGTAAAAAGATTCAACGAAGCTCTTCCAAAATCAGTAAAACGTATTGCTGTTCTTGATAGAACAAAAGAACCTGGTGCAATCGGCGAACCTTTGTACATGGATGTAGTTGCAGCTATCGAAAACAAAGATGTTAGAGTAATCGGCGGACGTTATGGTTTGTCTTCAAAAGAATTCACTCCATCAATGGTTCTTGCTGTTTACAAACATGCTGAAAATAACGGATTCCACGGATTTACAGTTGGTATCGAAGATGACGTTACAAATCTTTCATTGAAAGTTGACGAACACATCGTTACAGAGCCTGCTGGAACTACAAATTGTATGTTCTGGGGATTGGGATCTGACGGTACGGTTGGTGCTAACAAAAGCTCAATCAAGATTATCGGACAATACACTAACAAAGATGCACAAGCTTATTTTGCTTACGACTCAAAAAAATCTTTCGGTGTAACCGTTTCTCACTTGAGATTTGGCGATAGCCCAATTAAATCTACATATCTAATTACGGCTCCTGATTTTGTATCTTGTTCAACAAGCTCTTATATCGGAAGATATGACTTGTTAAAAGGTATCAAAGAAGGTGGTACTTTCTTGTTAAACAGCCATTACTCAAAAGAAGAGGCATTTGCTCACTTAACAAGAGATATGCAAGAAACTATAATTAACAAAAAAATTAAATTCTATAACGTTAACGCTGAAGAATTGGTTAAAAAGCAGCCTGGTCTTCGCGGTAAAGGTGCAAACACAGTAATGATGGTTGCATACTTCAAAGTTTCTGGAATTATTCCTTTCGAACAAGCTTACGAAGGTATGAAAGAAATGACAGTTAAAACGTTCAAGAAAAAAGGTGATGATGTTGTAAACATGAACCTTGCTCTTATTGATGCAGCTATCGATGCTTGTGAAGAAGTTACGATTCCTGCTTCTTTGGATGGAGTTGGTTGTGTTGAAAACGTTAAACTTCTTCCTGACGATGCGTCTGATTTTGCTAAGAAAATCATTGAACCTTCAATGAGACAAAAAGGTGACGACATTCCTGTTTCTGCTATGTCAGTTGACGGTGTTGTTCCTACATCTACAGCAAACTTGGAAAAACGTCGTATAGCACCTAGAGTTCCTCATTGGAATTCAGATGTTTGTATTCAATGTGGTATCTGTGCTTCTGCTTGTCCTCACGCAGTAGTTAGAACCAAGTTAATTGAACCTGAAGATTTGAAAAATGCTCCGGCTTCATTTACAACATTGGATGCAAAACCAAGCGATCACGGTGAAAAATTCAAAGTTCAAGTTTACTGTGAAGATTGTACAGGTTGTGGAGTTTGCGTTGATCAATGTCCGATAAACTCTATGAAACCAGAAACTCCAGCTTTGTCTTGGTCTACAGTTGAAGAAGAAGAAGCAAACGGTGAAGTCGAAAATGCTAAATTCTTTGACGAATTACCAGACAATGTTATGGGTAAAAATACAACAAAAACAATTAAAGGTGCAATGCTAAGAAAACCATTGTTTGAGTTCTCAGGTGCTTGCGCAGGTTGTGGAGAAACTCCATACGTTAAATTGGTATCTCAATTGTTTGGTGAAAACATGATCGTTGCAAACGCAACAGGATGTTCATCAATCTATTCAGGTACTTTCCCTACAATCCCTTATACAACATCAAAAGAAGGCAGAGGACCGGCATGGGCTAACTCATTGTTCGAAGACAACGCTGAATTTGGTTTTGGTATGAGATTGGCTGTTGATCAAAACAGAAATACATTGAAAAGATTCGTTGGACAAGTTCTTGAAAACGAAAAAACTCCTGCTGATTTGAAAGAAGCACTCGAGGGAGCTATGGCTCATTGGGATAATTCAAAAACAGAAGAAGCTATTGCAGCTCAAGAAAACGCGAAAGCTGTCTTGGCTAAATATGCTGATGTTGATTGTCCTGATTTAGCTAAAGTAAGAGAACACCAAGATTACTTTACAGACAAATCTGTATGGATTATCGGTGGAGACGGATGGGCAAATGATATCGGCTACGGCGGTATTGACCACGTTGTTGCTCAAGGTAAAAACGTAAACATTCTTGTTCTTGATACAGAAGTTTACTCAAATACCGGCGGACAAGCTTCAAAGTCAACACCAACAGGTGCTGTTGCGAAATTTGCTACTGGCGGAAAACCTACTTATAAGAAAAACATGGGACTTATGTGTATGTCTTATGGTTATGTTTATGTTGCATCAGTTTCATTGGGTGCTGATAGAGGTCAAACTCTAAAAGCTATTCAAGAAGCGGAAGCTTATGATGGACCATCAATCATATTTGCATACGCGCCTTGTATCGCACACGGTATCGATATGAGCAAAACTCAAACCGAACAAAAACGTGCGGTAGAAGCTGGATACTTCCCATTGTACAGATACAATCCGGCAAACGAAAGCCCATTCTCATGGGATGCTAAAGATCCAAAAGGAAGCTATCAAGATTTCATTAGAAGTGAAGGACGTTATAAATCACTTCTTAAAACAAATCCTGAAGCTGCTGAATCTTTATACTCTCAAGCAGAACAAGATGCGGCTAAGAGAATGGCTGTTTACAAAGCAGTCGGTGAGTTGATGAAATAATCAATTCAGGTGATAAATTTAATCGGGTTCGGTATTTGAAATACCGAACCCGATTTTTTAATTATAAACATTAAATTTAAAAAAAATTACTAGTAGTCGATTGTCCATCCGTTTTCCATTATTCTGGCGACGCATTGTCCTTGAGTAATGTCAGACATATCGGCTTCTTTTTGACCAACTTGACCGCAAGAATTTGTAACTGTTGTCCAGTGAGCTATGTCAGGGTTTGAATCATTGCCTACTACGGCTTTTATATAGTTTGAATATTCTCTTCCATATATTGGAAAAATAAATCCGTCATAATTTACTACAAAACCGGCGTGTACATCATATCCATTTTTATTAGGTGGTTTTGGTCCATTTACATCAATGTAGACAAATCCGCAAGATGATTTAATTTTAGACCAGTAGCTTAAATTTGGTTTACATTGAGCCTTATCGAAATCAAAACTGTAGGCCATTCCGTCAATAGTAAAAATATTATATCTTCCCGCTTGGGAGAATAGTAGGTCAGTTCCCGTTGCTTTTAGAAATTTCATCGGATAAATACAATCAGTATCCAATGGCTTGCAAAATTTTGCAACTTTAAAATATTTGCGAATTATTTGCTCAACTTGTTTTTGCCTGTTTGCGTCTGTTTCAGCTAAAGGTTGGTCATATAAATCTGTATCATTTAAATTTGTAGTACCTTCGTCAGCCATGTATTGTTTTAGAAATCCTTGGTATTGTAAGTAACCCTTTTTCAGTGCTGTAGCGTAGGATTGTTTTTGATAATTATTGATTAAGGTCGGAATTGTAAGCGCTGCGACAATTCCAATTATTCCCAAAGTTATCAATACCTCTGCAAGAGTAAACGCAGAAAGTTTATTATTTGGCATTATTTTTATGCGTGACAAATTCATTTAAAAGCTCCTTAGGATTTAATTTAATTAATTAATTATACCACTTTTTTAATAATATAAAACTAAAAAATAGATAAATAAGATTTGTGGAAGATAGTTTTTAAAAGTTAAGAAGAAAACGTTAAATTTTTGTAGAAAATTCCGTGGTTTACGACTTCATCATAAAAATCTTCGTCTTTTTCTAAATCATCCATAGTAATCGGATGCAAATCAATAAAAACATCTAAATCTGTTTCTATTTTTCCAACAATTGGCCAAATAATCTCTCTTTTAAATTTATTTTCGACTTCAAAAATGGCAACAATTTCAATGTCTGAATCTTTGTGCTTTTTTCCATCCACGAAAGCACCGTAAAGATATAAGCCTTTAAAATCGTCAAATCTTTTACTTAGCTCTGTGTTGAGTTGGTTTATTGTATCTTCTACAAATTTAAGCATAGGTGAATTATAATCCCAGTCTGATAAAATGTCAATTTATTGTTAAATATTTTTAAAAAATCAGCCTTTTAACTTGGTGATAGCGTATAAACATACAGCGACAGAAACTCCAAGGTTCAGTGATTCAACACTTTTGTTCATTTCAATTGTTACTTTTTTATCTGCAAATTTGATTAATTCTTCGCTTAAGCCGTCTGCTTCAGAGCCAAACATCAAGAGAAATTTTGATGTTGCGATATAATCTTTTAAATAAATTGAGTCGCCTGATTTTGGAAGGGTGGCAATTTTTTCATAGGATTCAAATTTATTTTTTAAAACGTTTAAATCTTTTATTTGAACAACAGGAAGTTTCCATAAATTTCCGACAGCCGAGCGAACGCATTTTGGATTATACAAATCAACAGTATCGCCGTATAAAATCACTGCATCGGCGCTGAATGCGCTTGCTGTTCTTAATATTGTTCCTAAATTACCGTAGTCTTTTATGTTTTCAAGCAAAATAACTTTTTGTGTATTGTTTAAATCATCAATGGAAAAATCTATTTGTTTTGCAACTGCAACAGCTTCGGGTGCTGAATCTGTCGTGGAAATCTTTTTTAAAACAGCTTCTGTTGTAGAAATTTTAGGGCAAGTTAAAAATGAATATTTTTTTATAGCTGAGGAGTTTATGAAAACGTGCTTTATTTCAACTTTTGATAAAAAGGCTTCGTTGATTGCTTTAAACCCTTCCAGCAAAAAAAGTTTTGACTCGTCTCTGTATTTTTTTAGAGCTAGTTTTGTTGTAATTTTGACCAAATCGTTATTTACACTTGTAATTTCTTCCATTATAGTACCTTAAAATTTTCCAGTTGTTTTTTTTCTACTTTAGTAAGCATATCATAATCTATTAAATTTTTCTCAAAACACATATTTGAAAAAGATTTGATAAACTTTTGACCGTCTTTTTCTTCCATATAGCAGGAGTTTTCTAGCCTAACACCGCCAAAATCTTTGTTGTATAGTCCTGGTTCAATCGTAAAGCACATGTTTTTTTCAATAATGGTTTTTGCCAAAGGGGAAGGGGAAAGGCTTGGGGGTGCTTCGTGGACGTTTATTCCTATTCCGTGTCCAAGTGAATGGGAAAAGACAAAACCTTTTGGCGCAATACGTTCAAGCAGCTTTCTAGCCGAATTATCAAGCATATAACCTGTGGTGTTTTTTGTAATTTTTTTTCTAAAAGCTTTTAAAAATCCTTTTAAAACTGCTGTGTAAACTTCTTTTTGCCATTTTAAAGCTGTGCCTTTTACAAAAACTCTTGTGCAATCGGTTGCATATCCGCCTTCAAAGTATGCTCCGCAGTCGATTAAAACAACGGAGCCGTCTTTTATTATTTCTGTTTTCGAGTCTTTTGAGTAGTGTGCAAGTGCAGAATTTTTGTCTTTTGCAACTATTGATTTGAAGCTTAAAGATTTTGCGCCAAATTTATAAAAATTTTCTTCCAATTTTTTTGAAATATCATATTCGCTCAAGTTTTCGTTTTCAATTATGAAATCGCGTAGTGCCAAAATTGCTTTGTCTGTTTTTTCGAAACATTTTTTAAGGTGGTTAATTTCTGAGTTAGTTTTTTTTGCTTTTAAATTTTTAACTATGTTTTCCTTTAAAATAAGCGTTCTGTTTTTTATCAAAGAGTAATCAAAGGCTGTTATGGAGGTTTTGTCTGTGAAAAATTTTGATTTAGAGCGTGAAGTATAGTTTTCAAAATTTTCAAGCGGTTGCATCTCAAATTTTTCTCCGATTTTAATCGACTCATAATTAGAAAATAAAATTGCTTTTTCTTTTGTTATTAAACATTTTCCCTCGATTTTAGAGGAAAATTGAGTTGAAAAATCTCTTAAATTACACAGGTAAGAAACTTCTTCAAGGTTTGTTATTAAGTAGGCCTGAGATTTTTTTAAAGAGGCAGAAATTTTTAAAAATTTTTCATCTGCGCTTATTCCTGAAATGTTTTTCGAAATTTGTTCCGCTTTTTTTAAGATGTTTTGAGGCTTGTTTTCAAGAACGGGGTCAAAATCGATTAGTCTAATTTTTATATTTTTTTGTTTAAGTTTAGAGTTTAGAATTTCTATTCTTGCGATAGAATTTTTTTTTGAGCAAATGGCGAGTGTAGAATCATGCGAAAGTTTTTTTTCCAAGCAGGAAAAAAAACTTTCGCCTATATCCATTTTAACCACATCAACGATATCTTTATCAACTTCCAAATCGGCCTGTTCATGGTATCTTCCATCAACAAAGAGAAAAATTTTATCTTTTGATATTACAGCATCACCCGTTGAGCCGGAAAAATTTGTCAGCTTGAATCTGGCATTTTCTTCCAATTTAGAATATTCCACCAAAAATTCGTTTGTGGAATTAACCAAAAGATAATCTATACTGTTATCTTTCAAAAATTTTCTTGTTTTTTCAATAACAGATTGCATATTTATTCCGATTTGCAAAGAAATTATTACTGTTTGTCAGTAACTAAAATCAAGTGCCAGCCGAAGTTTGTTCTAACAGGTTCAGAGACAACGCCGACATTTAAATCAAACGCTGCATTTTCAAATTCGCTTACCATTTGACCGCGTCCAAAAAATCCTAAATCACCGCCTCTTGCTCCTGATGGGCACATAGAGTATTCTGCCGCAACGTCTTCAAAAGGTTTTCCTGAAAGGATTTCTTCTTTCAATTTTATTGCTTCTTCTTCTGTCTCAACTAAAATGTGGCTTGCTTTAACTTCTTCTGTCATATTTTCTCCTTTTTTTCAATGCATAAATTGTACCAGAAAAATAATTTTTTTTATATTAAAATTATAATATGTCAAAACTTTATGAAAAATCGGGCGTAAATTTAAAAAAAGCCAATTTGTTGAATGATAAAATCGGGAAAAACCTCGGAATAAGTGCTTTTGCAGAAAAAACTTTTCTTGCTGAAGGACTGAAATTGGTGACTTGTTGCGACGGAATCGGTTCAAAAATCATTCCTTTGTACGAAAAAGAAATGTATTCTGTTATTGCTCAGGATGTTGTAGCCGCTAATTTAAATGATTTGGTCTGCACAGGGGCTACTGCAGTCGGGTTTGTGGATTATTTATCTGTAAATAAATTGGATGACGAGGCGGTTTTTGAAATAGTAAAATCAATCCGCGAAATTTTGAATGATTGTGATTGTAGTTTGTTGGGCGGTGAAACTTCTGAAATTTCGGAGCTTATAACCGATGGTAATGTGGATATTGCCGGTTTTGCAGTCGGGATTATAAAAGACGGCGATGAACTTGACAAAAAAAATGTTAAACCGGGGGATGTGGTTATCGGGCTTGTGTCTTCAGGTGTTCACGCTAACGGTTTTTCGCTTGTGAGAAAATTATTTAAAGAAAATATTCTCTCAGAAATCGAATTTAATTCAACTCTTGTCCCGACGAATATTTATTACAATAAAGTCAGAAATCTTGTTAAAAAAGGCTTGATAAAATCTGCTGCAAATATTACAGGCGGAGGGGTTTTTTCAAATCTTGTCCGTGCGATTCCAAAAGGATTGAGTGTCGAGCTTGATTATAAAAATATTCCAAAACAAGATATTTTTGATAAATTAAAAGATATTTGTAAAGAAGAATTTTATGAGGTCTTTAACGGAGGGGTTGGTTTTTGCCTTATTGCAGAAGAAAAAAATAAGGAAGAAATTTTTGAAATTTGTTCTGAATTTTCACCGTTTATTTTTGGAAAAATAGGAGAATAGAATGAAAAAACTTGCGGTTATGGGATCTGGAAACGGAAGCAATTTTGAGGCGATTGTAAGATATTTTCAAGGCGTTGATGATTTGGAAATTATCTGTATAAGTGATGTCGAAGATTCTTTTATTTTAAAACGAGCTGAAAATTTAAAAATTAAAAATGAATATGTGCCTTTTGAGAAAAATTTGGATTATTTTTCAAAAAATAAATTCGATTTAGTCGCGTTGGCGGGATATATGCAGATTTTGCCTGAAAGTGTTTTAAAGCTTTCCACTTTTGTAAATCTTCATCCTTCGCTTTTGCCTTCTTTTAAGGGTAAAAATGCTATTCAGCGATCTTTTATCTCTGGGGTTAAGGTTAGTGGAATTACTGTTCATTATGCAGAAAAGGAAGTGGATTCAGGAAGAATAATCGCACAATATCCTGTTTTTATAGAGTCAGGCATGCATTTGGATGAATACGAAGAGGCTATACATAATATTGAACACAAATTGTATCCTCTTGTAATCGCGTCGTTGTTGAATGACAAGGTTTTTGATTTTAAAACTCTTGTTGAAAGTTCCAATAACAATTCAGGCGGATGCTCAGGCGGTTGTGGAGGTTGCGGCGGATGCCATTAGAAGGTGAAAAAAAATTAAATGTTTTGGTTATGGGATCTGGCGCAAGAGAACACGCAATCGCAGATTCTATTTTAAAATCAACTCTATTGAATAAATTATTTCTTGCTGATGCGAATGATGGGTTCAAAGAATTAGGCGAAAAAATCGAGTATAAAAATTTTGACGATTTGGCTAAAAAATGTTCGGATAAAAAAATTGATATTGCAATATTTGGCTCAGAAGAGCCTTTGTGTGAGGGCATTGTTGATGTTTTCAAAGAATACAAGATAAATTGTATCGGGGTCAATAAAGAATATTCGACACTAGAAAGCTCAAAGCTTGTCGCAAAGCTTTTTATGGGTAAACACGGAATTAAGACTGCCGATTTTACCGTTGCATCTGCCGATTCAAAAGTAAAAGACCTTCCGCTTTCTTCTTATCCTCTTGTTATAAAGGCAAACGGGCTATGCAAAGGAAAAGGAGTGAAGATTGTACACAGCGAAAATGAAGCGCTTCAAACGATGGCCTCTTATCTTAGCGGAAAATTCGGTGAAAGCGGAAAAATCATGCTTTTGGAAGAATTTTTAGAAGGGGAAGAACTTTCTTTGATGTTTTTGTGGGATGGCAAGGTGCTTTTACATTTTCCAACCGCAAGAGATTTTAAAAAATTAAATAAAAATACAAACTCGCCAAACACAGGTGGGATGGGCGCTTTTTGTCCTGTTTTGTTGTCAAATGAGCAAGAAGAAAAACTTTTTGAGTACAAAAACAAGTTGCAAAAAGCTCTCGCTTTAGAAAAGGCTGATTTTGTCGGTTTTATTTATTCAGGGCTAATCTGGGCAAAAGGCGACTGGCATGTTTTGGAGTATAACGTAAGACTTGGGGATCCTGAAACTCAGGTTTTGCTTACTTATTTAGAAACAGATTTTTTGCTGATATTAAAAAAAGCGGTTGACAAAAAACTTTGTGAATTTATTCCAAACTCAATCGACAATAGTTTAAAACTAGAATATAAATCAGAGCCTTCCGCGTGTCTTGTTGTTGCAACTGAAGGTTATCCAGAAGCCCCAAAAGACGGGGAGAAAATAAATATTCCAAACTCTCGTGAGATAAAAATATTCTATGCCGGAGTAAAAAAAGAGGGCAAGAATATTTATTCCAAAGGCGGTAGAATTTTATCATTATGTACCAATGGTAAAAATTCCTTTGACAAATTAAAATCATTTGCAAAAAAGATTCAAATGAAAAATAAATATTTCAGAGAAGATTTGTTTTTTTAATGCTTTACCATTTGTAATCGTCAGAAATTTTCCATCCGTCTAGTTGAATTAAGCCGCCACAATGATTGCCTGCGCCTGTGTTGCAAGTGTATAATAAATGTGCTCTATCGAACCCATGGCCGAAAAGATAAAGTCCTGCTGTCTTTATATCATGATTACTCGCTTCATAAAGAGCTACTGGAGTCAAAGTAAAAATAAAGACATCTCTTCCGTATATATTTGACCCTTTTAATCCATCGAGGTCTGCATAAAAATGAGCATGAGCGCCTTGGTTAACTAGCGCGATAAAAGTGCCATCTTTTAAAAGTATTCTCGTGAAGGATGAAATATTTTCAGTGTCAGCTAGGTTGTTTTTCCTTTTTATTACTAAGTCGTTTGACCAACATCCACTTTCGGTTGTTCCGCAATTCTTGATTACGGCTAAATATGGAACAATATAGGTGTTCATAAAATCTTTATTAGATAAAGCGAAATCCCAAGTTTCCAAGCTTCCGTTTTCAATTTCCGACATTTTGACAGCTTGTTGAAGGGTAGAATAAATTTTTTGTAATTTGGTTACGGTTTCTTGTTTTTTGGAGTTGTTAATAAGCGTAGGAATAGTCATAGCTGCAACAATTCCAATTATGCCGAGGGTTATCAAAACCTCGGCGAGTGTGAAAGCAAGGCTATTTCTTA
>JAEWYI010000053.1 GCA_023395735.1 Cyanobacteria bacterium OH_SFB_17
ATTGTTGTATTAGAAAATACGCAAAGACACATTCAAGAAGGGAAACAGCCACGTGATGCGACAGAGATAACTATGCAGGAAGTTACAGGCGCGGTTGTTGCCACATCTTTAGTGTTGATGGCTGTATTTGTTCCAGTTGCATTTATGCCTGGTGTTACAGGTAGAATGTATCAACAGTTTGCGGTATGTATTGCTGTTTCTATCGCTCTTTCTACTTTGGCTGCACTTACTTTGGCTCCTGCGTTGTGCTCAACAATTTTGAAGGCCAAAGAAGATTTTAAAGAATTAGAATTTTTGGTTAAGTTTGATAAATGGTTTAACGACATAAGAGAAAAATATTTGGTTGGTGCGCAGTATTTTGTGGATCATTCAAAAGAGACTGTAATATTGCTTGTTTCACTTTTGGTTCTTGCGGGAATATTATTCAAACTTATACCAACAAGTTTCCTCCCAGATGAAGACAAAGGCGCTATATTCACTCAAATACAGCTTCCAGACGGCTCGTCTGCATCAAGAACTGATATTGTTGCGCATGAAGTCGAAAACAGAATTAATAAAATAAAAGGTATAAAAGAAAATTTAACATTGGTTGGTTTTTCTGGTGAAAATACTGCGTTTATTGTTTCAATGCTTGAACCTTGGTCAAAAAGACATAAGGCCTCATTGTCAGCGCAAAGTATTTTGGGGCAGTTAAGAAGAGAGTTTGGTGATTATCCTGATGCAATAATAGCATCATTTTCTCCACCATCAATTCCTGGTTTGGGTATGTTTGGCGGGTTTGAATATCAGCTTTTGGATAAGGGAAACAGAACTCCGCAAGAACTCTACTCTGAGATGGTAAAACTTTTAGTCGCTACAAGAAAAGATAACAAATTACAGGGCGTATATTCTCAATATACAGCAGATTTGCCGCAGCTTATGGTTGATGTAAATGTATCAAAAGCAATGGCTCAAAATGTTTCTTTGTCTGAGATTTATAATACATTAGGCGCACAGTTTGGTAGAAGCTATATAAATGACTTTAATAAGTATGGCCGTGTTTTTAGGGTATTGCTTCAAGGTGATGAAGATTTTAGGGCAAAACCTCAGGATATTGACAAAGTTTTTGTAAAAAATAATGCAGGCGGAATGGTGCCTTTGACCTCTGTAGTTGATATAAAAAATGTCACAGGTCCTTATACGCTTACTCGCTTTAATATGTACAAAGCTGCTACATTAAATGGTAGTGCCGCTTCTGGTATAAGCTCAGGAGAGGCAATGAATGAAATGGAAAAACTCTCAAAAGAGGTTCTTCCGAAAGATATGAGCTATGAATGGTCTGGAATTTCATTGCAAGAAAGAGAATCAGGCGGACAAATAGGTCCTATTTTGGCACTTGCCTTGATTTTTGTATACTTGTTCTTAGTCGCACTTTATGAAAGCTGGACTTTGCCGCTTGCAGTTATGTTGATTTCGCCTGTAGCGATAGTTGGAGCTTTATTCTTCCAATATATAGCCGGTTATGCACTTGACATTTACTCTCAAATCGGGCTGATAATGTTGATAGGTATGAGTACAAAGCAAGCTATCTTGATTATCGAGTTTGCAAAAGAGGCGAGAGAAAAGTTCAATATGTCTATTCAACAAGCGGCTATGGAGGCTGCAAAACTTAGATTTAGGGCTGTTATGATGACAGCAATCGCTTTTATTTTAGGGGTAATTCCTCTTGTTGTTGCAACCGGAGCGGGTGCCGCAAGCAGACGTTCAGTGGGGATGACTGTATTTGGCGGTATGATTGCCGTAGCTTTCGTTGGAACATTACTCGTACCTGCGTTTTACGTAGTAATTGAGAAAATGAAAGACAAGTTCATTGAAAAAATCAAGCCTTAAAAAAGTTTTAGCAATTTTTTTAGTCTTATTTCTAACTATCAATACAGGGGAAATCTCATTTGCAAAAAAGATTACTCCTAGTTCTGCGATGCTCGAATCATTGGGGAATTCATTATTAGAAGGCGAATATCCCAGCGAGGCAGATGTTTTGCCGTCAGAAACTCAAGAAGATAAAGATGCAAAAGTCATAAAAGGTGGAGTTGCTACAGCAATTGATATCAATCTTGCAAATAGTATCAGGCTTGCATTGGGTAATAATCCAAGAATAAGAGCAGCCATGAATGATGCAATGGCAGCACATACAAGAATTGCGCAAGCTTGGTCTAATTATTTTCCTCAAATCAGCTGGACAACTCAGGCTTCTAAAATTAGGCAGCTTGAGTTGGAAGATGCATTTAGCGAGATCTTAGTATACAACTACTATTTGCTTGGACAAATTACACTTTCTCAAATGCTTTATGATTTTGGCGTTACACAAAATCAGGTAACAATAAAAAAAATCAGTTATGAACAATATAAGACAACACTTACTGGTATAATTAATGACGTTATTTATAGAACAAAAGATGCCTACTATAATTTATTGTTCGCGCACGACCAATATAAAATTGCAGTCGAAGATGTTGAAAAATATGAAAAATTTTATAATCAAGCAAAAGCTTTTTATGAAGTTGGCCTTAAATCAAAAAATGATGTTACTATTGCTCAGGTGAATTTAAGTAAGGCGAAATTACAGCTAATAACAGCAGAAAATGCTATTGATCTCGCTGTTGCTAAATTAAATAAAGAAATGGGCGTTCCTTATTATAATAAATATAATATGACAGAGCGGTTGTCATATTTTCCAATAAAAATGAGCTTGGAGGACGCGGTAGAAACAGCAAAAAAATCCAGACCAGAGTTGAAAGTCGCTGAACTAAAGGTTGAAGAGGCAAATCAGACTGTAAAATTGTCAAAAAAAGCATATAATCCTGTTCTTGAATTTAATGCTTCTTACGCACGTGGTGGCGCTTCCTGGAATTCAAATTATGGTTATAATTATGGTATATACCTCAATTTTCCAACAATAAATGTTTTGTACAATCAAAAACAAATTCAAGAAGCGAAATCACTTTACCAAAAAGAACTTGCAAATGCTCAAGAAACGAAAAACAGTATTTATTTAGAAATCCAAGAAGCATATTTAACACTTGAGGAAAAAAAGAAAAAAATACCAGTGTCTATTATTCAGATAAAACAAGCTGAGGCTAACTACAAATTGTCTTTTGGTCGTTATCACGTAGGTGCAGGAACATCTTTAGAGCTAAAAGAATCTCAGGTGAGCTATAATGATGCGTTATTAAATTATTATAAAGGTCTATATGAGTACAATTCCGCAAAAGCCTTGCTAGAAAAGGCTATAGGTAAGAATATTGTAGAAAAGGACAATGGTAAAATAGATATAAATTAGGTAAAAAAAGGTTACGTTAATGAATGAAATCCTTTACTTTCGCTAATTTTTAGGATATTATCAATAATGGATTTACCCACTTTAGTCTTTAACTTTTGTTGGAAGGAAATTAGATGAGCAATGAATTAAAAAGAACACTGTCTTTATCAGACTCAATTTCTATTGTAGCTGGTTCTATGATAGGATGCGGAATTTTTATCGTATCGTGCGATATAGCAAAACAAGTACACTCAGCAATATTACTTTTATTAGTCTGGATTTTAGCCGGATTTGTTTCATATTGCGGGGCGATTGCTTATGGGGAACTTGCTGCTAATATTCCTGATGAAGGCGGACAGTACATGTATTTGAAAAAAATATACAATGACAAAGTTGCTTTTCTTTTTGGCTGGACACTTTTTCTTGTTATTCAAGCGGGTACGATTGCTGCTATTTGCGTAGCTTTTGCTAAGTTTACAGGACTTTTAATTCCTTCTATAAGCTCTGAAATTCTTTTGTTCCACCTTGGACCAATACACTTTTCAACTCAGCAACTTTTTGCTGTAATGACAATTTTGTTGTTGACTTATATTAACTCAAGAGGAATTGAATCAGGGATTATTACTCAAAACATTTTTACAGTTACTAAATTATTATCTATTATAGGTATAATTGTTTGCGGATTAATTTTTGGACTTAATTGGGGTGTCATTCATACTAACTTTGCTCCAAGCACATTCGCTTTTCACTTCTCAGATATTGCAAAAATTTCTACGGCCACAGTTGGAGCTTTGTTTGCATCAATAAGCTGGAATAATATCACATTTATTGCAGGCGAAATCAAAGAACCGGAAAAAAATGTTAAAAAGGCACTTGCTTATGGCGTTGGGTTAGTAATTGCATTGTATATTATAATTAATTTGATTTATGTTGTTTCTACTCCAATAAGTGCGATTCAAACTGCACCGGATGAAATTGTCGCAGCTGCTGTTATGAGTACTATTTTCGGTACAGCAGGACGATATATTATTGCAGTTATTATTATGATTTCAGCTTTCGGTTGTGCAAACGGAATGGTGATGGCTGGAGCTAGAGTTTATTATAAAATGGCAAAAGATAGATTGTTCTTTAGAAATTTGGCTGTAATTAATAGAAAAACTAAAGTTCCTGTTAATTCTCTTTGGTTCCAATGCGCTTGGATTTGCGCGTTAATAGTTTGGGGAAATTACACACAATTGCTTGATTTTGTAATTTTTGCTTCGTTGATTTTTTACGTTGTTACTATGATTGGTATTTTTATATACAGAAAAAAATTCCCTGAATCTAATAAAGCTTTAAGAATAAATAATTTCTACGCTATCGCTTTTATAGTTATTTCTACATATATAATTGGATGCTTGGCTGTGTTTAAGCCGATGACAACACTTCCTGGATTCGCTATTACAATTGCAGGGCTTCCGGTTTATTTCTTGTGGAATAAAGCGAGGCTAAAAGCTGCAGCTGAAAGGCTTAGTGGTAAGCAGCAGGCTGTTAGTAATCCTATAGAAAAAGAAACTATAGCAAATTAATTAATTTAGATTAACAGGGCGAATTTTTCTTAGAAAAATTCGCCCTGTTTTATTAAAAAAATTGTAAATATCCATTCACTAGCAAATTATTTTGTGTTCAGTTTTATAACATTAACAAGTCAAAAGGATAGTTTATGAAAATTCAAAACACTTTATATACAAATAGTTTTAAATCAAATGATTCATCAAGTGAAAAGACGGTAAAACCTGAAAAGTCATTTTTGGACAAGTTTGAGACAGGAATAAGAAATTCTGCAGACATGAATGATACTTTGCAAGTTCCAAGGACTATTTTTAAAGGGTATCTTGCTTTTATGGTTGGAACTGGGCTTGCAAGTGTTGCAATTATAGCAAAAAATAAATTTCCAAAACTTTCTGTTGTTCTTAATCTTTCATCTATTTTGCTTGCAACATACGGAACTTACAGCTTTGTGAGACCCTATTTGATAAAAAATTCAGCAAAACCAGAATAAATTTTTACTTATTCAATTCATATAAAAATCTAAGCCCTTCCAGTGTAAGAGTTGGATTTATGAAGTCAAATGGTCGTTTTAGATAGCCTGCAATAAGACTTGAGTAGCCACCTGTTGCAATAAGCGTAGCTTTTTCTCCAAGTTCTACTTCGCATTGTTCGACAAGTCCATCAATTAGACAAGCAGAGCCTCTTATAACGCCGGATAAGATGGCATCAGATGTATTTCTGCCTATTGCAGCGTCTGATTTTGCAACGTCTATTCTAGGCAATTTTGACGTGAACGTGTTTAATACTTTTAGTTGCAAATTTAGTCCCGGAATTATTACACCGCCGATAAATTCGCCTTTTGTATTTATGATGTCAAAAGATGTTGCTGTGCCAAAATCTACAACGATGCAAGGTCTTTTGTAAAGCATAAAGGCTCCGCATGCATTTGCAATTCGGTCCGCACCAGCTTCTTTTGGTGAATCAATGGCAATTTTTACGCCTGTTTTGCATTTGTGATTAAGTAATATTGAATTTATTTTAAACACGTTATCAACGCATTTTTTAAATTTATCGCTCAATTCATCCACTACTGATGAAATTATGCACCCTTCAATAGTAAAAGGTTTGCAGAGAGTTTTAAGTAAAACTTCATATTCTTCGTTTGACAAATCTTTGTCGGAGGCTAATCTAAAATCTTCTACCAATGCATCCCCGTCAAAAAGTCCGAGGGTAATGCTTGTATTGCCGATATCAGCGGTTAATAACATAAAATAGTTCCTAACTAGTGTACAGGAACTATTTTATTACAAATATGATTTATAGTAAATATTTTATCTGTTATTTGCAGCAACGTGTATGCTATTTTTTTCAAGAGTTTGTTGAAGTGAGTCGTCGCTTCTGCCAGAAAAAGCTGATACTGTTGCACCTTGATCTTGAGGTTTGGAACCTCCAAGTATAGATGACATATAACCATTTGTTTTGCCAACTCCGTCTAATAAAGCCATAATATTTTCCTCCTTGTTTAATATCCATTATGTATATATAAAGTATTTATCAAAGAGAAAATTGCCTTATTTGTTAACATTCTTAATAATTTTTGTCCAGTCAAAGTCTTTGGTTTGTGCAAAGTCTTTAAGGTGTTTGCAATCAATTGATTTTAATTGGCTAAACATGCAGTCGTAGTCTTCGTCTGCGCTCATTGATAGATAAGGGATTTGAGCGTCTTCGGCAAGCTTTTCGACTTTTATGTCATAATTTATAGCTAGAGTTTTTATTCCATATTTTATTGCGATTAGGTTTGCATGAAATCTCATTGCGATAAGATATTCAAGTTTCGAAAATTTATCAAGTATTTCAGCCGAAGTCTGAGAATAAACAAGTTCTGTCTGTAAATTCGGATTAATATTTTTTAGTAATTTTTCAAATTTTTTACAAACATCCAAATCAAGTGAATCTTGGAATGAAAATATTTGGATTTTTTTATCTTCAAATTCTTTGTTTACTTGAATTGCAAGCTTATCTAATAGGTTGTCTTTAAGAGTTTTAAAGCTTCTAAGCTGGATTCCTACAATGTTTTGAGGAGTAGCCGCAGGAAGCTCAAGCCCAAAAAGCGGATCACAAACCAAATCTGCTTCTATACCCCAAAGATGCAGCAATAATTTGCTTTTTCTATCTCGAACAGAAACAAGCGTACATTTTTTGAGCGTGTTTTTGGTTAAAAATGCACCAAATCTGTTGTTTATAGGTCCAAGGCCTTGTGCAAAAATTATGACTTTTTTTCTAAAAAATAGTGCTGTATTTATTATAAAAAGGTAATATAAAAGACTTTTTAGGCTTGTAACGTCCTGCAAAAGACTTCCACCGCCTGATACCAATACGTCGCTTTCAAAAATTCTTTTGATAATTTGGGGAATTGCAAAAAACGGAATAGTTTTAACTCCGTATAATTCAGCAGTTTTTGTCGGATTTTTTGATATTGCACAAACATTATCACTTAATTCAAGCATTTTTTTGCTTAATACACCCAAAATAGCTTCATCGCCGAAGTTGTCAAAGCCGTAGTATCCGGATAAAGTTATTTTTAAATTTTTATCACTAAATTTTTTCATATTCTGTATAAACTTCATCTCTGTATGGTATAGATTTTATCGCCCCAATCCCTTGAGATTGCAAGCCCGCGACCACCGCTGCAAGCTTTGTTGCTTCAAAAGGGTTGAATCCTGATGAAATAGCGTGCAAAAATCCGCCATTAAAAGCGTCCCCCGCACAAGTTGTATCCACAACAATTTCAGGAGAAAAGAACGGTGTGAAAATGACATCACCAGCGTATCCTGTGTAGTAACCCTTTTCATGGGTAGATTTGATTACAACCGTGTTAATTCCAATATCCCAAAAATGTTTTATTACTTTTTCACAAGAAGTGACATCCAAAAGTTTTGAAATGTCATTTTTGTCATTTAAAAATAAAATATCAACCAATCCAATAACGTCATCGAAAACTTCTTTAGCTTCGTCAGGAGTTGTTATAATCGGGCTATAATTAGGGTCGTATGCTGTAGTAAGCCCTTTGTCTTTTGCTATTGTGTAAGCTTTTTTAACCGCTTCTTTTGCAGAAAGTGAAAGAGTCTGAGATATGCCTGAAGTGTAGAATATTTTCGCACATTCAATATATTTTTCAGAAATATCTTCAATAGAAAGCTTAGTTGCAGCTGTTCTTTTTCTGTAATATGAAAATTCTTTTGGCCCGTCTTTAGGTCGCGCAAGCAAGTAAAGTCCGTTGAAGTCGCCTGTTAGTTTCACTTGTGAAATATCAAGGCCTTCGTCTTGCCAGCTGTCCATTAAAAATTCTTTAAAATAGTCGCATCCGACCCTTGTAATATATCCAACCTTTGATCCAAGTCTTTTTGCAGCTACAGCCGCAGCCAAAGTGTCTCCGCCGTAATATTTATTAAGTGATTCGGTTAAACTCAAACTTATGTCGCTAGATAATTCAATAAGGCCTTCGCCTATTGTTATTATGTCCAGTTTTTCATCCATAATTTTATAGATCCTTCAATCTTTGGATTACATCTTTTGCTTTTTTTGTTATTTCTGAAAAATTTGAATTTTCGTAAAAACTTCTGCCGACTCCAACAGCCGTTGCCCCAGCATTAATGTAGTCAGGAACTTCTTTTAGTGAAATATTTCCGCTTGGCATTATATTTAAAAAAGGCATTGGTCTAAGTAAATCTTCAATGTATAAAACTCCGCCCAAAGCCTTTGCCGGGAAGATTTTAATTAACGGAACTCTTGTTTTCCAAGCCGTGTAAGCCTCATTTGAGGTTGAAGTCCCTGCAATAAGAGGAATTTCTTTATCTTTTGATATTTTTACCAGATTCATCTGAAAAATCGGCGAAGAAATAATTCCTGCACCTGCACTAATTGCTTCGTTTGCCTGTTGAGAAGTGATAATTCCACCTGCTGAGACAACAACATTTTTTGAAATCTCACTTATTGCATCATAAATACTTGGATTTACGATGTTAATTTCCAGAACTTTAATCCCACCTTCAATAAGAGCATTAGCCGTATCAATCGCATTTTGTGCATCATGGCTTCTTATTATAGGATATATTTTTTCTTTAGATATTTTTTTGATTAAGTTTTCTTGCATATTTCCCTTTTCTCAAATTTATTATATCATGATAATATGAAAATAGTTAACCGCATAAAACCGATTATTATAATTCTGTCTATATTTATCTTCATGAGTGTAGTATATGTAATTTCCACAAGCTTTTTTGAGCCAAAGGTTTACAACTATATGGTGAAAACTTTTGCAGCCAAAAAGCACGGCTCAGACAATATTGTAATTATAGCAATTGATGATAAATCCGTGAATGATCCAGAAAGAGGAGTCAGATGGCCTTGGAAACGTCAAATGTATTCCAAAATGTTTGAATATTTGAAACAGTATTCAATGGCAAAAATTGTGGGATTCGATGCTATTATTGCAACTCCAGATGTAGAAAATCCAGAATCGGATTCCAAATTTTATTCTTCAGTAAAAGGTTATGATAAATTGGTTGTCGGATTTGCACCTTTGTTTTCGCCTTATGAGTCAAAGAAATCCGGCGAAATTTATGATAAAAAATTTAAGGATAAGTTTTCCATTAATATTTTGGATGAAAGAAATCGAAAACCTGAATCATATTATCTAAGTTTTTCAAAATTCCCTGCGAATTACTTCGATTCTGTGCAAAAAGTTGGCTCTGTTCAGACGACACCAGACGACATAGACGGCTATATAAGGGCTATTGATCAGCTAATTGATTATAAGGGAACCTTGTATCCTTCGCTTTCTTTAAGGATGTTTGAGGCTCTTCATCCGGGAGATACTTTGTTAGTGAAGAATAACCAAATCATTTCTAAAAACACTAATTTAAAAATTCCTTCTTATAGCAAATATAGTGGAGTTTTTAATAACCTTCGTTTTTATAAGCCTTACCCGAATTCAGAATATGCATATAAAACATATTCCGCAATTGATATTATAGATTCATATGAACTTATAAAGCAAGGGAAAGCCCCTATTGTTTCGCCTCAGGTTTTTGAAGATAAAATAGTTTTAATAGGCGCAAATGCAAAAGCGACAGCAATCGGTTTGGATGATGTTAAAAAGACTCCGATTTCTGAAAATCATCCGGGGGTTGATATTCAGGCTACGAACCTTGATAATATTATGCATAACGACTTTTTAGTTCAATCAACAGTGGCTCAAGACTTATTCAATTTATTTGTAATTTTAGGAATAACTTTCTTATTAATAAGATATTTTTCTTTATTTGCATCTTTGACCGTTATTTCGCTTATAATGGTCACTTACGTTGCTTTTTGTATGATTTCTTATAGATTTGGTTACGTAATAAATGTCATTACACCAATAACGCTTCAAGTCATTACGATGGCGATAGCTTATTCTTACAGATTTATTTTGGAAGGAAGAAATAAGGAAAAAATAAAAAATGCAATGGGAAAATATATTTCCAATGACGTTATGCAAAATGTCATAAAAAATATTGATGAATTAAAATTGGGCGGTAAACGTTCTAATGTTACTGTGCTTTTTGCTGATATAAGAGGGTTTACGTCAATGAGTGAATCTATGAGCGCAGAAGATGTATCAAAAATTTTGAATGATTATTTTAAAGAAATTGAGCCAATTATTACTAAAAATAACGGAGTAATAAATAAATTTATTGGAGATGCTGTTATGGTTATCTTTGGAGAGCCAATACAAGATAAAAATCATGCGACAAATGCAGTAAAGTGCGCAGATGAAATGTTGAAAAAAGTTAAATCACTTCAGCAAAAATGGCTACAAGAAGGACGTCCAAAACTTGAAATAGGTATAGGTATCAATACCGGAGACGCTTTTGTTGGAAACATCGGTACTGAATCAAGACTTGAATACACTGTAATCGGCGATATGGTTAATTTGGCAAGCAGAATCGAAAGTTATAATAAAGTTTATAAAACCCATTTTTTGATAAGCTCTACAACTTATGAAAAAGTAAGAAATCTCGCGGATGTTATAAAAATATCAGAAGTTTCAATTCGAGGAAAAGCTAAAAAACTTGATATTTATGAAGTTTTGAGATTGGTCAAGTAAGCTTTAATCACATTTGTTTTTGCTATTCCAAGACAAATCCGAACACTTTAGGTAGTCCATATTCTCATTATAAATTACCCATGCAGTACAGCTATTTCCGTTTGCCCAATCAGCATTTGCTGGTTTTGTAATGTTACAACCGTTTATAAATGAATATTGATGAGTTTCAGCAATCATATCAATTCCGCTTGGCACAATTGTATTTTTAGTAAAGAAGAAAAGAAACTTATCTACCCCTGTTTGATTTGGTTTTTTGAAACCATTTATGTCAACAGTTATTATTCCGCAAACGTTTTTTATATTACTAACATTATTCATGCAGGTGGCATCCCACTGTCTAAATCCGACAGATGTTCCATCATCAAGTATAATTTTTGTGTACAGTGCTGAATCCATATAGAGTTCTGCTGAAGACCTAATTAAATCTTTATATTTGGTTGCGAAGCAGCCAGCGCCTGTCTGACAATTTTTTTGAACTTTAAGATTACTTGTCATAATTTTATTAAGATTTTCAAGCCCTGTTTCATTGCCTATACTAATTAAATCCCAATTGTCTGGAGTTCCGTTTTCTTGAATAGCTGTTGTGTACGCTTGAATTAGTGTTGAATAAGATTTTTTAAGTGCTGCAACTGCTGCTTTTTCTTGCTGATTTTGTACCAATGTAGGGATAGTAAGTGCAGCTACAACGCTAATAATTCCAAGTGTAAGAAGAACTTCAGCTAAAGTAAAACCTTTATTTTTTGTATTTATTAGTTTATTTCGCTTTTGCATTATTTAAAAACTCGCTTTTTATATAATTATAGCATATTCGTTATTCAGATGCTTTTACAGTATGTTTTTCAATCCTAAAATGTCTTCATAGCTAGCACCAGCTTCCAAAAGTTCTTCTGCTGAAAGACCAAAAAGAGTGATTAAATTTTTGATTTCAATGCTGATTTTTTTTGCATTACAAGCTTCTACAACTTCAAGCAAGGCACCTGCTCTTGTCATATTTGTTATTTGGTCGTTTTTTCCTTTGTGAAGTATTCTTTTTTTTGATTTGCCCATTGTGTCTTTCTCCTCCCTCGCCCTTGATGGGAGAGGGGTAGGGGGAGAGGGTGTTAACCTCACTTAATTTTCTAGTGCTAAAAGTGCTGCACCTATCATTCCTGCATAATTTCCTGCCGTTGCTTTGAAAACTTTTGCAGGTGTGGTGATTATTTCAGTATTAATATTTTTCTCGATATAGCCTGTGTCTATAAATTCTGCCATTGAACCTGAAAAAACAAAACAATCAGGATCAAAAAGATTAGCAAGTCCGATGCAGCCTGCAACTATTTCGTTTTGCCATTTGTCAAAAATTTCTTGCATTTTGACATCACCATTTTGTTTGCCTTCGATTACGTCATAAGTTGTAACTTCTTTGTTATCAAGCATCTCTTCAGCTGTTAGCTTTAATCCTGTTCCTGACGTGTACACTTCAAAACAGTCCCAGCTTCCGCAAGAACATTTTCTTCTTTTGTCAGGATACATTTTAAAATGCATTTCGCCGGCTCCGCCTGACTTTCCCTTGTATAATTTGTTATCTAGAATAATTCCACCGCCAACACCAGTTCCTAGTGTAAGCATGATAGAATAATTATAACCTTTTGAAGCCCCGATTATGTGCTCTGCCCACGCTGCTGAGTTTGCGTCATTTTCAATAAAAACTTTTTTGTTTGTCATTGATGCAAAGTCTATATCCTTGTACCCTTTTACAAGATTGCCTGTTGAGCTTATGACTTTTGTGTTTTCATTATTAACTGCTCCTGCGGTGGCAATTGCAATAACATCAACTTCGTTTTCATATTTTGAAAAAATTTGTTTAAAAAGAGTTTTAAATTCGCTTAAATCTTTAGGCGTAGAATATTTATCAATATCAGAAATGATATTTCCGGATTCATCTATTATTGCGTTTAATATTTTTGTGCCGCCAACATCAAGTGCGAGTGCTTTTTTAGTCATCTTTACCTCATCTAATTATTTATAAAATAAAGCTTTTAGCCTTATTAAATTTTTAGTTTATTTTATCAACAAATCTCTTTGTAATCAACTGCGGTCTTGTTATTGCAGAACCTATCACAACACTGTGAGCGCCAAGTTTGAACGCTTCTTGAACCTGAGAGGGCTCCCATATTTTTCCTTCTAGAATGACTGGTTTATTTGTTTTTTCTACAAGATTTTTTAACAATTCAAAATCAGGTTCAATGCTGTCGGATTGAGATTCTATAGTGTAGCCTGACAAGGTAGTTGACAAAATATCAAACCCTAGCTCTGAGCAACTAATACCTTCTTCAAGTGTTGCAATATCTGCCATAGCAAACTTGTTCGCGTTATGAATAGCGTCAAGCATTTGTTCTAACGGCGTGATTCGAGTTCTATTTGTGGCATCAATCGCAATTATATCAGCATCTGCCTGTATCAATTGGTTAACTTCGTTTATTGTCGGAGTTATATAAACCACTTCCATCCAATTATCAGGGAGTTTGTCTGGTTTTGTTAGTCCGATTATAGGAACATTAAATAATTTTTTCGCATTTCTAACATCTCTGGCTCCTGCTACTCTAAGTGCTGAAGCGCCACCTGTTATGACAGATTGCATCATAGCATTAATGCAAACTTCGTCGTATAGAGGCTCATTTGGCATGGCTTGAACCGACACTATTATTTTGTTTTTAATCTTTTCCAGTATTTTCATAAGTCTAATTATATCTCAAAAATCATTTATATTAAAATATGTAACAAAAAACCATAAACAATTTAAAATATTGTTATAAAACTTTAAATAAGTGGCATTAAATACATGTAAGCTAATAACTTACACTCTCTAATTCCTCTCTTCTAATACGTGGTTTTTAGCCGACTTTCTCAAAAGTCGGTTTTTTATTTGTTTATTGAATAAAATTAAGCTAATCTGCAGGCTTTTTGCCAAACAGAAGGAAGATAAACCTCTTTGAAAAGAGCAACTCTGGATTGCTCTGGAATTTTTTCATAAAAAATAGGTTCAAAGCTGTTTTTGGCTAAAAGTTTTGAAATTTCTGTTGAAAGCGAAACGTTTATAGTTTTACCATTTTGTCTCGCGAAAAATGTTTTCTTTTCGTGTGTATAATCATACATGTGATCTGCAGGAAGTGAGCCGAGCACAAAAATTCCCTTTTCGGGCAAGACGCTATTTATGTCTTTAAAAAGTTTGTCAACAGTTTTGAGATTTTCTTCGCGCGTGGCCTCTTCATTGTTTAACAAATGATAAAGTGCGTTTTGAAAAATAACAATCCCACTTTTTTTAGGCGGGATAATTTTTTTGATGTCTAAAATATTTCCTTCGCTAAACTGCATTATATCCGCGACTTTTGTTTTTTGAGGGGTTACAAAAATTTCGTTGTCAGATTTGGATAAGTCTTTTTCTTCTCTAAAAAATTCAAAAAACTTGGCTCTGATTTTTTTATCTAATTTTATTAAATATTCATATCCGCGTTCAAATTCTATTTTGTAAGGTTCATTTGTCGCTTCAATTGGGAGTTTAATATCATAGCCGTGGTATTTGTACTGTTTATTTTTGTTGTTTGCATCTAAATTCATCATAAGACTGTAACCTTTTTGGCCTTGAGAACAACCAAATTCAGTTATTTCTGTGCCATGAGGAAATTTTTTAAGACAATAGCCTGTTGTAAAATCAAGGGTATCTTTGTTTCTGAAAAAACTTGTCGTATGGTTATATTCATTTTTGTATAAATGAGTATCAGACGATAAGTAAGTACTTTCGTTAAATCCTTTAAAACATATTTGATTATTTAGTGCAGAACAAATTTTCATAATTTGATAAAACATGAACATAAAAAAAATTGCCATGTCTAAAAAAATTTGATACAATCATTAAATGGAAGATATTGTTGAAAAACTAAAAGAACTTGGGTTCAATACATACGAGGCAAAGGTTTATCTTGCTCTTTTGAAAAAATATCCTGCAACAGGTTATGAAGTCAGCAAAATTGCAGACGTTCCTCAATCAAGAGCCTATGATACTCTTAAGGCTCTTGAAAAAGAAAAAATTGTCGTTGCAACTGGCACCAACCCTGTTTCTTATACTCCGATAAAACCGGCTGAGTTGACCAAAAATTATAAAAGAAAAATAACTTCAACTATCGATTATCTTGAAAAACACTTACCTAATGTTAAAGAAGACTATACTGATCCGATAATTAATGTGTCTGGCGCTTCAAGTATTAGAGAAAAAGTTGTTGATATAATTAAAAATGCAAAAAAAGAAATATATATTGAAATTTGGTCACAAGATTTTAAATTTGTAGAAAGTTATCTTCTTGATGCTTATAATAGAGGCGTTGAGGTTAAAATTGTAGGATATGATAACTTTAACAGTAATTTTGGTTTGGTGTATGAGCATGGTGCCGCAAAAGACATTGAAAATTCTCTCGGTGGTAGAATGATAATCCTAGTGGCTGATTCAACAGAGGGTTTGCTTGGAAATTCCAGCTCTAATAATGGAGATAACATCCACGTTATTTGGACAAAAAATCCTAGCGTTGTCTTTTTGATTAAAGAATTTATTGTACATGACATGTATCTTTTAGATGTTGAAGAAAATTTATCAGAGCAGATGAAAATAGTTTATGGTAAAAATCTGAAAGCGCTCCATGATAAAGTTCTTGGAGTGAATTCAAATTATTTAATTCATTAAAAAAACTTAATTTTTCTTTAATCTGAAAATTCAGTGGGTACAATATAAATATACATAATTTAAACGAGTGTTTTTTTTGAAAATAAGTTTAACATGATTTTGGGAATATAAAGTAAAGGATGACATATGCAAGGGTATAGTTTTGAGTTAATCACTGGGCCTATGAGCTGCGGTAAAACAGAAGAATTGTTGAGAAGAATCCGCAGAGCTATTATCGCAAAGAAAAAAGTCAAGGTTATTTCTCCTGAAGTCGATACAAGAGCGCATGGCGATTACATTGAATCCAGAAACGGTTTGTGGCTTGATGCAATAAAGGTTAAACATTCTGCAAGTATTTTGAGCGTTGTAAAAGATGATGACGAAATAATTGCAATTGACGAATTACAGTTTTTCGATGAGCATATTGTAGATGTAGTTACAAGATTGATGAATCAGGGCAAAAAAGTTTTAGGAACAGGCTTGGATTTGGATTTCAAAGCAGAACCGTTCGGTTACATGCCTGAACTTTTGTGTCTTGCAACAAATGTTGTTAAGCTAAATGCTGTTTGCATGAAGTGCGGATGTGAAAATGCGACAAGAACTCAAAGACTTGTAGATGGCAAGCCAGTTGATAAAAATTCGCCTTTAATTATGATTGGTGGCGATGAAACTTATGAAGCAAGATGCGTTAAGTGCTATGAACTGCCTGATGTTAAAAGCGAAAAACGCAAAAGAGAATTTAAGCTTTTGCACTTCGGAGGATAAGTTTTTTCAAATGTAAAATATCGTTAAGCGGCTCAAGTCAAGTATTTGCGCCGCTTGATTATTTTTCTTGATTTTTTTTGAAATAATCAGCAATTTTTTTTCTTTACCTGTTTTAAATAAGCAGTTAGTGTAATATCATTTATGTGAAAGGAAAAACAGAAATTATGGCAGTAGAAGCTACAAAAGCAGTTAACGTTCAAGCACCACAGGCAGCAAAAGTTGAAGCCAAAAAAGCAGACAAAGCTGAATCAGCTCCAGTTGCAAAAACAGCAACTCCTCCTGAAGCAACGGCAGCAAAAGCTCCAGCGTCAGCAGCAGCACCTGTAAAAGCTGAAGGCAAAGGTCAAAAACTTGATTTAATTGCATAGTTAAGTTTCAATTTTTAAAGGGCTCATTTTCAAAAGAAAATGAGCCCTTTAAATTATAAAAAAGAGGCATTGAATTTCAATACCTCTTTTTTGATTTTAATATATAAACTAGTCTTTGCTAGTTCCAGCTTTTGAAATGATTTCAGTTTCAATGCTTGATGGAACTTGCTCGTAGCATTTGAATTCCATAGAGAATGTTCCTCTACCTTGAGTTTTTGAACGGATATCAGTTGCATAACCGAACATTTCTGCCAAAGGTACAATTGCATTAATCTTTTGGATTCCTGTTCCTTCGATTATTTCCATACCTTCAACACGTCCTCTTCTAGAAGAAACGTCACCGATTACATCCCCTGTATTTTCTTCAGGAACTTCGATTTCAACTTTCATCATAGGTTCAAGAATACAAGGTTTACATTTTCTTGTACCTTCTTTAACCGCCATTGAACCAGCGATTTTGAACGCCATTTCAGAAGAGTCAACATCGTGATATGTTCCATCATACAATGTAACTTTAACGTCAATCATAGGGAATCCAGCTAAGATACCGCCTTCAAGAGCTTCTTCCATACCTTTTCTAGCTGGTTCGATGTATTCTTTCGGAATAGCACCACCGACGATTTTGTTTTCAAATACGAAACCTGCATTTTCTTCAGCCGGTTCGATTTTGATTTTAACGTGACCGTATTGACCTTTACCACCTGATTGTCTGATGAATTTAGAATCTTGGTCAGCTGTGCTTCTGATTGTTTCACGGTAAGCAACTTGTGGTTTACCAACGTTAGCATCAACTTTAAATTCTCTAAGCAAACGGTCAACGATGATATCAAGGTGAAGTTCACCCATACCAGCGATGATAGTTTGACCTGTTTCAGAATCAGTTTTAACTCTGAATGAAGGATCTTCTTCAGCAAGTTTTTGAAGCGCAATACCCATTTTATCTTGGTCTGCTTTAGTTTTTGGCTCAATAGCAACTTCGATAACCGGTTCAGGGAAAGACATTCTTTCTAGAACGATAGGTGCTTTTTCATCACATAAAGTATCACCTGTAGTCGTGTCTTTAAGACCAACCGCTGCACAGATGTCACCAGCGAATACTTCAGAAATTTCGTTTCTTTGATCAGCATACATTTGAACAAGTCTTGAAATACGTTCTTTTTTGCCGTTTGTCGCATTAAGAACATAAGAACCTGATGATAATTTACCAGAGTATACTCTCAAGAATGTCAATCTACCAACGAATGGGTCAGTCATGATTTTAAATGCTAATGCTGAGAATGGTTCATCATCAGATGAATGACGTTCAGTTTTTGTTCCGTCTTCCAATTCACCTTCAATCGCTTTTACATCGATTGGAGAAGGCATGTAGTCAACTACAGCGTCAAGCAAAAGTTGTACACCTTTATTTTTGAACGCTGTACCGCAAGTTACAGGAACGATTTTGTTCGCGCAAACTGCTTTTCTAAGTCCAGCTTTAAGCTCTTCAACTGTTGGCTCTTCGCCTTCTAAGAATTTCATCATTAATTCATCGTCAAGCTCAGATACTTTTTCGATTAATTCAGCTCTATATTGTTGAGCTTTTTCTAGCATATCAGCAGGAACATCTTCTTCTCTGATATCTGTACCAAGATCGTTAGCGTAGATTTCAGCTTTCATAGTTACAAGGTCAATCAAACCTTTCAACTCAGCTTCAGCACCGATAGGAAGTTGGATAGGAACAGCGTTAGCTCCTAATCTATTTTTAATTTGATCAACAACTCTGTAGAAGTTAGCACCGGTTCTGTCCATTTTGTTAACGAAAACCATTCTTGGAACTTCATAACGGTTAGCTTGTCTCCAAACAGTTTCTGATTGAGATTGAACCCCACCTACTGCGCAGAATACAGCAACTACACCATCAAGAACACGCAAAGAACGTTCTACTTCGATTGTGAAGTCAACGTGCCCAGGGGTGTCGATGATGTTTACTTGGTGATCTTTCCAAAATGCAGTAACAGCAGCGGATTGGATTGTAATCCCTCTTTCTCTTTCTTGATCCATAAAGTCGGTTACAGCAGCACCATCGTGCACTTCGCCGATTTTGTGGGTTTTACCTGTATAAAACAAAATACGTTCTGTAGTTGTGGTCTTACCAGCGTCGATGTGAGCGGCAATACCAATGTTTCTTGTTCTCTCTAATGGAGTTTGTCTAGCCATTTCTTGTTTTCCTTTATATTTCTAATACACTTAATGCTATTATATTTAGCTACTATAATTTTGGCACAAACAAGCAATTTTTCAAATATATGTTTCTAAATATTATTATTTAAAGTAACAGTTCAGCAGGAATTATTAAAACACCAACTCTTTAACGATAGTACTCATATACCCTCGGCCT
>JAEWYI010000060.1 GCA_023395735.1 Cyanobacteria bacterium OH_SFB_17
TACCCCCAGATGCACAATCATTTTCCCTGATTCTTTTCCGTATTTTTTATATAAATAATTTTTCAAATTATTCCAAGAGGCATTAAGATTTGTCATCATTGCCTCCTTTTATTTTTTTCATAAAAGAATTTGTTAAAACTGTAGTCAAAGGAGCATCAATTAAAAAATTTGCAAAAACCAACCCGACAACAGAAAGCAACGCCCCCATTGTGTTTTGATACTGCATATATGCGTGATCTTTTGTTTTTGCCTCACTTGGAGTAAATAATTTTTGCATTTTTGATGCAGATTCTTTTGGAAGCTTTGAATAATTTTTTGCAAGTTTAATGCATCCATACCTCAAACCGACGCCAATTGCTGTGCCTGAAATTATTTTAGCAATGGTTCTTGCACAGGAGATTTTGCGCGTTTTTTCGTCTACATCTTTGTTATACAAATCAATAACCGGCTGAGTTAAAAGAGCTGTCATGCCTATGATTAACCTGTTTTCCGGCACAGAAATTTTTTTGTCGAAAAAGCTAATAACTTTTTCGCCGCTTCCGCCTGAAAATTCTTTTCGGGGTATGTATTTAATGATTTTCCCTATATAATCAACTTTAGACATTTTCTCCTGCCAAAAATCAATTATACACCAAGAAGGAAAATAGTAAATAATATATAAAAAGCTTCGCCTCGAATAAGATAAGTAAATTTTAACAAAAAACCGCCCAAAAAAATTTCAAGGCATGATATATTTATAAAAGCTAAACGAGGAAATACAAAATGAAAATAAATTTGAATACACAAAATAATACTAAAAAACCGAATTTCGGAAAAATTGTAAAACTTGATACGCGCAATATGGGGCTCAAAGAATTGAGCGTCATAAAAAAATCTTTTTCCAAAATAAATGAAATTTCAGAAGGATTTGATATCAATATTTCTCTTAGGCAAAATTCTCCTGAAATGATGCCATCTTTGCACTGTTTTGATTTGTTCTGCAAGTTCTCTGACGATAAAATAAAAATAAAATCAAAACAAGAAACTGCAAACTACTTCGATTTTCACGACGAAGATTATATGCACAAAACATTGATACAAAGGGTTCAAGAAACGGTTGATTCGCTTAGAAAAATAAAAGATGAACTTGCTTCAGGCGAAATGATGAAGAAAAAGATGGAAGAGCTTGAGCAAATCTCCAATCTAAAAAAAGAGATAAAAGAAATGATGAAAAATGAATATCTAGAAGACAATGACATCTTCACTTTAAAAAAATAATTTTTTAAAACCCTCTTAAATTTACGCAGATAATTTGTAAACTTTTTGCAAATCAACCTTAAACTGGTATAATTATTCTATGAAGATTTTAGGAATAGATCCAGGGATGGCTATAGTTGGCTACAGCATCGTCGATTTTGACGGAGAAAATGTTGTGCTTTTAAATTCAGGCTCAATTAAGACCCCCAAGGAGCATACTGAATCTCAGAGGCTTTTAGAAATTTATGAAGACATAAAAACTATTATTGAAAAATACAAACCGGATATCGCCTCTGTCGAAAAATTATTCTTTTTCAAAAACCAAAAAACGGTTATGCCTGTAGCGCAAGCACGGGGGGTAATTATGATGGCGCTTGAAAAATGCAAGGTTCCGACCTTTGAGTATACACCGATGGAGGTCAAACAGACTTTGACGGGGTATGGAAGAGCGGATAAAAAAGAAGTTGAGCAGATGGTAAAAATTGCGCTCAATTGCAATGTGCTTCCTAGCTTGGATGATACTATAGATTCTATGGCAATTGCAATTTGCCACACAAGAAATCACACTTGTGATATACTTATGAATGTTTGATTGGAGGAGAAAATGAATCAGTTAATAATAAAAGAAACAGCAATTTTAAGCGCAATTTTGGGCGCGATACTTGGAGTTATAACTCTTATACCTTTTGTAAGAACTTTTTCGTTTCTTCTTTTGATTTTATGCCTTTCTGCGGTTGTTATAATTTATATGAAAAAAAATGACTTAATCGGAATTATTGACGTAAGAGAAGGCGCGATTTTGGGCGCGATAATGGGTTTTGTTTCTTTTGTGGCTTTTTCAATCGTTTTTATCCCTATTGCGGCGCTTTTGGGAACAATTTTTAAAACATACTACCTTGGTTGGCTGACTATGCTCTTGAAAGCTTCAGGATTTTTTGTCCTGGTGATGATAGTAATCTTTATGGGAATCCTAAGCGCGTTGATGAATGCTTTTGCAGGCCTTGTTACAGCTTATGTCTATGAAATTCTTACCGGAATTAAAAAAGAAGAAAAACAAAACGAACAAATCGATTTTGAAATCAAAGAATAAAAGACCACAAAGAAGATTTAATTTTAAATGCTATAGTCTATAAATTACTTGAGTAGAGAACAAAAATCAGTTTACGAACTATACCACAAAATAACAGGTATGTATAAATTATTAATGAAAATATGTAAATATAATTTAAAAATATGTAGATAATTTTTTACAGGCATGCTTTTATGATTAAATAGAAATAGTCATTCTGGCATGCCAGAATGTAAATAAATTTATTCATGAATGTATATAACATATCATAGAAACGTAGATAATTGAGGGTATTATGTCAGATAAACTAAATTTAGAAATCCCACAGCCAAAATTTGATAGTGAACTGGTGGAACTTATAATTCAGCTTGAAACCCTTAGAAAACAAGGAATCACAATAAACATTTATCCACCTCTTTTTGTTCAAATAAAAGAAATCTTTCACATGATTGAAAGTATTCAATCTGCTAGAATAGAAGGCAATAGAACCACTATTTCAGATTATGTGAGCTCAAAATTTGAACCCGCACCAAAAACTGATAGTATTAGAGAAATTCAAAATATAGAAATAGCAATTAATTATGTAAATAAATGCTTTGATGAGTCCTTGGATTTTAAAATATCCAACAAATTTATCAAAGAACTACATCAATTGACTACAAAAGATTTAAAAGATGAAGGTAGTAAAGAAAGTGGCTCTTATCGTTCTTGTAACGTAAGAATAAATAAGTCTTTACACGTCCCCCCAAATCCAACAGCAGTCCATGGATTTATGCAAAAGTTAATTGATTGGATTAACACAGAAGATAAATTGCAAACGCAATTGCTCAAAGTCGCAATTGCACATCACGCTTTTACTTGGATACACCCTTTTGATAATGGGAATGGAAGAATGGCAAGGATTTTTACATACGCAATGTTGAGGCAATATGGTTTTAAAATGATATATCTTATGAATACTTCAGCAATGTTTTGTATGGATAGAAATAAATATTTTAGCATGCTGCAACAAGCAGATATTGGGGGAAATAATGCTATGTTGGATTGGTGTGAATATGTTTTAAAAGGACTAAATACAGAGCTACAAAAAATATCTATATTAATGGATAGAAAATTCTTCATTGAAAAAATCGTTCAACCATCAATAAATAGAGCATTTGAATTACACTATATAAGCCAAGAACAAAAGAAAATTATGGAATTGTCTTTATACAAAGAAGGAAGTTTAATCAAATCAAAGGATATCCAAGAAATATTGAAAAACAAAACCTCAAGACAAATAAACCATTTATTGTCTAAAATGCTTAATTCAGGGCTATTAATAAAAACTGACCCAAAAAGTAGAATGTACTTCATTAACCTAATAAATAAGGATTTAATAAGGGGCATTATAGATAGTTTATATAAAGAAAAGTTAATTATAGACGGAGATTAAATTAAAATCAACTGTAATAAGCAGGGTGCGGATTTAACCGCACC
>JAEWYI010000064.1 GCA_023395735.1 Cyanobacteria bacterium OH_SFB_17
ATCCATCGACCCTTTTTTCGAAAATTTCTTTTCTGTTTTGGGTAGAACTATTTTACAAGTTCTTTAAACTTTTTACCAGCTGAGAATGCAGGTACAGTTTTTGCAGAAATCTTCAATACAGCACCTGTTTGAGGATTGCGGCCTGTTCTAGCAGCTCTTTTGCGTGGTTCGAAAGTACCGAATCCTACAAGAGTTACTTTTTTGCCTTTAGAAACAGTTTTTTCAATTGTTTCTAATGTAGCAGCAAGTACATCAGCTGCAGCTTTTTGAGAAACTTTTGCTTTTTTTGAAATTTCTTTTACTAATTCTTCTTTGTTCATATAGAACCTCCTTTTTTATCGGATTGACCGTTTTTAATAAAAACAAAAGTAACAATCATACCCCGTTTAAATTTGCACTTCGGTGCATTCAACGACACACCTGTCAAGACCCGATGTTTACTAACCATTCCCCCGCAGAGAGGGGATTAACATCTTTATTATATACATTTATTCAGTTTTGGCAATACTTTTTACCAAATAGAGGCTGAAATGTTAAAAATACTTAATATATTTGGGTTTCAGGGGGTTGATGTGTTTTTCAATAAGGCTGAAAAGGCTCTCAGTGAGCTAATTTTTGTTATTTGTAATATTCAGGGTTAATTCTGGCGAATTTTGTACCTTTATAGAAATATTGTAATATTTGATAAGCATTGTAACCGTTTTTAGCCAAATTATTGGCTCCGTGTTGTGACATGCCGACTCCATGCCCGCATCTTTTTACATTGTCGTCAAAGGAAGGGACAGATTTGAGGTATGGAAGATTTCTGGTCCAGACGTCTCCGGCACTGGAGGTTTGTCCTCCTGCAGAGGCAGAATAGTATGCGGGAATAATTTTTAGATTATAGATTAAAACTATTCCGCTTGTTTCTTGTACGGCTTTGTTTGTTTGTGCTGATTCTGCTGAAGCTCCTCCGTATGCTTGGTCTTCAGGTGTGTCTTTGAGATCGTATCCGTGGCTTGCTCGTTTCCCCATGTTGGCAAGTGCGTAGCTTCTGGCTGCGATTGCTTGGGCTTTGTGCGCCTCGTAGCTCCAACTTCTAGGCATTTCTGATGGAACGACTCCTTTTATATAATCTTCTATGTCAAGCTTGTTTACAATGGTGAGAGCGCCGCCTTTGTTGTATACAATCATACAACCTCTGTACCATTTCCTTTTTGCGCTTACGAATCCGCCTGAGGATGGTTTTATGACAACGTAGTTTGATTCAAGGTTGAAATATTTTCCGAGAATCTTTATTGCGATTACATCTTTATAAGGTCTAAATTCGTAGGCTTTCATCGCGGACATTGTGTATAAAAGCTTGTTTGTATGGGCGTTTATTATTTGTCCTTGTGTTGAGGTTCCGATATATGCAGTTTCGACACTATTTTGTAGCCCTATTTTTATTGCAAAACAAGGCATTGAAAAGATGAATTGTATCAAGAAAATTGTTAAAAATAATAATAGTTTTTTCATATCCGCTTTGAATCTATTCCTTACGACAATATTATAATTCAAAACGAACGTTTTTTTACCTATTTAGTGTTAAAAATAGGCTCTTTGAACTAGAATCAGCAACTGAGATTTAGGCGTTTCTTCTTTTTTCTCTGCCGATTAGAAGTTTTCCGAATTCTTCACCGCCAGCGTATCCAAGGCAAGATCCTACAACAAATGCAGTTCCATGCACAATTGCCGGTGCCACTTTTCCGTATTTAGAACCCTTTATTGCGGTTGCAACTTTTTCTATGATTTTTGATGCCCCTTTTATTTTAGAAAGTTTTTCGACTCCTTTTTTTGCAACAGAATCCATGTGATCTTTCATAAAAGCTTCTGTACCAAACATTGCAGCGAGAGCGGCAGCACTTGTTACTGCTGTATATTCTTTATCATCTGAGCGAAGAACGTCAATTCCTGAAGACACACATATTAATGGGTTTACATTTTTGCTTGCGTAATCTACTGCTTTTCCGATACCTTTTACTATTTTTTCTTCTTTAGCGACTGTTTTCATTACGCTTTGAGCAGATCTTGCTTTTTCACCGACTTTGTTGTCAAGTGTTTGAACATAGTCAAAAACCTTTTTTGCTTGTCCGGCTGCAACTGCCCAGCGGCCGACTTTGTCTTGAGTTTCGGCTTTTTCGACATTTCTTGCGCAGAATATTGCTGAAGAAATTACATTTGACATAAATTAACCTACACTAGTTTGGATATGTTCTGACACTGTTTCAGATACATAATTACCAAAATTTACTACCTACATGGTAATAAAGTATTTTTTATGGATAAAATTGCTCTGATTTTTAAATTTGTTTACAAATTTTGTAATATTCGCAATGCTCGCAATTTGTACAAGTTTCGCTGAAATGGTTTGTTGTTACAGCGTTTGTAATTTTTTTGCAGATTGATATAATTTTATTTTCAAAACTTTTTTTGTTTATATCATCCAGCATAATTTCTTTTTCGACACCTTTTTTCAGCCCGATGTATACGAATCTTAAAGACTCATAACCGCCTTTTTTTTGATAAAGTTTGTCAGCGCACAACAGATAGACGATGGTTTGGAAATCATTTTCGGCATTTTGCGGTATATTTCCTGTTTTGTAGTCAAGTATGAGATAGTTTGAATCGTTTTTTACAATTGCATCAAGTCTGCCCCCAATCCAGAAATTTTTAATTCTGCAAGTCAAATTGTATTCGGTTTTGACAGTTTCCATATTGAAAAATTTATTTTCTTTTAATGCACACCAAATGTTGTATTCTTCTTCATCCAATGTATCAAGCATTTTTTTGATGTCAAAACCATTCAGGTAGTAATTTGCAAGTGCGTGAATTTTTTTACCTTTTACAAAGGTTGCTGATTTTTGCGGAAGCGATTTTTTTTCAATGTATTTAAAATAGAATTTTTTTTCGCATTCTTCAAATGTTTTTAGCATATTTGGAGAAAAGTTTTTCATCTTTGCCCCTCCATTGTTTTGAAAATAGTGCTTGGTTGCGGAATTACAGACGTTCTGGAGGTTTTGTTAGACGAAATGCAAAGCTTTCTTTTTGCTCTTGTGATTGCAACATACATTAATCTCAAATTTTCTTCCAAAAGAAAAATTTTAAGTTCATCGTCTGTTTTTTGTCTGTAATTTGGGTTGAATTCTCTTATTGTTTCCATAAACCTTGCATTTTTTTTCAAAGAAACATTTTCAAAAGCAAGCGGAAGATTTTTTTCTAGCATCTCAGGCAAGAAAACGGCATCAAATTCATCGCCTTTTGACTTGTGAAGTGTCATAATTTGGACTTTTCCTTCCAAAATTTCTTTGTCTGATTTTTCTTCTTCGGAAAAGAATTTAAATCCGCTTAAATTAGGTTTTTTGGCAAGCTCTCCCAACCGCTCGATTAAGACAGGATAACTTTTATAAGAGTTTGAAAGTCTTTTAATCAGGGTAGAAATTAGGTATACATTTGATTTTTCAATATCGCTTGAGTAATAATGTAGTCCGATTTTTATCGCAAGTTCCTCCGCAGGAAGAGATGAAAAACTTAGCCAAAAAATCAAATCCCAATAAAAGAGTTCCAATCCTATATTGTTCATTTCATCTACATTCATTTGGATAAAAGGTTTTTCACCGTTTTTGATTGTTTGATAAAGATTAGATTTGCAATGACCCAATTCCGCCAAAACTTCGTAGTTGTTTGCAATATTTTCGTTGTCAAAAGGGTTTTGGATAATTTTTAAAATCGCGTAAATTGTTCTGAAAATACCTTTTTGCTCCAGACATTCGCTTCTTGTAATTGTTCTTAACCCTGCGTTGTTGATAAAACTTGTCCAGCGACCTACTTGAAAATTGCTTCTTAATAAAATTCCGATAGTCGCTTTTGGATTTTTTGAGAGAATATTTTTTATTTGTTTGAGAATGTAATTTTTTTCTGCAAATTCATTTTCAAATACAAATGAGCTTATTGCATTTTTTTCTTCCGGATTTTTACCTTCAACAGGCCGCATAAAAATATTGTAGAACGCTTTTTTTGTTTCTTCTTTTGCTTCAGCGTAAAGAATAAGGTCGTTGGCAAGCTTCCATACGTCTTTTGTACAGCGTTGGGAGCAGTCCATGCTCACTTTTGTTTCGCTTTCTTCAATGAACCTTCTGAAGCCTTCGACATCCGCGTTCGAAAAAGTTGTTGTGATTGCCTGATTTATATCACCGCATCGGATAAGATTTTTGTGTTTAGAGCTTAACAATTCAATTAATCTTTGTTGAATTGCTGAAGAATCTTGTGCTTCATCTTCAATAATGTAGTGGCAAATCTCTTGATAGTAGCTGAGGATATCAGGATTTTCTTCTAGCAGCCGAACAGACATTAAAAGCATATCATCGTAGTCGATGAGGTTGTTTTCAGCAAGACGTTTTTTGTATTTCTCTGCAAATTCTAAGAATTTTGTCACTTTTTTGTCGGCAGTTGAAGGCTTTTGCACCCTCACCCCCTGCCCCTCCCCCCTCAAGGGGGAGGGGTGAAGCGCAAGAAAAATTTTGTCTAAAACAGCTTCAATATTGTTTAAAATATCTGAATTATAAAATCTTAATACTTGGTAGCCCTCAGATTCGAGAAAGGCATCTCTGGTTTTATCGTGTTTTAAGTTGTCTTCAGCTAAATGTTGTGAGCCGTCAAGTTCAATAATTAATTTTTTTTCTGGGCATAAAAAATCGACAATATATTTACCGAGAGGTGCCTGTCGTCTAAATTTAGTATCGCAGAAACTGTTGTTTCTTAATATAAACCACATTAATTCTTCTGGTTCGGTTTGATTTTTTCTTAATTCTTTTGCTTTAAGAAGAGTGTCTGTTGAGTATTGGCAAGGTGATATCTTTGGGATATTCCCCTCCCCCTTGAGGGGGGAGGGGCTAGGGGTGAGGGTGTTTTCACCACCGCTCATTTTGTAGATCGAAACTCCTCTGTCAAAATCTTCCATCTCTGTTTTTTTAACATCCAGTTCAGAGGCTATTTCTCTTAAAATTCTCGAGCGCTGCGTATCGTCGCAAATTTCAAAATCAGCGTTGAGTCCTAGTTTTTCAAAATTCGCGTTTTCTTTTAAAATTTTAAGTGCAAGTCCGTGGATTGTACTGATATTTGGGAGTTGTGAAAGTTCTTGGTTTGAATTTTGGATACGTTCTCTAAAATTTCTGGCGGCTGATTCCATATAAGTCAGAACAAAAATGTTTTCCGGGTTTATTCCGTCATTAAGCAGTTTGATTATAAGCGCCAGAAGTATTGTTGTTTTTCCTGCCCCAGGAACGGCAGAAATTGCCATTTTACCTTTTTTGTATTCCAGAACTTCTTTTTGATCTTCTCGAGGTATAAAAGTTTTTGATTTTATTACGTTTTTTTGTGAACCTTGTTTTAAGTAACGTTCTATTCCGCCGAAGTTTTCTATTCCGCTTGTGTCAAAAAGGCTTGCAAAGGTTAAGACTTTTTCTGTTGCGCAGTGGGTTAATTTTCTCAATATTCTTGCGGTTTTCTGTCGACTGAGTTCAATATTGTCTTGCAGCGTATATTCACTTTTTTCCCAATCCGATTGAAAAACCCATGCGTTATAGAGCGGGCCTGTGTCGTTTTTGACCCATTCGTCGCTGGAGACGTCGAACCATATTTGATATTTTGTTTGAACTTGATTGTCAATGATTTTTTGCGGAGTTGCAATAACAAGGTCATTTTCGTTTATGTCAAGTGTTGAATAAGGATTTTCAGAAATTATGGAATTTTCTATTTGGGTTATTATTTCTGTTTTTTTAATTTTTTTGCCAAAAACATTTTCAAAATCTTCGATTTGTTTTATGAAAAAGTTAAATTTAATTATTTCTTCTGTCGAGTAATTTTGGATTTCTACAAGATTTTGATAAATTTGATAGACCATTTCGGATAATTTTTCTATTTTGGGAAGGTCTTGAAGTGTTTCGAGAAGTTTTTTGTATTTTTGAGTGTATTCATCAAGTTCAAATTCAAAAGGGGCGAGAGTTTTTGTTTTGTCAAAACTTTCGAGAATTTGTTTGCAATGTTTTAGAGGAATTTGCAAAAAGCTTAAAATTGAGCGAATATCAAACTCGCAGAGATTTTCTTTGAAAGAAGAATCGGTAAGTTTTAGAATTGTCAAAGAAGCTAACACGATTGGGTTTTGGATAATTTTTTCGCTTCCAGATAAAAAAATTGGATTGGCTGAAGTTTGTATTCCTTCTTTTATGCAGAATTTAAGCATATCGTCGATTGTGGGTGTGATTATTGATATTTCGGAAGGTTTTGCCCCGTTTTTGAGAAGGTTTTTGATTTCATTCATTCCGGAATCCAGCATTTGAGCTCTTTTAGAAAAAGAAAAGAGAGAAAAGTTATCAAGTTTTGTGTTTTTTTGTTCGATTACGTTTGAAAAAATTGTGAGTGCATCGTTTTTTAAAGCGTTATTGTCTTCAAGATTTTCCGCGTTTTGTCCGAACAGTTTTTCTAGTTTCTCAGAAACGGTTTTGTCGGCGCTGAGATACCCTGAGCGGCTTGCTCCAAGCTTGTCGTATGCAATAAAAAAGTCTTTCAGTTGAGGTTTCAGGTGTTTTATGAAATCAAAACATATAGGCGTAATTTCGTCTGCATCATCAACTATTAGGTATTCAATATTAGAAAAATATTTGGTGTGAGTGGCAATATAATTGAATATTAGGCTTTGTCTAAGATAGTCGAGCGCTCTTGCTTCGAGCGTTTTTTTCTTGAATTCGTCAAGTGCAAGTTTTGCATCTTTTGAAAAACTTTCCTTTAAGACCTCTTCCGAGCGCCATTTTACGTCCTTGTCGCTCAGATTGTTTTGTACAATTAGGGAGTATCTTCTAAAAAGTTGGTGAAGTAGCGATTTTTTTGAATTGTAGCCTTCAAATTTTATTTCGGATATTATTTCGCGCATTATAAATTGCGAGACTTCTAGCCCAGTGAGGTTTGGTAGGATTTTTGTATTTTGGTTTTCCGGAATTTTGTTTTCAATATCTGCCCAATTGTCAGAAATGGTGTTATAAACAAGCCCGAAAAAAGAGTACACTTGGAGTTTTTCGACGACATCGATTGAGAGTTTGTTTAGAGTTTCTTCAATGAATGTATTTTTTTTATTCGAATTTTGTAGAAGCACAAGAATTTTCGAGCTTTCAATCCCCGAGTTCAAAAGTTCGGCAAAACAGTTTATTAATTTTTGGGTTTTTTCGCTCGAAATAGAGCCTTGTAAAAGCATAAACGCCAATCTTTCCCTGATATCAACTCCGATAAGTTGATTATAACATGAATTTATATAATGTCGTCGGGTAAAATCTGATTTAATTTAACTTTCAAAGCAAGGCAAATGTTTATAACGACAAATATACTAGGGTTTGCTTTTGCGTTTTCAATCATATTAAGATATTTTGTTGTAATTCCTGAAGCTTCTGCAAGTTGCTCTTGGGACAATTTTTTTCTTGCTCTTTCTGCTCTAATATTAGACGATATTATGCTTAAAATATATTCTTTTTCCATATAAAGATAATATCTAAACTTGACAAAATTAGTATCCATGATTATATATTTTTATAGTAATATAGTTCACATAATGCTAAGTTTAATTAAATAATAGGGTAAAGATGTGAAATTTATAAATAAAAAAAATAATTATATTTCTTTTATAGCATTTACACTTGCAGAGGTCGTAATTGTTATCGGCATAATTGGAATTATTGCTGAGATGACTATTCCAAATTTGATAAGTGATTTTAGAAAAACAGAAATAGCAACAAGAACAAAAAAGTTTTACAGTACGTTTTCTCAGGCAATAAAACTTTCTGAAGTCGAAAATGGTGATAGTAGATATTGGACAATGCCTGAAAAAACTTACGATAGTATAAAAGTTTTTTTAGATACATATTTACCTGTTTTGAAATATGAAAAAATTGAACCCAGCGGACCTCAGAACGCAAAAATATATTTCAATGACGGAACAACTGGTCTTGTGGCGAAGGGCGGTTGTGTCGATTTTATTTTTGATGCGAATGGTCCTAAACCCCCAAATAGCTATGGAAAGGATAAGTTTACGTTTCTTTTTTGTCAAGGTACTGAGTCTACAAATTTTTTTGAAACTTCAAATAAAACATTTGGTGCTTATTATGAGAACAAATCAAGATCTTATCTTCTTAGTGTCTGTACAACTGATGGATACTCTTGTTCTGGCTTGTTGATGCATGACGGTTGGGAATTTAAAAGTGATTATCCGTACAAATTTTAATATAAAGTAAACGATTTAATAATCAAATATTCTAAGATGTTTGAAAGTATTATTGTATAACCATGCTTCAAAACTATTTACTTTTTTTCTTTATATTATAAAGTATAAGTTATGAGCGAACATAAAACAACGATAAATAGTATAATACAGTCAATGGGATTGGTGTTCGGAGACATTGGAACCAGCCCGATATATACACTAACAGTTATCTTTTTAACAACAAAAGTCACCCCTGAAAATATCGTAAGTATTTTATCTTTGATAATTTGGACTTTATTTTCTCTAGTGACGGTTCAGTATACTTGGCTTGCAATGAGTTTGAGCAAAAGAGGCGAAGGCGGCACGATTGTTCTCAACGAAGTTTTGAGAATGCTTTTGAAAAGTGCCCGACCGATTGTGTTCTTTTCGTTTTTGACTTATTTGGGAATTTCCCTTTTGATTGGCGACAGCGTTATAACTCCTGCAATCAGTATTTTGTCAGCGGTTGAGGGTTTAAAAATTCTTCATTGTTTCCATAATTTGCCGCAGTATGTCATTTTGATTATAACATTGGTTATCGCAATAGGGCTTTTTTCTATCCAGAAAAAAGGTACCGAACAGGTATCAAAAATATTTGGTCCGATTATGGTGGTATGGTTTTTGGCTCTCGGGTTGTCGGGAATTGCTTCAATATGGCATTCACATCAGGTATTGATGGCGTTTAATCCGTTGCACGGGCTAAAATTCTTGTTCCATAATGGCTTGGCAGGCTTTTTTGTTCTGTCAGAAGTTATTTTGTGCGCAACCGGTGCGGAAGCTCTTTATGCCGATATGGGACATTTGGGCAGAAAACCTATTATGTACGCTTGGTATATAGTTTTGTGTGTTTTGGTCTTAAATTATTTAGGACAGGGCGCTTTTTTAATCCAGCATCCACACACTCAAAATCTCTTGTTTTCAATGATTTTTTCTCAGGCAAGTTTTTTATATGTTCCGTTTCTCTTGTTGAGTATTATGGCTACAATTATTGCTTCTCAGGCAATGATAAGCGGACTTTACGCAATTGTTTATCAGGCGATTAACACAAGAATTTTACCGATGTTTAAAGTGGATTACACTTCTGAAAAAATTAACTCACAGATTTATATCGCAACTGCAAACTGGTTTTTGCTGTTTTTTGTAATCATGGTTATTCTGATGTTCAAAGAGTCTTCAAAACTAGCTTCTGCGTACGGTTTTGCGGTTACTGCAACGTTTAACATAACTATTCTTTTGATGACAACAATTTTCTTCTTGAGAAGAAAATATTTTCAGTTTATAGTTTGTCTTGGTTTGATGGCTATTGATGCTTCATTTTTGTTTGCCGCCTTTTACAAAATCCCGACAGGGGCATATTGGTCGTTGATTATTGCGATGATGCCTTTGTCGTTGATTCTTCTTTATATAAAAGGGCAAAGAGCTTTGTATAAAGCTATGAGCTTGATGGATAAGGATGATTTTTTAAGCGAATATAAAAAACTTTATTCAGAGGTTAATAAAATTGAGGGAACAGCGCTTTTCTTTTCAAGAGGGATTGCAAAGGTTCCGCCTTATATTGTTCAGACTATGTTTATAAATAATATTGTTTATAAAGAAAATATTTTTATTCAAATAAACAAAACAAACGGAGCTTTCGGCTTGCATTATGATATAAATCAGGTTGCAGAAGGGCTTAGAGTGTTGACGGTAGATGTCGGTTATATGGAAGTTTTAAGATTGGAAAAAGTTCTTAAGGCTTTGGACATAGAAGAAAGAGCGATTTTCTACGGGGTGGAAGATATTGAGACAACAAATTTCTTCTGGCATTTGTTTGCTGTTTTGAAAAAAGTTACTCCTACGTTTGTTAATTTTTACAAGCTTCCTGTCAACAAAATCCACGGGGTTATCACTCAGGTTAAGATATAATTTTTAAACAAATTTATAGACTGTCGGAGAATTAAAGTATCTTTCAATTTTATTTAAACTTTTTTTATGAAGAAGTTTTTATTGATATTTTCGCTATTTTTCTTTTCTCTACCTCTTATGGCAGAGAATTATAACGTTTATAAACCGGGCGACTTTGGTCAAAACAAGTTCGATAATGTTGATGAAAAAGTTCTTTTCATTCTGGATTTTTCAAACAGCATGACCGAGCCCATAAACGGGGTTAGAAAAGTTGATATGATGTTAAAAACTATGGGCGAGATTCTTCCTTATGTTAATAAAAAAACATGGGTTGGAATGCGTGTATACGGCCACAAGATGGGATTTACTCAATATGACGCTTGCAAAGCAAGCTCGTTGCTCGTTCCGATAGCACCCGCAAGTGCTTCTGCAATCACGGCAAAGCTTGCAAAAACAAATCCCAGGGGCATGACTCCGATTACTTATTCGCTTAAAAAAGCTGTAGAATCTGATTTTATAGGGTTTTCAGGGAAAAAACATATTATATTATTAACAGATGGCGGAGAAAATTGCGACGAAAGCCCTTGTGTCTGGGCGATGGAGCTTATAAAGACCAGAAAAGATGTTAAGATTGATGTTATAGCTTTTAATATTTCTAATCAGGATGATTTAGACCAGCTCCGGTGTGTAGGGCTTGTGACTGCAGGAAAATTTTATACCGCAAAAACAGCTGCAGAGCTTGTTAACAGTATGCGAAATTCTCTTGGGATTAAAAAAGAAGTGGATGCAAAAATTATTCAAAACCCTTAGTAAAAACTCCTTTCTTCCCTCTTGCTTTTGGTTGGGTTTTCCACTAAAATATCCTTAAAGGGATAATTTTGAATGGCAAAAACGGAAATTAATCGTATAAACAGTATTGATGTCAACATTTCAGACACAACTCCTGTAATGCAACAGTATTTGGAAATCAAGCGTCAGCATCCGGGTGTTATTCTTTTGTACCGACTTGGAGATTTTTACGAAACCTTTTTTGAAGACGCAGAAATTATGTCAAGAGAACTCGAATTGACACTTACAGGTCGCGATGCAGGACCTGTTTTAGGAAGAATTCCGCTCGCCGGAGTTCCTGCAAAAGCTATAGATAATTATCTTGAAAAGTTGATAGAAAAAAATTATAAAGTCGCTATCTGCGAGCAGCTAGAAGATCCTAAAGCCTCAAAAGGTATTGTTAAGCGCGGAGTTGTAAGACTTGTTACTGCAGGCACAATAACAGAGAGCAATTTGCTTGAAAAAAACAGCAACAACTATATTTGTGCTGTGTTTGAAGAAAAAAAAGCAGGAACTTCTACAGGTGTTTTCGGATTTGCATACACAGATATTTCGACAGGCGAGTTTAAAACAACGCAATCTTCATTGGATATGATATTGTCTGAGCTTGCAAGACTTCAGCCATCAGAGGTTATAGCTCCTTCTGTTGCTCAAAAAATAATGCCTTTTCAGATTGTGCCTGAAGAAAAAATAGATTTACCTTCAGAAATTCAAAATCTCTACAATTGTTCAAAGGTGCCTTCTTCGGTTTTTGAATCGAATTTTTCTTTGAATAATTTAAAAACAGTTTTTAAAACAAATTCGCTTGACTCATTCGGATATCAAAATTACAAGCTTGGTTTTCAAGCCTCAGGTGCGCTTGTGGCTTATATTTGGGAAACAATGAAAGATAATTTTCCTAAATTCGATTCGATTGTTCCTTATGAGCTTTCAGAATTTGTAATAATTGATTCCAGTACAAGAAAAAATCTCGAATTGACTCAGACATTGAGAGAAAAAAACAAATATGGCTCCCTTCTTTGGGCGGTGGACAAGACAAAAACAAATATGGGCGCAAGGCTTCTGAAGTCTTGGATTTGCCAGCCTTTAAAAAATTATTCAGAAATCGTAAAAAGGCAAAATGTTGTTGAAGAACTTGTTGATAAAATGCAGGTTAGAGTTGAGCTTTCAGACATAATGTCAAAAATTTATGATATTCAAAGGCTTTCCACAAGATTAAGCAATGGTTGCGCCAATCCAAGAGACTTTTTAAGCATAAAAGATACATTATTTTTGTTGCCTGATATAAATAAAGTTTTAGAAAACTTGGACACGTCTTCTTTTTCAAAAATCAGTGATTATCAGGATGAGTTGGTCGAATTTGCAGGAATAATCGACAGAACGATAAGAGAAGATGCGCCTGTGCTTTCAAAAGACGGCGGTGTGATAAAATCCGGTGTTAGCGGTGAGTTGGACTATTTTAACGATTTGCTTACGGGCGGAGAAAAGTGGCTGAAAGAGTTTGAGGAAACAGAAAAAGAAAAGACCGGCATGAAGTTTTTAAAAGTCGGTTATAATAAAGTTTTTGGATTTTTTATCGAAATTTCAAATTCAAATCTTAATTTGGTTCCCGCAAATTATATCAGAAAGCAGACGCTTACAAACGCTGAGCGATTTATAACAGATGAATTAAAAAAACACGAAGACGATGTTTTGTCCGCACAATTCAAGGCAAGAGAACTTGAAAATAAGCTTTTTGGCGACTTGAAAGAATATTCCAAAGAGTATGTCACAAAAATCAGAGAGGTTTCGGACTGTATCGCAAAAGCAGATGTTTTTGTTTCTTTGGCTACGGTTGCGGTAGAAAACAATTATGTTAAACCGTTGATTGACGAGGATTCTGATTTTGTCGTAAAAAATGGCAGACACCCTGTTTTAGAGAAAATTTTGCCCTTAGGCGCTTATGTTTCTAACGATTTGGAGCTTTCATACGGAAATGTTTCTGAGAAAACCGAGTTTATGATTTTAACAGGGCCAAACATGGCGGGTAAATCTACTTTTATGCGTCAAAATGCGCTTATTGCTATTCTTGCTCAGATTGGTTCGTTTGTGCCTGCTGATTATGTTAAATTGGGCTTGGTAGATAAAATTTTTACAAGAGTCGGTGCCAGTGATGATTTGACTTTGGGGCAATCTACTTTTATGGTTGAGATGATTGAAACGGCGAATATTCTCAATTCTGCAACAGAAAAAAGCCTGATTCTGCTTGACGAAATTGGCAGAGGAACAAGTACTTATGATGGAGTTGCTATCGCTTGGTCGGTTGCAGAATTTATCGCGACAAAAATTAAGGCAAGATGTATTTTTGCAACTCACTATCACGAGTTGAATGTCATGACAAATACGTACCCTCAGATAAAAAATTATAGGATAACGATTTCAGAAGAAAACGGTGAAATCGAATTTTTGAGAAAGATTGTTCAAGGCGGCGCGAGCAAAAGTTACGGAATTCAGGTTGCAAAAATGGCAGGGCTTCCAAATAGCGTAATTTCGCGCTCACAAGAGTTGATGAATAAGATGCAAAGAGATTTTTCAAACAATTTATCCTCTCGCAAAAAAAATGATAAAGCTTCAACTCCGCCTGAGTTGGAAGTTCCTCAGCTTAATTTGTTTGGAGTTTAGAAAAATTTTTCTTCAACTTTTTACATGATTGATTTATAATTTTGTCAAAGATATACTTTATCAAGGAAAAGATTACAAACAGGAGAAAATCCAATATGGGTTGTTTAAAAAATGTTTTTAAAGCTTTCGTGCTAGTATTTGCTGTCATAGGCTTTATTTCTATCGGCGGAAAAGATTATTTTGTAAATATGTGGAACAATTACATGAATCCGCCACACGATGTTATGTTGGAGCGGGCAAAAAAAGTCGGAGATTTTTCAAAAGTTTCTGATGAATTTGAAATAGATAAAGCAGCGAGCGCATTGGGATACAATGGAGTTTTGGCTGAACATAAAAGCTCAGGTCAAAAGATGGTTGTAATAGATGGCGGCAAAAAACCGCTTTTGACTCCTGAAGATTTTAAAGATGAAAAAGTTGAAAAAAAACTGAATGATTTGACAAAAAGATTTAAATATTCTGTTGTAAACGTTAAGGATTTAAAAATAACAAAAAAAGGGCATGTGAAATCTTTTGGAAAAGACGCGCCTTATGTAAGGTTTACGGCAAAAATAAGTAAGGTTCCATCAGGAGAAATTGAGGGAATTATTTCTTCGGTAAAAACTGAATCAGGACAGGTGCGTGTTTGTGTTTCAGCAAACGAGCAAGGCAAGTATTCTCAACTTATAGCAGAAGATTTTTTCAAAAAAATTAAAGAATAAAGCTATATTTTAACTTTACAAACCTTTTGTTTTAAGGTAGAATTGAGCAAAGAAAGCGATGGTATCCGATGGGAAATGATTTAAAATATAATAGAATCTTATTAAAAATAAGCGGAGAGGCTCTTTTGGGTGAACAGGAGTTTGGAATTGACCAAAAACCTGTTTTGATGATTGCTCAAGAAATTAAAAAAGCTCACGATGAAGGGGTTGAAATTGCTGTTGTTGTCGGTGGAGGAAATATTTTCCGCGGAATGAAAAATAGCGCAAAGCTCGGTATGGATCAAGCATCAGGGGATTATGTCGGAATGCTTGCAACCGTTATGAATGCGATTGCACTCCAAAGTGCGCTACGCGCAATCGGTGTTTCATGCAGGGTTCAATCTGCGATTACGATGAACCAAATTGCAGAGCCTTATATCAGATTTAAAGCGATAAGACACCTTGAAAAAGGTCGTGTGGTTATTTTTGCAGCAGGAACAGGAAACCCTTTCTTTACAACAGATACGGCAGCTGCATTGAGGGCTTCAGAAATAAATGCTCAAGCAATGTTAATGGCTAAAAATGGTGTTGATGGGGTTTATACAGATGATCCTAAAACAAATCCGGCTGCGACAAAATTAGAAACAATTAAATATGATGATATTATAAAAGATGGCTTAAAGGTTATGGATACTTCTTCTTGCGCGTTATGCAAACAGAATGATATTCCGATAATCGTTTTCGATTTTCAGGCAAAAGGCAGTATTTTAGATATTTTACATTCTAAAAAAGTAGGAACTTACGTAGGAGGATAATATGTCAGAAGCAATAGAAGAATTATTTTTATATGGTGAAGAAAAAATGGAAAAGGCTGTTGCGCAGCTAAGACGTGAATTTGGTACAATTCGCTCTGGCAGAGCTAATCCGATGATTTTGGATAAAGTTATGGTGGATTATTACGGTGCGCCGACCCCTTTGAGACAAATGTCACAGGTTAATGTGCAAGATGGTACAACACTTGTTATTTCTCCTTATGATAAAACTGCGATGAAAGAAATCGAAAAAGCTATTATCAAAGCAGAAATCGGAATTACTCCAAACAGCGACGGTATTGTTATCAGGCTTGCTTTCCCACCTTTGACCGAGGAAAGAAGAAAAGAAATTACAAAAGATGTAAAAAAAATTGGTGAAGAATCCAAAGTCGCTATCAGAAACATCCGCCGAGATATGGTTGATGATTTGAAAAAGCTTGAAAAATCTGAAAATCTTCCTGAAGATGTTGTTAAAGACAATCAAGAAGAGATTCAAAAATTGACTGATAAATATGTAAAAATTATTGAAACAGCGGTTGAAGAAAAAGAAAAAGAGGTTTTAACAGTCTAATGTATTTGAACTTAAATAAAAATGCAACAAGGTTGTTAACAGGCGCAGTTATGGGGTTTACAGCTCTATGGTGCCTTCTGTACGGTGGAATAGCACTGTTGGGTTTGATTGCGGTTGTTGTTTATTTGGGTTCTAAAGAGTATGTTCAAATCTTAGAGCATAAAGGGTTTTTCCCAAGTTTAAAAATAATTTTAGTTTCAGATGCAATTTTTGCTTTGTTGGCTTATTTTAACAGATTTGACTTGGTCGCTATGGCTTTAACAATTTGTTCAATATCTGCATTTATGTGGGTTTTGTTTAGAGGCAGACAACCTTATATAGCAAACGTTTCAACAACCATTTTGGGTTTTGTATATGGCGGATGGTTTCCTTTGCATTTGTTATTCTTGCGAGGGTTGAACGCAGAAAATTATCAAGGCTTTTTGAAATTGAATATCCAAAACGACGGACTCGGGTATGTTGTTCTTTTGTTTGTCGGAATTTTGATGACTGATACAGGGTGTTATTATTTCGGTAAAAAATTCGGGAAACATAAACTGGCTCCTATTATCAGTCCTAAAAAAACTATTGAAGGCTCTGTTGGCGGTGCTGTTTGCGCGATTATCGGCTCTTTGATTGTCGGATATTTTATTCATTTAGAATTTTATCATGCAATTATTGCAGGGCTTTTGTGTACAACATTTGCTCAAATAGGTGATTTATGCGAATCTTTAATCAAAAGAGATGCAGGGGTCAAAGATTCAGGATGCCTTTTGCCGGGTCATGGCGGATTTTTGGATAGAACTGACAGTTACGTTTTGACAGTGCCTGTTATATTTTATTACTTTAAATATTTTGTTGTCTCAAATCAATTGAGTATTGATTTATTCAACTTTATAAAAGGATTTTTCCATGCAATTGGAGCATAAACAAAGAATTTCTAAGCTTGAACAGATTTTCAACATCAAAGTAAGTGATGAAAAGCTTTATTTGAAAGCGCTTACTCACAGTTCTTATACGAAAGAGAATTCTATAAGTTCGCTTGAAAATTATGAGCGGTTAGAGTTTTTGGGAGATGCGGTTTTAAAAATTTGTATTTCTGAAATTTTGTATAAAGAATTTCCCGAATATGCAGAAGGCGACTTGACAAAAATTCGATCTATAGCGGTGTCTGATGCGACTCTTGCAGATGTTGCCATAGAGCTTGGGTTGGACAAGCTTATTATTCTCGGAAAACAAGAAGAAAAAACAGGTGGAAGAAAAAGAAAATCCATTATTGCTTGTACCTTTGAAGCTGTTTTGGGAGCTTGTTATCTGGAAAAAAAATCAGATGAACTTTTCAGTTTTTTGGAATCTAATTTTAAAAAAATAATTAAAAATCTTGATGAAAATATTGATAAATTTAACGCAAAGGCAGTTTTGCAGGAATACACACAATCTCAAAATAAAAAAACGCCAGATTATCAGATTGTAAATGAGATAGGGCCTCAGCATGATAAACTTTTTGTTGTGGAGGTTTCTTATATGGGAAGTCCACTTTCCCAAGGGCAAGGAAAAACCAAAAGGGAAGCTGAGCAAGATGCGGCTTACAAGGCTTGTGTCAAGCTTGGTGTTATAGCAGGCGAATAATTTTTGTAATTAATAAAAGGAAAAAGCAATTGAAAATAATAGTTTCACCTTCAATATTATCCGCAGATTTTGCAAATCTGCAAAGTGACATAAAAAAAGTTGAAGAAGCCGGCGCTGATTGGATTCATGTTGATGTTATGGATGGACATTTTGTTCCTAATATTACGATAGGCGCACCTGTGGTCAAATCTTTGAGAAGAATAACAAATCTACCTTTGGATGTTCATTTAATGATAGAAAATCCTGAAAAATACGTTGATTCTTTTATTGATGCAGGCGCTGATAT
>JAEWYI010000102.1 GCA_023395735.1 Cyanobacteria bacterium OH_SFB_17
CTTCTGGTTTGATTTTGATACCTTTTTTCATGTGCAATCCGTCCTTTCTAAATTGTTTTTCGTACTAACAAAAACTAACTTTAGCTTTGGACCAATTATACGGGGTCAGGACAGTGTAATATATGGAAAATTTGCACTAGTTTTTATTCCATCTTTTAATGCACTTTTGTTTATTGAGTATTCTTTTCCGTTAAAGAAAGAGTTTAACACTTCAAGAATTGAGCTTTTTCCACTACCATTTTCGCCCAAATAACTGATAAAATTGTGTTCAAACCCGATTGGAATATATTGAATACCTTTGTAAACTTTTAAATGTTTTAAATATAATCCAATAATCATACTATCCCCTTAAGTTTATTTAAATAAATTTTTATAATTATATCATTTATATTGGTAAAAAACTTAAATAATATATTTTTATTAAGAAAAATACTCCACAAATATAAATTCAATTGTTAAGATGGGTATAATTGTTCACCTTGCTAATTCCGCATAATAAAAAATGTCGATGAAGGGACTTGTCTTGAAACGAAGGCGAGGATATGGAATCCGAGCCCATCGTTTCAGGATGTCTTAAAAAAGACAACCCTTGTTGTTCGAACAGAACAACCAAGGGTGAAAGTCCAAACCAAAAATTCCGCATAATAAAAAATGTCGATGAAGGGACTTGAACCCTTACAGATCTCTCCACACGCCCCTCAAGCGTGCGCGTCTACCATTCCGCCACATCGACAAGTATTTTATTCAGTTATCAAAAATTGTGTTATCAGTGGCGGAGTTGAACATTCTGTCCAACCTCCATCCAAAATGATACTTAATCATTTTGTACGGAGTCCTTGCCACATCGACCTACTTTTTCTGTAGAAAAAGTAGGCAAAAAGACTTTAAACAATTGACCTAATGTATTTCTACAAGATTTTTATTCAGTTATCAATAATTGTGTTATCAGTGGCGGAGTTGAACATTCTGTCCAAGTTTTGCCCTGCAGGTTAATTGTATACAAAAAATAATTTAAAAACAACTTTTTAATTACTTCTGCCAATTCGTTTGTTTAGCGAGAGAGAGCCTGATTGTAAATTTATTTTGCGCTATTTTACAAGCGTAGCGGTTTTTTTCATGTTGGAGTTATAATTCATGAAAACGGAGAGATTGATGATGCTTGCAAGGGTTCTATCTATAAGTTTTAATCAGAATAATAAAATAAAGAGAAATAATCCTTTTAATCTTGTTGCGCAAAATTCAGCAAAAACATCAAACAACCCCTCATTTAAATGCAGAGAATATCATGCACCAGAGATGGATATAGCAGAGTATTATAGTCTTACGGAAAGAAAGAAAATATTGCTCAGAAAAGAATGTGACCAGTTTGGTGACCATCTAAAGGTTGCAGATTTGTATGACAAAACAGAAAGAGCCTTGCCGCTAAAAACTTTGTCCGAAAAACAAGATTTTTTCGAAGTTGCAAAAAGATATTCCGATTTAAAATCACACCCGATAATTTGTCTTGGAAGAAGTCCAAAGTGGTTTTTAGGCACTTCGCGTTGGATGCAAGGCGGAATTCAGGATTATGATTTTGTAGCATTTTCAAAAGGTTGGTATGATAAAAAAATTGATTTCAGCACAAATGAAAATTATATAGAAAAAAATTTTCAAAATCTTCCAACAGCCTCTCAAGAAAACTCATACAGGCTATATTTAAAGCTAATTAAAGCTGATCCAAAAAGCTTGGTCGAAAAAGCTAACAAGGCAAAAAATACTGTTATAATTACTGATTACGTGCAATCTTCAAGGGGCATTACGTCTTTCTTGGATTTGATGTCCAGATATGCAGAAAAGCAGGGTGTGTTAGATGATTTTTCAAAATCAATAGAATTTTTTACAATTGGTTGTAAAGATTATCATTTCGGAAACCCGCTTTCTTATCACGCGACAAAAAGTCAAAATCAGCGCGTAATTTTACCGGAAGTTTTACATAAGATTGTTCCAAAAGCCGCGTGGGGAGATCTTTATCCGAGGCAAACATATTTTGATATTCCAAAGAAAATTTTTGAAGATTTTATAGAAAACAAAAATGCTAACGAATGTCGTTCATCTTTTTATCCAAAAGAATTGTGGACTTCATTTAAGCCATGTTATGAAAAGCCTAAATTTTCACAAACTATGAAAAATTACCGAAACCTTTTGTGCTTCAGGATTTTAGATGCCCTTGCCGATCAAAAATTATTGAGAAAAATATAATCTACAAATGAAAAGTTACTCCGATTAGAGCAGTTATTGCGATTAGAACAACCGGATTTGCCTTATATTTTATCAAGGCTATTGCCGCTATAACAAAAAGAATAGCCATTGCATAACTGTCAATAACGCTTTTTCCGATATTGAAAGAAGCACTTATTAATAGCCCGACAACTGCAGGAATTGCAGTGTTGAGTATTTTTGTTGCGGTTTTAGAATTTTTGATTTTTTCATAATTTTTAGAAATGGTAAACATCAGACTGCTTCCGGGCAAAAACATCGCGAAGGTTCCCACCAATCCGCCCCAGAAACCTGCTATGCCATATCCTGCAAAAGTCGCAATCATTGCAATCGGCCCTGGAGTAAGTTGACTTAAAGCTGTTCCGTCTATGAATTCTTGTTCGGTTAGAAGATGCAAATTCGTAACCAGTTCTCTGTGGATTACTGGAATTACCACATATCCTCCGCCAAAGAAAACGAGTCCTATTTTGAAAAAAACTATAAAAACCAACGCAACCGGTGGTATTAAAAGCCAGCTAAATTTCATTTTCCTCCTCTTTGTTATCAAAAAATCTGACTTTTATAAATCCGTACAAAAGAGAAAGAATCAGAATCGAAAAAACTTGCAACTTAAATGCCAAAGACAAAGTAACGGCTACAATTGCAATTATAATAGGTTCAGTCGACTTAAAACGACCTTTACCCATTCGAAAAGCAGCCGCAAGAATCAGCGCAATTACCACTGGCCCGATGCCATGTAATGCGGATTGAAGCGAAGGTACATTGTGGTATTTGTAGTACAGCGCAGACAATATGGTTATGAAAATAAATGACGGAAGAAGAAATGAGGTCAATGAAACAATTGCGCCCTTAAAACCTCTAAGTCTGTAACCTATAAATATAGCCGCATTTACAGAAAACGGCCCCAAAAATTGTCCGAGTGCAATTCCGTGAGAAAATTCTTCATTATTTATCCACTTTTTTCTGTTAACACAATATTCTTGCATGAGCGCAATAATCGCCATTCCTTCTCCGAAGCCTATTGTGCCGATAGTAAGAAATAATTTTGCTATTTCGGTTAGCGAGACGTGTTTTTTCATATACTAAATTTTAACACTAAAAAGATGCAAGTGCTAAAACAGTTTAAAATAAAAACTTAAATCATATTTTTTATAGCTTTTACAATTTTTGAGACGATAATTTTGACTGTTTTTAGTATAGAGTTTGCTTGCATATTTTCGTTCATCATTGCTTTTTGGTATTTTTTAATCTTGACTTCTACCCAGTTTCTTCTGTCTCCGCAAGTTTCTGTGAAGTGTAGGAGTCTAGAACATTCTGTGTTGTCATTCATCTCAAAGTTAGGCTTGTCGCAAATTATTTCAAAGTTATATTCTTTCATAATCGAAGCGTATTCGTCGTTGTTGTATTTTTTGAAGTTTTCCAGTATTAATTTTGGAAGCGAAGTGTTTTCTTTTTTCATGCTTTCATTCAGCCCAAACGCAAATGGACCAGTTAAAACAAGTTTATTTAACCCTTCTGCCAGTTTTATCGGTAAAAATCTTGCAATTGCTCCAGCGTATTTGTTTATGGCTTTGAATTTTGCTTTTTTGTGCAGGTTTGTAAACTCAGGTTTGATTTTTAGATTAATTCCTTTATCAGATTCGGTTACAATGTATTTGCCTGAGTCTTGAAGAAGCTTTGCAAGCTCTTTTGTTGCAGGTTTGTTCCCGACGGTAACATCGGTATATTGAATCAATTGTCCTACTCCTGAGTTGACTATTTTTTCTGATTCTTGCGGATTAAAGCCCATCACTTTGGCAAATTCTTTTAGGGTTGCTTTGACCGATGCCCCTTCATCAGACACACGGCTAGCTTTTGTTTCGTCTGCAAAATAATTGCTGCCGGCGCCAATTATCAACGCTCTTTTTTTATCGGGGATAAGGATTTGTGAAATACCGCAGCCTCCACCGGTTGAAATTACTGAGTGGAAAGCCCCAGGGTATATGAATTTATCTTTTATTTGAGGGTTAAACATTTTTTCAAAAGCAGAAAGCGCTATTCCGACTGAGTCTTGGAATAATTTTATCTTGAAATTTTCTGCGATTGGAACATTTCTTTCTTGTAAAAGTTTTTTCAATTGAGAAAAATCAATGTTTGTCAGAGGGTTTCCGTTTGCATCTTTTAGGTTTGGTGTCTTTATTACTTTGTTTCCTATTGTTGAGCCGGGAGCAAAAATCGTAAGACATTCCAGACCTTTTTTATCTAGGTTTTTGTAGTCTTCGGCAACTCTGTCTGCTAACATTTCAACGAATTCAGCGCTGTTTTTGAAATGATTTCCCTTTGTGTTGACAACCCCGATAGCTTTTTCGCCTATTGGTCGGCCAAAACTGTCGCATTCTATACCTTTTTTGCTTGCTGCAGGCGTACTTGCTCCTATATCATATACGAATTCCCCTTTAAACGAGATTTTATTTATTGAATTCAGCCTCAATTTGTTTCTCCAAACATCTTTTCTGCTTTTATAAGGCATGTGAATATTTTTTTTTGCTAGTTGTTTAGAATTTTTAACATATTTTTTGCAATAAAAAAGCTGACTTGTTAAGTCAGCTTTTTTAGTTTTTTTATTTTTCTTAAATTGCGATTGCGTATTTTTCTTTTAGTTGCATTTGATAGATAAGAATATCTTTTTCATTTGCCACAGGGCGCATTGTTTTTAGATATTCGATTTTTTGTTCGATTTGTTTCATTTTAATTTCATTTGCTGCAATTTTATTGTCATATTCTTTTGTTTTTTCGTCGTATGGCCAAGCTATTTGAGAAAGTCTGCTCATTATCAACTTGTGCTTGTCAGCGTTTAGAACGTTTATTTGTTTTTCGCAAAGATTTTTTTCTTTTGCAAGTTCTGTGATTTTTCTTAAATGTTTTTCGTTAATTTGTTTTTGGAATGTTGTTAAATCTTCAATCAAAGCATTTTTAAATTCGTTTATTTTTTCGTTTTGATTTGCAAAGTTTTTCAAAGATGTTTTAATTTGTTCAATATCTCTGTAGTCTAAATAAGCATCTTTTTTGCAGTAAGAATTAGAAAACATTTTCATTGACATTGTTGTCATTTTTAATACTTTTTGGTATTCATCAGAAAACGCTTCGTTTTTTTCTTCTTCAAAATTATTAAAAGTTGCATTATCTTTTTTCAAAAGTTCGGTAACCTTTTTCATTGTTACCAAATCTTCTTCATTTTTTTTGTTTACCAGACTAATATAGCCATTCATAGTTGCACTAGCTGTCATAATCTCTCCTTTATATCTTCGTATATGTATATAAAGTATATATAATGAAAAAAATTGCTTTTTCAAAAAGAATATTGTAACGAAATATTAACCTTCGTTGTACACTCCGTGAGAGATGATTTGGTTTGGTCCTACAACTTGGTTGATTAAGTCGCTTTTGATTTCGCAGTGAGAAGCAATTATCGAATTTTTAAGGTTAATATTGCTTCCAATTTCTACATCGTTCCAGATTATGCAATTTTCAAGAACAACATTTTTGCCGATGATGCAGTCTTTGCCTATTATATTATTGCCAATTATTTTTGTGCTTGGCGCAATGTAACTGTTTTCACAAATATATTTACCTGTTGGGGTTGTAATAATTTTTGAGTGGTTGATTGTATATTTATTTTCAAAAAGGTCTTGTGTTGATTCAAAATATTGGTCAATTGTACCGATATCGCTCCAATATTCGCTAACGTCAAAAGTGTTTATTTTAATATTATTTTCAAGCATTGTCGGGAATACATTTTTTGCAAAATCAAAGAATGTATTTTCTGGGATATAGTCAAATATTTTGTAGTTAAAAATGTAGATTCCTGTGTTTATGGTGTTACTTTTGGCTTCTTCAATCGAAGGTTTTTCTTGAAACCCTGAAACAAAACCGTTTTCGTCTGTTACTACTACTCCAAAGTTTGGAATTTCTTCCATCGCGATTTTTTTGATTCCCATAGACGCAATGGCGTTAGATTTTTTGTGGGATTCAATCGCTCCTTTAAGGTTTGCATTGGACAGGCCGTCTGCTGAGAGAACTAAAAAATCTTCGCCTTCTTCAAAGAAAAATTGGCATTTTTTAACCCCGCCTGCTGTCCCTGATAATTCTTTTTCAAAAATCGGGTTGAAATTTATACCAAAAGGGCAATTTTTGTATCTTTCAATTATTTTGTCAGCTTTAAAATGGGTGTTTGAAACGACATCTTTTATCCCAATTTCAGAGAGTCTTTCAAAAAGTATATCCATGATTGGTCGATTTGCAATCGGAACAAGCGGTTTAGGAACCTCTTGGGTTAGCGGGTCAAGTCTTGAGCCCACGCCTGCTGCCATAATCATTGCTTTTGAAACCATAAATCCTCCCTTTTGTATCAAATTTTCTCATAAAATATTAATTTTTTCAAATGTTTTAGACTTTTTGTAAAAAATATTATAAAATAAAACAATGCATATAAAGAATACTAAAAAAATCTTTAAAACAAAAAAAGCGCAACAATTGGTTGAGTTTTTGCTAATCGCTCCTTTTTTGATAATTCTTCTTGGAATAGTTACTGAATTTGCTTATGCGCTCAATGTCAACATGACGCTCAGCAACGGGTTGAAAAAAGTTACAGCATCTATATACAGCCAGATTAAACCTAATATGAGTGCGAGTCAGATAAATTCTCTTGTGAAAAGTGATTTATTGGATTATTTGAAATCTAATAATGTTCCAACTGAAAGTGAAAATAATTTGACTGTGAATTATTCTCTAAGCGGCGAATCTGCTATTTTTATTTCAACTTACAGATATTATTCAGCGTTTACGCTTCCAAATGTGTTCTTTAAAATTTTACCTGAACAGTTTAATTTTCTAGCAACATCATCTGTTCCTGCTGCTTTTTTACAGGGTAATTCAGGATATTCAAGCGGGGTGGACTCTCTGCAATTGGATAAAATTTGGTCTTCAGGGTCTGATTTTTCAAGCTTAGACAGTTTTAATGACTCAAAAGAAGGCATTATGCAAACTTCAGTAGGTTCAATGCCTTCGATTTCAACAAAAATCTTGTTTCTCATTCCTGATCCCTTTACCGCATCTGTATATTATTTAACCAATTTTAAAGGCGAAGTTTTGTCCAATTGCACGCTTTCGACATCCACAGGAAAACTTACAGGTGCAGGTTGCGGTGTATCTTATGACGGGAAACCGTTTTTGAGTTATTTGAAAGGTAATAGTTATTATAATGTTATTTTTGTTCATGATTCAACAATATTTGGCTCTGTAACTACAGCAAATGTTCAGGCTGCGTGGACGACCGGTTCGGGCAAGCTTTATGAAACTTCTGTAGATGGGGCACTGAAAAGAGCTTTGGCTATAATAAATTCAACAAGCAAGAGCATAGGGAATTTTGATAATCTAAACGTTTCTGTTTATAACGGTGGTTTTTCTGCAAATTCTTACAATATTGATACTTTTGGCTCAATCGTTTTTGTATACGGGGCTTCAGATTCAGTAGTAAATATAAAAGGTGTGGCAACGGAGTCTAATTATGGTTATTCATTCTAATAAAAACTGCAAAATCTCTTATAGAAACATTTTTGCAAGAAAATGGAAGTTTAGGCTGGATTCCAAAAAGAAAAGTGCAAGTTCAATTTTGTATATGATATTTTTTATGGTTATTTTTCTTGGGTTTTGTTCTTTTGCCGTTGACGGAAGTATCGTTTTGACAAATAGGATAAAACTTCAAAACGCTACAGAGCAAACGGCTCTTATTGCCGCATCTGAGTTTGTGAAAAATCCCGATAACGTGCAAATTCGAGCTGAAGACATTTTTAAACTTTTAAAAGCGGACTCTCTTCAAAATGCAAAAATATCGGTGCTTTCAAATAAATCTACAAATCAGGTTTTAGTTACAACCAATATGGTTTCTCAACCATTTTTCCTCTCTTTTTTAGGGGTAAGCGGAATTACGCTAGAAGCAAAAGCTTGTGCTGTGAGTGAATCTCTTTCTGTAGCAGCAAATTATGCAGGCGTTAATTGGCTCACACCAAAAGCTGTTTATCTTTCTGATATTTTGTCCAAAGACACGAATCTTAACGATACTGCGATTTTGCTTCCTTTGGGTAATTTTTTGTCTGCAAGTTATGATTCAGACACTTCTTTTCCTTTGTATAGCTTGATTAACGATGACGGAAATAATTCGCCATTGAGCATAGGGCCCGGCGGATTTATTACTATGAGATTACCTGTGCCGATTGTTGATAAACCGGGAGATGATTTGTTTGTAAAAGAAATCGGTGATGCAATAGATGGTTATATGATTTATGCAGGTATTGACAATAATCCGCAAAATCCTTACGTAAGAGCCGATAATGTCGGGGATAAAATAAGCTGGATTAATATATCGTGTGCTGCAGAAGCTGAAGATTCAGGGTTCAGCTCAAAAGTAAAATCTACCGCAGTTACCTCAGGTTTTGGAGCTCAAGATAAAGTATACGGCAGCGTGAGTATTGATATTTCAAATAGCTGCATTGGAGATATTTCAGTTATAAAATATCTCAGAATAATTGACGACAACGAAGAAAGCGCTTTTTATAAAGGAAACGACGGAAATTATTATAAAACAATGATATACGGTGATTCTTCCACCTCGACATCAGGCGCGGATATTGATTATATTAAAGTCTTAAACAGTGTAAGACTTATTTCTCCAAATGCATATTCTCCATAAATTTTAAAAAACAGGGGTTGACAAACATAAAATATATGTTAATATTCTAATATACGAATATATGAATACATTTTTACAGATGTTTCGTTTTTTCGTTATACTAATAAAAAAAATTATAAAATTTAATCTCAACAGAAAAGGGTAAATTATGGAAAATAATTTTGAAAAAACGGCAGAAATTTTCAAAGCACTATCTTCTTCAACAAGGTTGAAAATAGTTGTAGGGCTTATTGAAAAAAATGAATGCAACGTTAACAAAATGGCAGAAGGCCTTGGGATTGCCCAGCCTAACGTATCCCAGCATCTTACTGTGTTGAAAAATGCGGGGATTATAGAAGGTTTTAGGAAAGGCAACCAGATTTGTTATAAAGTTGTCAGTGAAAAAGTGGTTAAGATTATAAAGGCACTGAAGTAGGATAATAGATGAAAAAACTAATTTTGGCAGGATTAATAATATTTTTTGCATCGTCGCAAGTTTTTGCGCAGGATACGATTGTGAACAAATTAAGCTTTAAAGAAGCTATTTCAATCGCGCTTGAAAAAAATCAGGAGATTCAGGGAATGAAAGCTGCTTTGTCTGCATCTGAAAAGGATATTGGGATAACAAGAAGTTATCTTATGCCAAAAGTGACAGTCGGAGAAGATTTTGTCACAACCAACAATCCGTCTCAGGTTTTTGCTTTGAAATTAAATCAAAGAAGGTTCACTTCTGCTGATTTGTCAGGGGCACCGGACACTTTCAACAATCCTGGAAACATTACAAACTTTATGACTTACGGTTTAATACAAATTCCTGTTTTTAATAAAGCATCTATTGAAGCGTTGAAAATCGCAAAAACTCAATACAGCGCAAATGGTTATGTGTATTTAAGAAAACAGGAAGAGTTGATAAAAAATGTTGCGATTGCTTATTTGCAAATAGGTACGACACAGGAGTATTTGGTTGCGGCTGAGCAAGGACTTAAAGACGCAAAAGAGCATTTGAGAATATCTCAAGTGAGATACAAGAGCGAATTGGGTTTGTACTCAGATGTATTGAGGGCAAAGACAGAGGTTTCGGAAGCTGAACAAAAATTGGTTTCGGCTCAAAAAAACCTTAGTGTTGCTAAAAGATCGTTAGGGTTTTTGTTAGGCACAAAAGAGTCGGCAGAAATTTCTAATGTTACTCCAGTCCTTGATTTAAAGGTAATGGATTATTATAAAGGTGAAATGGTTAAAAGAAGTGATTTAAAAGCGTTGGAGATTAACGTTCAAAACGCAAAAAACGGGGTTAAGTTGGCTCAAGCTGATTGGTTTCCTTCTTTGAACTTAAATGCATCTTATAATTTGTATCAAAGTAATTATCCCTTCGGTGCAGAAGGAAACAACTATATAGCAGGTGCTTTTTTACACTGGAATGCATTTGACGGAATGAAAAGAAATTATGAAACCAAAAAAGCTAAAGATAAGGTTCAAGAAGCAGAATTTTATCTTGAAAGTTTTAAAAACGCAATTGATTTTAAGGTTTTTGAATCTTATGCGGGGGTTCAGGAAGCTAATAAAAATTTTGAGCTTGCACAAATTGCCTTAAAATACGCAGAAGAAGGAAACAGGCTTGTTACAAAACGTTGGCAGGCATCTTTATCTCCTTTTGTGGATGTTTTGGATGCGCAGACAAACCTTAACAGAGCGAGGGCAAATTGGGTTAAAAGCAGCAACGATTTAAAAGCTCAGCTTATAACTTTATATTTTGAAAGCGGAGTCTTGAAAGAAGAATTACAATTGAGTCAAAAATAATCCAAATCTGCAATTTTGAAAGCAAAATGGCGGATAAGGTGAGCAAAGAGGAAAATATATGAAAAAAATACTATTGACTATGGCATTAATAATGATAATTTCAACAGGATGTACCAAACATTCGGATGTGGCAGAACACCCTTTAGTGTTAGGAGTGCAGGTTGAAGCAGTCAGCAAGAAGCCTGTTGAAAGTTTTTACACGACTTCTGCAACAGTAAAATCTAAAGCTAACAGTGTTGTGTCCTCGTTGCTTAACGGAAAAGTCACATCAATAGCTGTAGAAGAAGGTGATTTTGTTAAAAAAGGTCAGCTGTTGATGACAATTGATGCAAGAGATTTGGCGCAAAAAGCATCCGGTGCTTCTGCAGGAATAAGAGCTGCTCAAATGGCGGCAAGTTCGGCCGCACAAAATGCACAGATGGCAGAGCGCACTTATCAAAGGTATAAAAATTTGTATGATGAAAAAGTGATTACAAAACAAGAATTTGACCAGTGGACTACTCAAAGAAATGTCGCGAAGCTTCAATATCAGCAGGCAAAAGCAGGAGTGCAACAGGCTCAGGCAGGGCTCGGTGAAGTTAAGGTTTTTCAAAGCTATTCAAGAGTTACAGCACCTGTTTCAGGGATTGTAGTTCAAAGAAATATCGATTTGGGAAGCACTGCTATGCAGGGGCAGCCTTTGGTTACAATAGAAGCGGTTGAAAATAATCAATCTAAATCAGAAATTGTGGCTAATGTTGATGAAAGCTATTTAAATAAAGTAAAAGCGGGTCAGGAAGTTATACTTGAGATAGCAGAAAAGACTTATAAAAGGAAAATTACAAAAATTGTTAATTATATTGATCCTGTGACAAGAACTTTTAAGGTGAAAGTTGACATATCTGGTTTAGCTGGCGGTCAGTTTGCAAAGATTAATATTCCGGTGGGCAAAAAAGAAGCGATAACTGTTTTGAAATCGGCAATTATTGAAAAAGGTGAACTTACAGGCGTTTATACCGTTGATGCGGAGAATGTCATTACATACAGGCTTGTGAGAACAGGTAAAATCTATGGTGATAAAGTTGAGATTTTATCGGGGCTTTCAGATGGCGATAAAATTATTACTGTCGGGGTTGAAAAAGCAATTGATGGCGGAAAAATATCAACTTCAAATCGCTAGAAACTTCATTGGGCAAATATATACAAACGAAAAATAAAGGGAATTTTAAATGAATAACGAAGAAAATAATAAATTAGGTATATCAGGAAAAATCGCTGCGGCTTTTATTCAATCAAAGCTGACTCCTTTGATTATTATTGCTTCAATTATTCTTGGACTTTTCGCGACAGTTGTTACTCCGAGAGAAGAAGAGCCGCAAATTGTTGTTCCTATGGCAGATGTTTTTGTTCAATATCCCGGTGCAAGCGCAGAAGAAGTTGAGGCTCGGGTTACAAAGCCTATGGAACAGTTGATTTCAGAGATTCCCGGTGTAGAATATGTTTATTCAATAATCAGACCTGGCATGAATTTAACTATTGTGCGATATTATGTCGGGCAAAATGCTGAAGATAGCATTGTAAAGCTGTATAACAAGTTATATTCAAATTTTGACAGAATCCCACATGGGGTTTCGCAGCCTTTGATAAAAATGCGCTCTATTGATGATGTGCCTATTTTAGCCTTAACTCTATCCAGCAAAAGCAAATATTATAGCGGTTATGAGCTTAGACGTGTCGCATTGGAGCTTGCAGATGAACTTAAAAAAGATTCTGATGTGTCAGAAGTAAACATTATTGGTGGGCAAAAACGTCAGGTTAAAATTATGTTTAATCCTGAAAAATTGAACGGCTACAATTTAAGCTCTTTTCAAGTTGTTCAATCGCTTCAAAAATCAAATTTTATGCTGAATTCAGGTAAAGCGCCTTCAGGAAACAGTGAATTTATAGTAGATTCAGGCGGTTTTATAAAAGATTCTTATGAACTTGGCGATTTGGTTGTGGGTGCAAACGGTTCAAATCCTGTTTATTTAAAAAATATTGCAAATATAGAAGACGGAGCGCAAGAGCCAGCAAGTTATGTTTTTAATTACGATTCGAAAAACGGAATGAACGAGGCTGTAACAATTTCACTTTCCAAAAAGAAAGGTACAAACGCAACAAATGTTGCCCATCGCGCTTTGAAAAAAGTTGAAAATCTAAAAGGCAATATTATATCTCACGATGTTGACGTGACTGTTACAAGAAATTATGGAGAAACCGCAAAAGAAAAATCAGACGAGCTTTTGAGCCACATGTTAATTGCTACGATTTCTGTAATTGCCCTTATTGCATTTTTCTTGGGCCGAAAAGAGGCTGCGGTTGTTGCTGTAGCTGTTCCTGTTACTCTTGCTTTAACACTTTTAATCAGCTATCTTTTAGGTTTTACCTTGAATAGAGTTACATTGTTTGCTTTGATTTTTTCAATAGGGATTTTGGTGGACGATGCAATTGTCGTTGTAGAAAATATTCACAGACATTTTAAATTGGAAGGTGCAAGCATAAAAACAGCTGTAAAAGCTGTGGATGAAGTCGGAAATCCTACGATATTGGCGACATTTACCGTTGTGGCTTCACTTCTTCCGATGGCTTTTGTGTCAGGGCTTATGGGTCCTTATATGCGCCCAATTCCAATCGGAGCATCTGCTGCGATGATTTTCTCGTTGCTTGTTGCCTTTATTGTTAGTCCTTGGTTGAGTTTTATTGTCTTGAAAGATGAAAAAACTCACTCTGCCTCTGATTTGGATAAAAAAGATAAATCTATTGAGGATGAACATTCTCAGGGTAAAATGGTTGAAATTTATAAAAATATTCTCACTCCATTAATCGAAAATAGAGAAAAACGAATGAAGTCACTAAAGGTTGTCATTGGGCTTTTGATAGCGTCTATGCTGTTAATCCCATTGAAACTTGTTCAGTTTAAGATGCTTCCTTTTGATAACAAGAGCGAACTTCAGGTTGTGATTGATATGCCGGAAGGAACAACTCTTGAACAAACTGCCCTTGTTGCACAAGAGCTGGGTAAATACATTAAAACTGTTCCAGAAGTTGTAAATTTCCAAACTTATGTCGGAGCTTCAGCGCCGTATAATTTCAACGGGCTTGTAAGACATTATTTTATGCGTCAGGGAAGTAATGAGGCTGATATTCAAGTGAACTTTAAACCAAAACACGACAGACACAAGCAAAGTCATGAACTTGCAAAAATGATGCGTCCTGAGTTGCAAAAAATCGGAGAAAAATACAATGCGAATGTCAAGCTTGCTGAAATCCCTCCAGGGCCACCTGTTGTAAGCACTTTGGTTGCAGAGGTTTACGGGCCTGATTCGAAAAAACAGGTTGAAATTGCAGGAAAAATTAAGGATATTTTTTCTCAGATAAAAGGTGTTGTGGATGTCGATTGGTATGTGGAAGCTCCTCAGAAAAAAATTACGTTCGCTCCTGACAAAGAAAAAGCTGCACTAACGGGTGTAGGAGTAGATGCAATTTCTCAAACTCTTACAACAGCTATGAATGGATCATCTGTTGGGCTTGTGCACATGGAAAAAGAAAAAGAACCTGTTGAAATATTACTCAGAATGCCTGTTGAATACCGTGCAAATCTTGAGGACAATGCAAGCGGTATAACAGTTCCAACTCAAACAGCTGGGCTTGTTCCGCTCAATGCATTGGTTAAAAAAGAAACTGGCGAGCAGGATCAAACGATTTATCATAAAAATATGAGAAGAGTGACATACGTTACAGGGGATGTTGCAAAAGAAATAGAAAGTCCTGTGTATGCCGTTCTTGATATGGAAAATATTTTATCTAAATTGAAATTTGAGGATGGGACTAAAATTAAACAACTAAATATTGCTGAAGCTGATAGAGAAGATAAGTATTCGGTAAAATGGGACGGCGAATGGCACATTACGCTTCAGGTTTTTAGGGATATGGGCATAGCCTTTGCTGCGGTGCTTGTCTTGATTTATGTTTTGGTGGTCGCTTGGTTTAAGGACTTTGTTATTCCCCTTGTAATAATGGCGCCTATTCCCCTTACTCTTGTTGGAATTTTACCAGGACATTTGTTGTTTCATGCTTTCTTTACGGCGACTTCAATGATTGGATTTATTGCTTTGTCAGGGATTATCGTGAGAAATTCAATACTCCTTGTCGATTTTATTCAGCTTGAACTTGCAGAAGGAAACGATTTAAAAAATGCTGTAATAAAAGCAGGCCTTGTAAGATTCAGACCAATTCTTTTGACAGCTCTGGCAGTTGTTGTGGGCACTTTAGTAATGCTTTTTGACCCGATATTCCAAGGTCTTGCGATTGCAATGATGTTTGGAGCTGTTGTTGCAACAATTTTGACTCTCGTTGTTGTGCCGGTTTTATATTACGAAATTTTAGAGAAAAAAGAAAAATAAATTTTTATTTAAACACTCGGGCAATTGACAATTATCTAAAATAAGTGTAATATTGTTATATGCGAATATTTTTATATTTGGCATTTAGGGATAGTCTAGGTTGCTTTGTAATCAGGCATTAATACTGATGAGGGTGCTTTTCATGGAACAAAAACAGGTCAAATATTTTCATAATCCAATTGTTAGAACGGCTAAATTTATTATGTTTAATCAGTTCTTTTTGGTTTCTTCTTTTTCAAAAGTTAAGATTTTGCGTGTCGTTGCTGAATGATAATATTTTAATATTTGATTTTTACGGATTTTCGTGCAAAAATATAATCGGTGATGAAGCCCGCCTTGTCCATTAGACAAAACCGCTTGAAAAGAGCTGATAGCTTCTACTTATTAGAAAATATTTAATAGGAGAAGTTATTCATGTATGGATTATTAGCAGTATTTATCGGAGGCGGAATAGGCGCAGGGCTTAGGTTTTTGGTTTCGGATTTGCTTGGCAATTTTGGTCTGAGTTATGAGGCAACCTTTTTTGTAAACGTTTTAGGATGTCTTTTTCTCGGGTTTGTTTCTTATGTTGCAATTGCAAAAGACGATTTTCATCCAAATTTAAAGTCTTTTTTAACGACAGGAATCGCCGGAGGGTTTACAACTTTTAGCACTTTCGGCTTGGAAGTTTATAATCTGATAATCTCGCATCAAGCGTTAGTAGGAATTACATATCTTTTGATGAGTATTTTTGTCGGTCTTTTTGCCACTATGATAGGTATGATTTCTGCTAAAAGGTACTTGGCTTTTGAAAATGAGCTTGTGCTTCAGGAAGAAGTTGTTGAAGAATTTGACGAAAATTTAGAAGAAGAAAATGATTTGGAATTGGCGGTAAGGGATTGATATGGAAATATTTGTGATATTTATAGGCGGTGGAATTGGTGCTTGTTTAAGATATATTTTTTCTTTAGTTGCAAATGAAAAATTTAATTTGGCGCATTGGAGTACTTTTTTTATCAATATATTAGGCTGTGTTTTGATAGGATTTGTTGTTGGTTTGGTTTCCAAATATCCTGATGTTATTAATCACAATGCATATTTATTTTTGACAACCGGTATTGCAGGCGGGTTCACAACGTTTAGCACATTTAGTTTGGAAAATATTAACCTTTTAAAAGAAGGAAAAGTTTTTCAGAGTATTTTGTATATGAATTTGAGTCTTTTTTTGGGGGTTATTTCAATATTTGTAGGATTTAAATTCGCAGGAATTTTTTAGATAATATTTTTTGAAATAAAAAAAGAGAACCAAATTTGGTTCTCTTTTTGTTATAAAGGTTTTATAACTAACCTGCGTTTGAAATTGCAACCGCAACTGCGACAGTAGCTCCAACCATAGGGTTGTTACCCATTCCGATTACACCCATCATCTCAACGTGGGCAGGTACAGAAGATGAACCTGCAAACTGAGCATCAGAGTGCATTCTTCCCATAGTGTCAGTCATACCATAGCTTGCAGGACCTGCAGCCATGTTATCAGGGTGAAGAGTTCTTCCTGTTCCACCGCCTGATGCTACTGAGAAATATTTTTTGTTGTGCTCAACAGCCCATTTTTTGTAAGTTCCAGCTACAGGGTGTTGGAATCTTGTAGGGTTAGTAGAGTTTCCTGTGATAGAAACATCAACGCCTTCGTGAATCATAATAGCAACGCCTTCAGAAACGTCATCCGCGCCGTATACTTTTACCGCTGCTTTTTCGCCTTTAGAAAAAGCTCTTTCGCTAACGATATTAAGCTTTCCTGCCGCGTAGTCATATTGAGTTTCAACGTGAGTGAATCCGTTTATACGAGAAATTACGTACGCTGCATCTTTTCCCAGCCCGTTTAAGATTACTCTCAAAGGTTCTTTTCTAACTTTGTTAGCGTTTCTTGCAATACCGATAGCGCCTTCTGCTGCTGCAAAAGATTCGTGTCCTGCTAAGAAAGCGAAGCATTTTGTGTCTTCAGTCAAAAGCATAGCTGCAAGGTTTCCGTGTCCGATGCCGACTTCTCTTTGGTCGCCAACAGAACCGGGAATACAAAAAGCTTGCAAGCCCAAACCGATTGTACTTGCTGCTTCAGCTGCATTTGTAATGCCTCTTTTTATCGCAATTGCTGCCCCTAAAGTGTAAGCCCAGCTTGCGTTTTCAAAAGCTATATTTTGGATGCCTTTTACAATCGCATCAACGTCAATGTTTTTAGATAAGCAGATTTCTCTTGCTTCTTCTAAAGATTTAATTCCATATTCAGCCATAACTTTGTCAAGTTTAGCCTGTCTTCTATCTTGTCCTTCAAATTTTACTGTCATTATTATTACTCCTTACGTGGGTCAATTTTTGTAACTGCTTCGTCAAAGCGACCATAAGTTTTAACGTTGTTTTCAAACGCTTCTTTAGCATCCGCACCTTTTCTGATTGATTCCATCATTTTTCCAAGGTGAACAAATTTGTAACCAATGATTTCTTTGTTTTCGTCCAAACCAAGCTCAAGAATATAGCCTTCAGCCAGTTCCAAATATCTTGGGCCTTTTACTTTTGTAGAGTATATAGTACCAACTTGAGAACGAAGTCCTTTGCCTAAATCTTCCAAACCTGCGCCAATAGGCAATCCGTTGTCAGAAAAAGCTGTTTGAGAACGTCCGTAAACTATTTGCAAGAACAATTCTCTCATCGCTGTATTGATAGCATCGCAAACCAAATCAGAGTTTAAAGCTTCCAAAATAGTTTTGCCAACCAATATTTCACCAGCCATCGCTGCAGAGTGGGTCATACCGGAGCAGCCGATAGTTTCTACCAAAGCTTCTTCGATAATACCTTCTTTAATGTTTAAAGTTAATTTGCAAGCTCCTTGTTGAGGTGCACACCAGCCGATACCGTGTGTTAAACCTGAAATATCTTTAATCTCTTTTGCATAAGTCCATTTACCTTCCTGCGGAATTGGCGCAGGATTGTGGTTTGCGCCTTTTGCAACGCAACACATTTCCATTACTTCATGGGAACAATTTTCACAACTCATCTTAATCTCCTTTTTTAAAGTCCATATTCTAATTTTATTCCTAAAAGATATTTAGTCAAATATAGAAATTATTTTTTAAAAGAATAAATCACTTCTTCAACAGCTTTCGGGCAAAGTCCCATTATGTTTTTAAAGCTGCCTTCCACAGAAGAAACAAAACCATCGGGAAGTTCTTGAATTCCATATGAGCCTGCTTTATCCAGCGGCATATATTTTTCTATATAATCTTTTATCAACTTGTCAGAAAGCTCTTTGAAGACAACGTAGCTCACTGTTGATACAATTTTGGTTTTTTCTGATTCAACACAAATTCCGCACACGCTTGTCACTACGGAGTGTTTTTTATCGCTCAAATTTTTCAGCATCAAAAAAGCTTCTTTTTCATCTTTAGGTTTGCCAAGAATTTTATTTTGCAAAACAACAACGGTGTCAGCGCTTAATACCAAGGCGCTTTGCGATTTTTCGAACTTGATAAAAACATCTTTTGCTTTGTTGAGCGCAAGCATTTCAATCTTTTCTACAGAAAAAATGTCATTTTCTAGCTTTTCATCATAATCAGAAGGCACAATTTCAAAATCCAGCCCCATCTCTTTTAGTATTTCTTTTCGCCTCGGAGAAGCCGACGCTAAAATTATCTTTTTCAATACAAATCCTTTCGGCATTTTTTTCTAAAATAAATTTTAGCAGAAAAATCCCAAATAAAAAGCCATCAACTTTATTTGATGGCTTATCGTTAAGGAGAAATTCTTTTTACTATGTTTTAGGATATTTTATAATTAACACCACAGATATGGTGTATGTTATACACTTGTTTTAGGCTGTACTGTCCCTATCGCCTAACCTTGGAGAGTTGCAGCTTTTCTGTATTGAGCGTTGCGAGCGTTTACGTTGTAGCATACTGAAGCCAATTTTTGGCTTAGTGCAAACATATTTCTAGACATAGAAGCATAATCGTTCATAGCTTCCATCATTTTTTCAGGTTGAACCATCGATTCAATCGCATCGTGGTTGTCTACTTTTTCAGTTGCGTATTTTTTCACTAAAAGTTGATCAATGTAATCTTCTGCCCCAATAGCCATAATAATTCCCCCTTATAATTTTGTAATCCCTAAGTCCCTTATTTCAATCCCAATCATTGAAATATACTTTTTAAATCCCTAGAATAATTTATCCCTTATAAAATATCCCTTACTTATATAAAGGATTTCATCTCAGAGAAATTGACTTTTTTACTTTTGATATTAAGAAATGTTACAAGAATGAGTTTTTTTTATGTATAAAAAGGAGCTTTTAGAATAAATAGACCACATGGTCTACGCGGGAGAATAAATTTTAACCTCGGGATTGATGTTCAGTTTCATTCAAATATAGTACAGTGTATGTGTAAGATTATAAATTTAGGGATTTTGTATCGTACTCGAGGGAATAGACTTGGAAATTACAGGATTAGAAATAACTTTACAGAGAATTCAATCTATAGAACAGCAGTTTCAAAAGCTGACGGGAGAGCCTGTCGGGATAAAACCGGACAGTGATTTTCAAAAGATTTTGGATTCTTCGATGGAAAAAAACTACGGTGAGGATGTTTCCAAGGATGAAATTAATCAGCTTATAGACGCTTATTCAAAGAAAAACGGGCTTGATCCGGACTTTGTAAAAGCGGTTGTAAAACAAGAATCAGGCTTTAATGAAAAAGCGACATCCCGTTGCGGAGCTGCAGGATTGATGCAGTTGATGCCGGGAACAGCAAAGGGGCTTGGGGTTGAAAACCCATATGATGCAGAACAAAACGTACGAGGCGGGACTAAAATGCTCGCAAATTTAATGAAAACATACGGCGGCAAAAAAGATCTTGTGCTTGCAGCATATAACGCAGGCGGGGGCGCTGTAAAAAAATACGGAGGAGTGCCACCGTATAAAGAAACTCAAAACTACGTAAAAAATGTTCTAAGCATTTATAACAGATACAAAGGAGGTGCATAATGATTATAAGAGGATTGGAAGCAGCCGCAAACGGTATGCAAGCCTTGATTAACCAAAATGACTCCACTGCAAATAACATTGCAAACGCCAATACAATGGGCTATAAAAGACAAATGTTGGTGTTTAAAAACATTTATGATTCAAACATAGTTCAACAAGATGCCAACGGTGGTGATGTTAAAAATATAGGTGAATTAAGTGTAGGATGTCAGGTTCAAAAATTGACTTATGATTTTTCGCAAGGGGTTTTGACAAAAACAGAAAATATTTTTGATGTAGCAATTGAAGGGGACGGTTTTTTCAAAGTTCAATCACCTGATGGAGAAGTTTCATATACAAGAAACGGTTCGTTTATACTCAACAATAACGGCAATCTAGTGACAAAAGACGGAGATTATGTTCTTGACGGCAACGGAACTCCGATAAAAATTAAAGCAAATGATGTAGTGATGAGATCGCTAAATGATATTATAATAACAAGTGATGGACAAATAGAATTAAACGGTCAAGACGATCAGGTAATGTTACAAAAAATCGGAGTTTTCGATTTTACAAACAAAGAAAACATGAACTACATCGGAGGAGCGAAATTCAAGCCATCAGATGCAAGTATGCAGGAGGTTCGCCCTGTGAATTTCAAAATTCAGCAGGGTACATTGGAAACATCAAACGCAAACATAGTTAACGAGATGATTAAAACAATTAGTACATCAAGAAACTATGAAACTCTATCAAAGCTTGTAAAAGCGGATGGAGACAGTCTTTCAAATGTTATGACAGTTGGAAGATTATAAGACTAACGGGAGGAAATAAATGCTAAGAGCTTTATCAACAGCTGCAACAGGTATGATAGCGCAACAGAATTATCTGGACGTTATCTCAAACAATATTGCTAACGTTAACACAACCGGATTTAAAAAGGCCAGAGTTGAGTTTCAAGATATGTTAAGCCAAACGGTCAAATCGCCTGGTGCAATGATTACGCAAGGTACATTTCAGCCTGTCGGAATTGAATATGGTCTAGGTGTAAAAACGGCTTCAACCACAAGAGTTTTTGGTCAAGGAACGGCTGTTTCCACAGACAGAAGTCTTGACGCTTCGATTCAGGGCGAAGGCTTTTTCCAAGTTATGAAAACAGACGGAACTCTTGCTTATACAAGAGACGGTTCGTTTAAGGTGGATTCTATGGGGCAGCTTTGTACAACTGACGGTCTGCTTATTCAGCCGCAGATAACCCTTCCTCAGGATTACACAGAAGTTAATATTACAGAAGATGGAAACATTTCTGTATCTCAAGGTGATGATACAACCCAGCAGATTGTGGGTACAATTCAGCTTGTAAGATTTCAAAACCCATCAGGGCTTTTGGCAGTAGGCCACAACCTTTATGTTGAAACTGCAGCATCAGGAAACCCGATTCAAGACACACCTGGGCAAAACGGTATGGGAACACTTCAACAAGGATTTTTAGAAGGTTCAAACGTTCAGATTGTAGAAGAATTAATCAGCTTGATTAAGGCTGAAAGAGCTTTTGAATCTAACTCAAAAATCATTAATGCAGCAAGCGATATCTTAAAAAATACAAATCAAATAGTCTAAGGATAAACGTCGTGAAAAAGATTTTTTCATTAACATTAATAGTAATTTTAGCTTTAACCGCAGTTAAGGCGGATGCTAATGTTGTGAAAGAAAGTGAATTAAAATCTATTATTGCGCAAAAAGTAGTTGAAAATTTCAGACAGTACACAGATGCTCAAATGGAAGTAAATGTAGTTGCACTTCCTTTTAGAGAACTTAATTTGCCAGAAGGACAGATTACTTACGAAATAAAAACAAACGCAACAAAATTTATGGCAAGAGATTTAGAAAAAGTTACAGTTTACGTGAATGGAAGAGTTGCAAAAGTTTTTAATGCTCCGGTTGTAATCAAAGCTTATAAAAATGTTCTTGTTGCTTCTGGTGAAATTCCAAGAGAAAGAGAACTTTCTGCTTCTGTTGTAAAGATTGAAAAAAGAGAAGTTTCAAATATTATTGACAATGTTTTGGAAGCAGATGATTTGTCAAAAGGAATTATTGCAAAAAAATTCTTTGCGAAAAATGAGCTTGTTGACAGAAGATACGTTAAATTGAGACCTGATATAATGAGAAATTCTTTGGTTACTGTGATGTTTAATACAAATAATTTAACAATCTCAATTGAAGCAACGGCACTTTCCGATGGGAGTGTGGGCGATAATATTTGTATAATGAATAAAGGCTACAATAAAATTTACAAAGGAATTGTAATAGGCGAAAATAAGGTTTTGGTAAAAATATGAAGAAGATAATTACAAAAAGTTTAATAATGTGTTTGGTCATGTTTTCGGCGATGCAATCAACATTTGCCGAATCGTTGTTCACTCTTGGGGCTTCACAAACTTATGCTCCTGCACCTAAATCATTGTTCGGGGGGGTCCAAGCGCGTTCAGTCGGTGATTTGATTTCTATCATAATGGATGAAACAGTAAAAATCGGCAACGATTTAACTTATTCTTCTAATAAAGAATCTTCAACAACTGATAATTTCAGCAAATTTTTCAACACGGTTCTTGGAAGAGATATAATAAACAGCAATTTAGGTACTTTCGGCGGCTCAAACGAGGTTACAAACTCTGCTTCTGCAAGTAACAAATTAACTTTTGGAGATACAATAGCTGTTCAGGTAATACAACAAATGCCAAATGGAAATCTTGTTGTGCAGGGGAAAAAGACTCTTGTGAATGGAAATGAGCGTACAGATTTAATCGTAACCGGAATTGTCGATCCTCGTTGGATTAATGCAACCGGTCAGGTTTATTCAAAATATGTTGCAAACCTTCAATTCGGACTTTCAGGAAGAGGTTCAATTTCAAGAAGCAGCAACGAAGGTATAATAAACAGATTTATAAAATACTTGTTCTAACAAGAGAGGAAGTTGACACAATGAAAAAAATCAAACTAATATTTTCAATAATAATGATAATGAGCATGTTTTTAAATATAATGCCGGCATCAGCGATAACTTCTTCAGTGAGAATAAAAGATATTGCTCACGTGAAAGGTGTTAGAGATAACCAAATAGTTGGATATGGTGTTGTGGTTGGTTTGCCGAAGACAGGTGACAACTCACGTTCTACCCAAATCACGAACAAGTTGCTTTTAATGAATTTGGGAACCGTTATTGAACAAGAAAACTACATTCAAAAAGGTTCTACTGCTGCTGTTATCGTAACAGCTACAGTTCCTCCGTTTGCAAAAAATGGGGATAAAATTGACGTTACAGTGTCAACAATGGCCGATGCGAAAAGTTTAGAAGGCGGGGTTTTGGTTCAAACAATATTGAAAGCTGCAAACGGCGAAGCCGTTGCAGTTGCGCAAGGACCTGTTTCAGTTGGCGGAATAAACGCATCTGCAAACGGAAGCTCATCCAGAACTGCAATTACGACAACAGGTAGAATTCCAAGCGGTGCGATTATGGAACGTGATATGGTGACGGATATCGGAGATGCTTCGACTTTGACTCTTACAATAGAAGAATCTGATTATACAATGGCATCAAGAATTGCTCAAACAATAACAAATCTTATTGCTCCGGCAAAAGCAGTTGATGGAACAAGTATCCAAATAAACATTCCTGACAAATTTTTGGATGACAGAATTACTTTTCTTTCAATCCTTGAAAATATAGAAGTAAGACCAACAACCGAAAAGGCAAGAGTTGTAGTAAACGAAAGAACAGGAACCGTTGTAATAGGAGCAGATGTAAAACTTCTTCCAGCTGCTGTTGCACACGGAAATATCACAGTAACTGTAACAACCACAAACGAAGTTTCTCAGCCAAATTCTTTTGCGCAAGGTTCAACAGTCGGATTTTCAAATTCCGAAGTTACTATAAACAAAAGTCCTGGAAGTATTGTTGCATTGCCTGCAAACAGTAATTTAAACGATCTTGTAAGAGCTTTGAACTCAATCGGGGTAACTCCTGTTGATTTGATTTCGATTTTACAGGCGCTTAAAAAGTCAGGTAGCCTTCAGGCAGAATTAATAATAATCTAAATCTCAGCAAGGATTATTAATATAAACAGACGATTAGAAAAAATGGGATATATTGTAGAATGAGTTTAATAGAACCGACAACTTATATGAACATTACACCGACAGCGGTGGATGGGGAGCAGGAAGTTTTAAACCGAGCTATGCAATCAGGCTCCGGTAAAAAACAACTGGAAAAAGTTGCAAAAGAATTCGAGTCCGTTTTTATTTCAAAAATGTTCTCGCTCATGGAAGAAACCGTTGATAAAGAAGGCGGTATTTTCGGTGATGAAACAAAGTACGTTGACACTTTTAAATCATATATGCACAATGAATTAGGAAGAAGTTTGGCAAACAGCCCGCATACGACATTCGGATTCGCTAAACAAATTTATGAGCAAATGGAAAAATACGTTAAGTAGTAAGGGGTAAAAGGGGAAAAATGGTAAATTCAGTATCAAGTTCAAACATAAATCCGATTCAAATGTTTAGTGCGGTCAACGCATTTAAATCAGCTGAAAAAGTTCAGGAATCACCGATTCAGGAGATTTCAGACGGTACAGAAATTAATGACAATATGTTTTTGCAAAACAAAGACATAGAAGAAATAAAAGAGTTTGCAAAAAATGCAGGAGAGGAAAATCTTTCAAACGATGATATAAAATACGGCGTAATGTACGGCAGAAGCGTAATCGCTGATTATATGATTTAGTGTAAATTTTTTAGACAAAAAGGGTTTAGAAAAAGGTAAAATGGGTTTAAAATAAGTTTATAACCCTGGAAGGTATCAAAAATCATGGATGAAATCTTAATTCAATTTAAAGAAGTAGTTGACGAAGAAATACAAGCTTATGAAGAAATGAGCGAACTTTATACTGCAAAACAATCTATATTAATCCAAGGTAAAAGTGATGCGCTTTGGGATATAGACGCAAAAATCCTTTCTGTTGCAGAAAATTTAAAAGGGCTTAATCAAAAAAGAAAATCAGTTGCGAAATATCTCGGTAACGAAGATTTGACAATGACAGAAGCAATTGAAAAAGCAAAAGAATCAAATGATTCTCTTGCCGGTAGTCTTATGGAGCAAAAAAGTAAGATTTCATTAATTGCAAACGCAATAAAATTGCAAGAAAAAACAAATATGACCCTAATTCAACACGGACTTGTGATGGTCGGCAAAACGCTTGATATAATTGTGGGGGCATTCGCTCCTCAGGCAACAGGACAATATGATAAATACGGGCAAAACATAAGTGCAAGAGAAAGCCTCAAGAGTTCCGTAGAAGAAGAAGCTTAACCTTGGAGAAAAACAAATGACCTTAATTTCCAGCTTAAATATAGCACAGCAGGCAATAACAGCTAACCAGGCCGCAATAACAGTTATTTCTAATAACATTGCAAACATGGACAATTCGTCTTATTCCAGACAAGGAATAAGTCTTTCTGAGGTTATTAATTATACTCCGGCATCAGGCAACCCGATAAGCATAGCAAATTCTCTCAGCGGGGTTGAGGTAACTGAGATAAAAAGATACTCAAATTCTTATTTGCAAAAATATTTTTGGCAAGAAAATACAACTAACGAATATTACAAAAAATATGCATCAATGGGTGCGTCGGTTCAAAATTACACAAACGAGTTGAATGACACAGGCCTTTCAGATGCAATTTCAAAATTTTATGATGCGGTAGATTCGCTAAATGATTCAGCAGAAGACTATACAGCAAGACAAACCTATGTATCTGCGGCACAGAATCTTTGTACTACTTTCAATACTTATTCAAGCTCTTTGACCGAACTTAGAACTTCTCTTGTCGGTAATCCTACAGAATCAGGTTCTTTGGAGTCTTCTGATATGGCAGGATATACTTCAGAAGTTAATTCTCTTTTGGATCAGCTTGCTGATATAAACTTTAATATTATTAAAACAAATTCACTTAACGGTACCTCTTCATCATCTCTTCTTGATCAAAGAGATGCCATAATTGATGAGCTTTCTGGGTATCTTCCTGTTACTGTTGCGGAAAATAGTAATGGTACAATGGATGTATCAATTTCAAACACAACTCTTGTAAAAGGAAATACTGTAAAGGGCTATTTGGGACTAACTTCAGGTGATTTAGATACTCCTGCGATAGTAAACATAGTAGACCCGTCAAATTCTTCAATAAAAATAAAAGAAAACATTAACGACTCAATCAACAACGGTTCTATGGGTGCCATTCTAGATATGTGCGGCTCTGATAGCACAAAATATACTATTAGCGGGGTTTTGGATCAAATTGATAATATGGCTCAAGGCTTTGCGGATATAATGAATGAAATACAGCTTTCTACAACCACTGGTGACGGAACAACTCCTATGTGCCTTACATCTGACGGAAAAGCACTTAAGGTGGCAACAGAAGCATTATTTGTGAGTGATACAGGCACAACTACAGGAATAACTGCAGGCAACATTACACTCAACGCCGATATTGTAAGTAATCCTTATGAAATAGCTGCAGCAAGAGTAACGGATACAACTAAAACTTCAGATATCAGCAACAGTACAAACGCAACAGCAATGGTTGAAACCAGAAATACATCTTATTCAGGTTTGGGTTCTTCGACTATTGAAGGAAACCTTGCAAAAATTGCCGCTGAGGTTGGGACTTATCAATCAAAGGTTGAATCAAGTTATAAAACTCAAACTTCAGTTTTAAGCTCGGTTTCGACACAACTTGCAGGAGAAACTGGGGTTGATTTGAACGAAGAGTTGGTAGATTTGGTAAAATTCCAAAGAGCTTATCAGGCAGCTTCAAGAATATTCAGTGTATGTAATGACTTGCTTGATGATTTGATGAATTTAGGTAAATAAAGGAATATAACTTATGAATATTAGAACAACAAATTTAAGTACAACAAATTCAATGCTAAATTATATTCAAGATTCTCAATCAAGATATTTTGAAATCATGCAACAAGGAGCAAGCGGAAAGAAGGTTACAGAGCCTTCAGATGATCCGATTGCAACAAAAAACATATTGAATGTTAATGCAAAATTGGATCAGTTGAACAATTATTTAACTAATATGTCAACGGCGCAAACTGAGTTGAACACTTTAGATGACGCTCTTGCTTCATTGGTTGATTCAATTCAAGATGCGAGTGATCTTGCAACTCAGGCTGCAAACGGAACTTATGGTTCTTCTTCAACTGATGGGTTTAAATCTCAAATTGATCAAATCTTGGAAAATGTAATTGACATTGCAAATACAAAGTATAATGGAAAATACATATTTTCCGGAAATGCAACCGCGACGGAGGCTTATTCGATTACAAAAGATGCAAGCGGAAATATTACTGCTGTAACCTATAACGGTACTGCTGCGACTGGAGATTACGAGAGAAAAGTTACGATTTCAGACGGAGTTTCAGTCGGAATAAACGAAGCAGGCGAGAATGTTTTCGGATATTATAAAGCTGCGGTAGAAGACGATCCTACTACAGTTGGTGTTGACGAATCACAACCGGAAGAAGCGGTTGGATTGATTGGGACTTTGGTTAAATTGAGCAATTCGGTTGCAAGTGATGATAAAGACGGTATCAAAGCTTCTCTTGATGAGCTTTCTACAGCAATTGACACGACCTCAGCAACCAGAACTAAATTTGCATCTGTTTCAAGCAGGTTTGATTTAACAACAAGCTCTATAAATACTACAGTAATGAATTTGAAAGAATATCGTTCAGATTTGCAGGATATTGATTTGGCAGAAGTTGCAACAGATTTGGCGACACAACAGCTCGCTCTGGAAGCAACAATGTCTATAACTTCGTCAATGCTTACGGAAAAAACACTTTTAGACTACATTTAATAATTGTTTGAATCCAATTTGAAAAGGGCAAAAATTGTAGTATAATATTTTACATGGGGAGATTGAATGTATAAAAAGATTTTTGCCAAATTAATTTTATTAACTTATATCGCAACCGGATTGAGCAATCTGGCATATTCGGCTCCTTTTCAAGGACATGCTGAAAAAACTGATACCGTAAAAGAGCAGAGTGAGCTTTATACCGGAAAAATCGAAAACTTGGACAGAAAAGACATTCTAAAAATGACAGTTTCGCAAGTAATTGATGGAAGTTATTCTCAAGAGGGAGATGAGTTTTTCGCTGAAATTACAGACGATTTGTCTGGAGAAGGCGGGGTTTTGATTCCTGCCGGAACCGTTGCGCATGGAAAAATTAAGCAGTGTAATGGTGCAAGAAGACTTGGACGTGACGGACATATTGATCTTGATTTTGATTATCTGATGACTCCTGACGGAAGAGAAATTCCGATTGAAGGAAAAATGTCTACGAAGCTTCATCCTGTCAAGGCAGGTGCTAAGATTGTTGCAACTGATGTCGGTTATACCGCAGTAGGCGGAGTCATAGGCGGAATGTTTGCGCTTCAGCTTTTTGGAATTGAGGGTGCAATTGCATCTTCAGGTTATACTCTAGCCGGTGGTGCTGCAGTCGGTGGTGCAATCGGGCTTGGTGCAGCACTTTATAGAAAAGGTAAGGATGTTTTAATTGCTCCGGGAGACGAAATCAGAGTTAAAATTAATACATCGGTGCCTTTGCCTGTTTATAAAGAAACGGCGCTTTTGCAGCATGAAATGAAGTGCGAAGGGCTTGAGATAAAAATAAATAATATTGCTTATGAAAAAGATCCTTTCGGAGAGCCGAATACAATAACTTTGTCACTGTCTATTACAAATATGACAAAAATGACATTTTCAAGTTTTGATTTGGCTTTAATTAATGATTATAATTCAGTTTTTCACCCTTCAATTTTCGGTGATTCAACTCTTATGTTTCAACAAATAAAGCCAGGGGACAGGGTTGCAGGAAGAATTTCGTTTTCTGTTGACAATATAAAAAGAAAATTTTGGTTGACTTTTTATGACCGCTCTACAAGAAGACCTGTTTCCAAAATTTCTGTAGATAATGCTTACAGAAAGGTTTCAAGCAAAACAAAGTTGAAAAACGAAAAATTATTTAAAAAGAATAATTTTTATAAAGAAGAAGATCCGTTTGATATTTAATTTTTTTAAATATTAATTTTGTTAAACTTTCGTTTTTACTCTGTTCTCTTGTGATAAAATTAAGGAATGGAGAGAAGAATTTTGGATGAAAAAGCAAAACGATTTAAGACGTTTGACAAACGCCTTGGATGCTGGCAGGTATCTTTTGCATTTTTTGCAATTGGCTTGATAATATATTTATTTTTAATACAAATTGTTGATATTAAAAATTATAGAATGAAGGCAAAAAGGCAAAGAAGTTCCAGAAACTTTATTATGCGCGGAGATATTTTTGACAGAAACGGCATAAAGCTTGCTTCTGATAAAATATCTTATGATGTTTATGCGCATCCTACTGATTATGACCACTCGCCGGAAGAGCTTGCGAGAATGCTTGCGCCAATTTTGAAAATTTCAACAGCAAATCTTGTTGAAAAATTGTCCAGAAAAGATTCTGTCATAACTTTGAAAAAAGATTTAGATAGACCTACTGCACAAGCGATTAAAAAATTAGGATTGAGAGAAATAAGTTTAGGCAAGAAAAATACAAGAATTTATCCGCAAGGAACTTTGGCTTCTCATATTTTGGGGTATTATAATTTTGATGCTGATATTGCATCAGGAGTTGAGCTTACGGCAAAATCACAGTTGGAGCATGTTGAAAAAAATGTTCAGACAGAAAGAACGCCTGATGGAAATATTATATACAGCTTTTCAACCGACCCAGTGGCTACGACATCGCCTTTGAAGGGAAAAAGTTTGACTTTGACCATCGACACTGCTATTCAGCATATTTGTGAACAAGAATTGTATAAAATGGTGATGAAGCGCTCCGCATTAAGGGGGACAGTAATTGTAATGAACCCTAAAAATGGAGAGATTTTGGCTTATGCAATTTATCCTTATTATGATCCAAACAATTATAAAAATGCCTCTCAGATGCAAATTAAAAACTGGACATTAACAGATGTTTTCCCTCCGGGGTCAACATTTAAAACAATAACAGTCGCATCATCAATGGCGCTTGGAAAAATTAACGAATATACAAAAATTCATGATACTGGAAAAATTAAAGTCGGCTGGTGGGATATTAAAAACTACGATTACAGCAAAAGACCTTATCCAGGATGGATTAATTTAGAATATTTATTTGAACATTCAAGTAATGTAGGTTCAATAAGAGTTGCGCAAACAATGACTTCTCAAGAATTTTACGATATGCTCAAGAAATTTGGTATAGGTACAAAAACAGGAATTGACCTTCCTGGCGAATCCATCGGACTTTTGCCGCGATGGACAAAATGGGACAGCTCAACTCATGCTTCAATGGGATATGGTTATGGTGCTTCTGTAACCCCAATTCAAATGATATCGGCAGTTTCTGCTTTGGCTAATAACGGCGTTAGGGTTACTCCACACGTTATTAAATATACAGGCGAAGATGCTGAATTGAAAATCAAGCATACTCAAGTAATGGCGCCTGAAAAGGCAAGAGCAATAACTAAAATTTTGGCATCAAGCATAAATAATTCAAAAGCTCCGATAAAATTAGACCATTATAATATCGCAGCAAAAACAGGTACATCAAGAAAACCAAAGGAAAATTCAGCAGGATATTCAAACAAATTGTACACTTCAATAGTCGGATATCTTCCTGCATCGGATCCGCAAGTTCTTATATATGTTCTTGTTGACTCGGCTTCAGGCGGAGATGTTTGGGGTAGTACTGTTGCGGCACCGGTTTTTAAAGAGGTTGCCAGCCAAGTTGCAAGGATTATGAATTTAAAACAAGATAAATAAAAAAATAGATTAATGAGGATAAAATTAAAATGAAACTTGAAAATATTATTGAAAATATAGAATACAAAGAGTTAGCAAATTTCGAAAACGTTGAGATTTCAGGAATATCATACAACTCAAAGACAACTCAATCAGGTGACATTTTTATTTGTTTAGTAGGCGAGCATTCAAACGGACATGATTATGCACAAAATGCCGTTGAAAAAGGCGCAAAAGCTATACTTTGTGAAAAAAAACTGGATTTTAATATTCCGCAAATTGTCGTAGATTCAACAAGGCAAAAAATAGCTGTAGTTGCGGATAATTTCAACCAATCTCCTTCAAAAACCATGAATTTGGTTGGAGTTACCGGTACAAACGGAAAAACAACAGTAACACATTTAATCCAAAAAATACAAGAAGCAAAAGGTGAAAAATGTGCATTAATTGGAACTTTAGGCTATAAATTGTCATCAGATGATGATTATAAAGATGCAAAACACACGACTCCTCAAGCTCCAGAGCTTCAAGCGACTTTGAAAATGATTAAAGAGTTGGGGATAAAAAATGTTGCAATGGAAGTAAGTTCTCATGCACTTGAACAAAATCGAGTAGGCGGCTGTGTTTTTAAAGGCGCTGTGTTAACCAATTTGACTCAGGATCATTTGGATTATCACATAACAATGGACAATTATTTTGATGCAAAGGCAATTTTATTTAAAGGTTTGAAAAAAGGCGGTTTTGCTATAATTAATCTTGATGATGAATATGCCCAAAAATTTATTTCAATAATTCCGGAAGGTGTTAAGGTAATCACTTATGGAGTTAAAAAAGAAGCCGATGTTATGGCCAAAAATGTTGAGTTTTCACTTAAAGGCGCCGAATTCCTTTGTGATACAAAGGAATTCGGCGCAAAAAAAGTTTCTTTGCACATGAACGGAATGTTCAGTGTGTATAATGTTTTGGCTGCCATTTGTGTGGGACTTGTCGAAGGGATTGAACTTGAGGATTGTATTCGTCCTTTAGAAAGCACAAAAGGGGTTGCAGGAAGGTTTGAAGTTGTTTGCAAAAATCCTCTTGTAATCGTGGATTATGCACATACGCCAGATGGTCTTGAAAATGTTTTAAAAGCGGCTAGAGAAATCACTCCGCAAAATTCTGATTTAATTTGTTTATTTGGATGCGGAGGCGATAGAGATGCCACAAAAAGGCCTAAAATGGGCGCTATTGCAGAATCCTTGTCTGACAAGCTTGTTATAACATCAGATAATCCAAGAAGTGAAGAGCCGCAGCAGATTATAACGGATATTCTTGCAGGACTTAAATCGATTAATACGCAAAAAGTTTTTGTCGAGCCTGACAGAGGAAAAGCGATTGAATTATTAAAGAGTATTTCAAAAGAAAATGATATAATAGTGATTGCAGGAAAAGGGCATGAAGATTATCAAATCTTGAAAGACGAAACAATACATTTCGACGACAGAGAAGAGGCAAGAAGAGTTTTCTCAAAATAAAAGGAGATTATGCTTGGAAATTTTAAATTATGAAACCTTTTATAAATCTGATTTACTAGTAGAACAACATTTTCATGGGGTTTTCGGGGTTGATTTTAGCGTGTGTCAGACAGATGATATTTTAAAACTTGCAAGAAAACTTTTGTCTCACGGAATAGGTGGTTTTTTCCCAACGCTGGTTACGGATAAAATTGAAAACATAAAGCGCCAAATTGAAGTTATAAAAGATGCAAAATCAAAGCAAACAGAAGATATGGCTGAAATTTTAGGCATTCATATTGAGGGAATTTTCATCAATCCGGACAAAAAAGGTATTCATAATCCGGAATGGTTTTTAAAACCGACAGTTGATAATTTTAAGCTGATTGAGGATGATTTAATAAAAATTGTGACTCTTGCGCCAGAGCTTGATGAAAATTACGAGCTTCAAAAATATTTAAAAACAAAAGGAATAAAAGTTCAGGCAGGACACTGCACAGGCTGTGATTTAAGTCAATGCGATGGAGCTACACATCTTTTCAATGCAATGAAAGGAATTAGTCACAGAGATAGTTCAACGGCCCTTTCTGCGCTCATTGAGGATAAAATTTATACCGAAATCATCGCAGACGGTATTCACTTGAGTGATGATATAGTTGAGCTTGTGTTGAAAACAAAGCCTGATAACAAGGTTATATTAGTTTCAGATTCGCTTCCGATTGCAAAAAGCGATAAAAAGGAAGCAGATTTTGCAGGCGAAAAAATATTTTATGACGGAAAAAAAGCAACATCGAAAGAGGGTACAATCGCTGGAAGTACCGCGATTTTGGATGAAATTGTAACCTTGCTTTCTAACAAAAACCCAAATAATTTTGAAAAATATGTTGGCATGGCGAGTAAAAATGTCTGTGAATACCATGATATCAAACTTAACGGCTGTATTTATTGGGATGAAAATTTTGAAATAGTGGCTGTGGAAAAGGATTCAATAGCGCTATATAAGAATATTTAAAGTCGATTCTGTTTTAGTTTTGCTTTTTATTCTTCTGCTATATTCTTAGCAGAGAAATATTTGCATAGAAAAAATTGAGCTATTACAGTGGTTTCGTTGTGTCTATTACCCGCATGTCTAGACTCTATATAGCCTGAAAGACTGTCGGTGCGGATATAGTTTTTTATTTATCTAAGGTTAGAATGAAAATAGAAAATCTGTAAAAGAGAGTAAAGAAAAACAGGTTTATAAATAGAGAAGGAGAATTGTATTATGAAAAAAACTTTACTAGCATTGTTCGCAGTTGTTGCTATTGCAGTTGGCGTGCAGGCATCATTTGCGGCTTGTCCGTGTCAAACCAGCTCAAACCCATGTCCATGTGCAAAGCCTGCACCATGTGACCCGTGTGCTAAACCTTGCGATCCTTGCGCAAAACCTGCGCCGTGTGACCCTTGCGCTTGCAACGAACCATGTTGCGAAGACTGGTTGTGTCCACAAGTTGTAGAAGATTATTTCTGCCGTATCGGTCTTTCTGAATGCCAAAAAGATGAAGCAAGAAAAGCTATCGAAGAATTTAAATGCAGCACATCTGATTTAAGAGGAAATGGTTGCAAATGTGAAAGTAAATGTGATTGCAGAGCTTACAGAAAAGCTCTTAGAGATTTAGATTGCAAAATGAAAACTCTTATCACAAAATGCCAAAAATCTGATTACAAATGTGTAAGAAGTGAAGTAAAAGGCAAAGTTAAATGTTGTCACAAATGTTTAATCAATCCGTTTTCACGTTGCAAATGCAGCTGCAAATAGTTAAAAATATCCTTTCAAAGTGTGGCGAGTGGGCACAGTTGTTCACTCGCTGCTTTTTTGTGTAAGAATTATAGGTTAAAATTTTGTACTAAATCTTTTCCTATTCTTTCGAAAATATCCGCCCAAGTTTCATCAAAAGTTTTTTGTCTGAATATTTTTACAGAAGAATACCATGGAGTTTTTTTCTCATCTTGCATCCAGCGCCATTCTGCATTTTTTTGCAATAAAAGATAAGTTTTTACTCCAAGTGCTCCTGCTAGATTGAGTAAGCTATTGTCGCTTGTGATAAAAATGTCTAGATTTTTCATCGCCGCGGCTGTGTCAGAAAAATCTTCGAAGGTTTTACCTAAATCAACTGCATTAAACTCACCCAAATCAACATTTTTTTGAAAAGAATATAATTTCACATTTTTCAATTCACTTAGTGGAACAAAAAACTTTAGTGGAATATTTCTGTTTTGTTTGCCCAAATGCGCTCCTTGCCAAGAGAATCCTATTTTTATTTTTTCAGTATTAAAATAATTTCTTTTGTAAAAATTGATTTTTTCGATATCTGCAAACAAATATCCCTCAGCAAAAGGTATATTTGAAACTTCTGCTTTTAGCAAGTGCGGCAGGCTCATCAAAGGGGAGTGAAAGTCGAAAATTAAATCTTTCAATGCGTTTGATGATTTTGTAAATTCGATTTCATCATCGCTTTTTGAAAAAAGCTCAAACAATTCGTCTTGGACTTTGAACAAAACTTTTTTTGCTAAATTTTTCAATTGCTTCACGTATCTAAAAAACATTATCGAGTCCCCAAACCCTTGTTCAAAGTGAACCAGAATGGTTTTGTTTTTAAGGTTTTCACCACGCCATATCGGCTTTTCAAATTCAGGATAAAAGGTTTTGTCAAACTGTTTTGAAAATCTCGTATCGTAAAATTTCCAACCTTTTTCGAAATCACCAAGTCTTATTTTTAGACAAGAATAGGCAAAAATATCGTCAGGGATTGGATTTAATTCAAGAAGCTTTTTGAAATATTCTTCGGCCTCTTTATATTTGCAAACTTCCTGACTTGTTAAAGCCAAATTTCTTATTGCAGGGACGTAATTTTCATCTATTTCAAGTGCTTTTTTAAAATACTTGATTTGAGAAAGGAATTTGTCTTCGCAGTCTGTTTTTCCAATCACATACCCGATTCTATTGAGTAAAAGAGGAGTCTGTTCATAGTCTAAACACTTTTTGTAAAATTCCAAAGCCGAAGCAAAGTCGCCTTGGCTAAAGGCTGAGTCTGCCATTTTTCTAATTTCTTCAAAAGAATTTTCTTTCATTTTTCAACCCTTTTTTATGAAGGAATTTCTTGTGCGATTTTTTGTACTGCTTCAAGTGCATCTTCAGGAAGTTTATCCAAACCTGCTTTTTCAACTTCTCTAAGCTTGATGAAATTAATTCTGTCAAAAATTCTTCTTCTAAACTCTTCTTTGTACTCAAAATTGTCAAAATTGGCATCGAAACCTTCGAGCTTCATTATTTCAAGATTTGAAAAATTAGTCCATTTTTCAAACAAGGCTTTTCCTTCGACAATAGATTCAATTATGCCGAGAGTGTCTTTAGGCAGAACCTTTTTGCCCATAAAATCACCGGTGTTTAGGATGTAACAATCCACTCCGTCTTCAAAAAGCTTTTTAAATCTGACATAATCCATAGCTAGCGGATAAACTCTAAAAGGGTTTGCATAAGGCTCTACTACAATTGAGTTTGGATCGACCCCTTCAGGCAATCTCTCAGCTGTAGAACGCTTTGTCGCTAAAGTCGCACCCATTGCTGATGCAAGCGCCGGATCTGTTAATTTTATTACCGGAGGAATTGTCGGATCTTTCATTAGCCAAAAAATTGCATTAATCGGCTCGTCTACTCTATCGACTCTGTTTGGAGTCCATAATTTTGACTTGACCGCTCTTCCGTTTCCGTTTCTTATGTCTTCTGTTATAGAAAATAATTTTCCGTTTTTATCTGCAAAAACCCCGTTGTTTTGTTGTGTAAGTATGTATTTGTTGTCTTCGCTTCCTATCGGATAATCTTGAGTTTTGTCAAAGTATGCCGGTTCAAGAGCGATTGAATATTTTTTATCAACGTTGATGATAAAAGCATCGTCGTGCAAAACGGTTATATTGTACTTGTTGTTATGTTTTGCGTGCGTAATTGTTGATTTTCCAGAACCGGAAAGCCCAAATACAGCCGCTTGGAATGATTTTCCGTTTAGGTTGTATCTTTTCATCCCCCCGTGACAAGATGCGTAGCCATTTCTTGCAGCAGCTCCCCAAGCAAGGGTTAGTGTCCCCTTTTTGTGTTCGCCGAAATATCTCATGCCCAAAATAGCTGCACAATTGTGTTGCGGGTCGAAAAATGTCAGACCGTAGGGATAGTCAGGGTGAGACCAATCTGGATCTGAAAAAACGTAAATATCAGGTTCATCAATCATTCTTGATTGTTTATAAATTTTTTCGTATTCTTTTGTGATGCTTTGAAAATTGAGCATCCAGGAATAAAGGTTATTTTCAAATCCTTCGGGGATTAGTAAATTAGCCTTAATCATAAAATCTTTTTCAAGTCCGACAACAACTTGAGTTTTATACATTTTTTTGAACCTTGTTTGATAAACAGCTTCTCTTAAAATAGGTAAAAGCTTTTTTTCATCGCAGTTTGGCTCCCCGACGATTTTTCTGGCAGCAGCACATCTTCCTACGACTGTTCCGTCATTAAACAAAAGTTGGTTCGCACCTTTTGGCAGACCGTTTTTTTCTGGTTTAAAAACAGGCATGCCCGTAAGCTCAACTGTTCCAGGACTTTTTTTTGCAAGCTCATAGGATGTTTTTAAATCTTTTATTTCAATAACGTTGTTAGCGAAAAAAGGTGCTGTAAGTGTTGCTCTTGCTGCGGAAGTTTTGTCGTTAAGTTCTTGCGCAGTTTCAAAAAATTCTATTGTTGCCATTTTTAAATCCTCGAAAAATTGTCTCTGTTTCTAATAATACAACAAATAGATAAAATAGGGTACGTATTTAATTTTTATCTAAACCAAGCCCTCTTTCATCGCCATAATAGCAGCTTTGGTTCTGTCATCAACATATAATTTTTGTAAAATACTGTGAACATGCGCTTTTGCTGTTGCTCTTGTAATAACAAGTCTATCTGCAATTTGCGGGTTTGAAAGTCCTTCTACAATAAGAGCTAAAACTTCCATCTCTCTTTCTGTCAATCCATAAGTATTTCTGCCTGATTTGTAATTTATTTCACCTGAAGCCGAAGGCGGGTCTTGATTTTTTTGCAAACTTGATAACACCATCTTTGCAATCGCAGGATCAATCCATGCTGTACCTTCGCTAACAGCTTTTATTGCACTTGTTGTTTGTTCAGGAGTTGCTCCTTTCATAATATAGCCGTCAGCACCAGCCTTGAAGCTCGCAAAAACGTCACTCTCATTATCTCTGGATGTGAAAATTAAAATTTTGCTGTCAGAACCGCTTTCTTTAATTCTTTTTGTAGCTTCTATTCCGTCTATATTTGGAAGTCCGATATCCATCAATATAACATCAACATCAAGCTCCAATGCTTTTTGAACACCGCTAAGCCCGTCTTCTGCCTCATCCACAAGTTCAATTCCTTCAGCTTTTTCAAGCACAAGCGTAAGCCCCATTCTTGTCATGGTATGATCTTCTACAAGCAAAACTTTGATATTGTTCATATTACTCCTTCTTATATAAAAACCCGAATAAGTTTTCTATTTTATGTTCCCTACTTTGTTTTCAATAACTTTTGCGTTTGTGAGTATAAATGAAAACTCACTTCCTTTGTTAATTCTGCTCTCTAGCCAAATTTTTCCGCCGTGTGCTTCTATAATTTGTCTTGAAAGATATAGCCCCAATCCAGTTCCGGTTGAGCGTTTTTTATTTGTTCCTTGAGAAAAACGTTTAAAGAGATGCGGAATATCCTCTTGCGGAATGCCGTTTCCGTTGTCTATTACTGAAAAAACTACATCTGAACCTTGTTCTCTGACTTCAATGTCAATTTTTCCGCCAAGGTGGGTGTAGTTTATCGCGTTACCGCAAAGATTTGTTATAACTCTTCTTATTTCTCCCCTGTCTGCAGTTATCAACAAATCATCTTCAACGTCAAAATTAACATTGAATTCGATTTTTTTGTTTTCAGCCAAAGGCAAAAGCTCTCTATAGCTTTGTGACACAAGTTCTTTAAACGAGAATTTTGTGCGACATAAATCAAGCTTGCCTGCTTCGTATTTGTAAACTTCCAAAAGAGCATTAACAAGCCCCAATAAGTCTTCGTTACTTTTCTGCATTGTAGCAAGCAAAACTTTTTGTTTGTCTTGCAGCTCTCCTAAAGAACCGTCTAAGAAGAATTTTAATGTTTGAATTGCCGCTAACAATGGCGTTCTAAGGTCATGTGTCAAAGTTGCGATAAAATCGTCTCTTAGTCTTTCCGCTTCTTTTTGGACTCTGACGTCTCTTACAACTCCCACAAATTTTTTAACACAAGAATTATCTTCGGTTTCAATTTGAGCGAAACTTATTTCGACAGGGATTTTTTTATCTCTGAGCGAATTTAAAACATAACAATTTCTTAAAAATAAATTTGAATCTTCTTTTAAAGCGGTTTTAAAGTCTTTTTTGTTTTCAAGGTGGGTAATGTTAGAAAAATTCATGTTTAAAAGAGTTTTTTCGCTTAATCCCACAAGGTTTTCACAAGCAGGGTTAACTTGTTCGATGTGTCCGCTTTCATCTATTATGATAATTCCATCAGCGCAATAATTTACAATTCCTGACAATTTAGAATTAGCCAAAAGTAAATCGGCTGTTTTCTGAGCAACCATTTCTTCCAGATTGTGCGAGTAATTTTCCAGTTCTTTTTTTGCAGTTTCCAATTCACTGATTTTTTTTCTAAGCTCGCTCAGCAAATGACTTCTTTCGATTCCGTTTCTCATATTCATAATCAAATCGTCATTGTCCCACGGTTTTTCAATATATTTATAGAGCCCTATTTCGTTAATAGCTCTTATTGCATTTTCTTTGTCTGCGTATCCCGTAAGCAAAATCATACTGATTTCAGGATAAAGTTTTTTTGCTTCAGACAAAAATTCAAACCCGTTCATCTCGGGCATTAAGAAATCTGACAAAATCAAATCAGGCTTTTCTGATTTTAAAAACTCTAACGCCTCTTTCGGATCGTTAAAAAAGTGTGCGTTTGTAAAATCTTCCAATTTAAACAACGTTTTTAAAGTAGATGTTACAATTCTGTCGTCGTCGACTACAAGAATTTTGCCTGTTTTCATTCTTCTCCCGCCAATATTAAAAATACTCACCACAGGATTTAAACCTGCTTATCTAATATTAACAGCATAACTCATATTATTCTTTAAGACAAGTTTTTAACAAAAATTGAAATATTTTAAAATTATGCCGGCAAAGTACTCTTATAATAATAAACGGCTATAGATAAATTAGTTATTGCTCAACACAAGTTTTAATGTTGCCATATTCTTAATAGAAAGCAATCTGTGTTGATTGTTTTGGCTTTGAGCAATAGTAAAAATTCTTACCATGCGTTGAACTTCTTCAATCTCTTTTCTTGAATTAACTTTGTATACATTACAAATCGGGTCTGCAACGACAGACATAAGCGTGTTTAATTCTTGTTCTTTCATTTTTACCTCAATTATCGTATATTTATATAAAAACATTTTGCATAAAATAATTGCCTTATTTTTTAATAAATTATTAAAAACATTAAAAACGCCCTTTTGTTTTTTTAAAAATTGGAGTTGAAAGCCAATATTTATAATAATTTAATAAAAATTTATAAAAAAATATACAAAAGGGACTTGAAATTATTTTTTGTTTATATTACTATGTGGTTAGTAGTTTACCCAATATATATGGAGAGAAATTTATGATATACGGCATCCTTGAAATTGAAATTATGAATTCAATGTGGAACATTCAAGCACAAAATGAAGACGCTAATATTTCTGTTGCAGACATCGTTGAGTCTTTAGGCAACAATGAAGTTGAAAGAGCTTATACTACAATTAAAACTGTTATGGACAGACTTGTTCAAAAAGGTATTTTGGTAAGATATAAAAGTGGTAAAAAGTTTTTCTATCAAACAACAATTGACAGAGAAGAAGCTACAAAACAAGCTGTTAAGACTCTTTCAAGCCAGTTTTTCAATAATGACAATATTAGCATGTTGAGATTTATTGAAAAAGAATGCGAACATCAATTGGCATAACTTATGGGAAATGCAAATCTTGAAGTAGACAGAAAATACGTCGCCAGACTTATATATCTCGTTCTCGCTGAAAGCATGCATGTTCGAGAAGCGATAACAAAATTCCCAAAAGATACAAATGATCCTTCGATTAAGGCAGCATACCATGCTTTGGTGCATTTTGAAGCTGACGAAGCTTTGCGTATGCAGGATTTATCATACAAAGATGAGCAGGACGATTATTTGGAATTTATAGCGCAAACTCTTCAATCCGCATCACCTCTTCCCAAAAATTTAATTAAGAGTTATGATAAATATTATAAAGATGCAAGTGTTCCTCATTCTGGAAATATGAAAGGCATATTGAAAAGTTTATGCAAGTTTTTAAACGTATAGAATTAATAAAAGCGCGCGCGAAAAAGCCTTTTCGCGCGCGCTTTGCACAAAACTTGATTGAATTTGTTTTTGTTTTTCCTCTTTTATTGTTTATAACTCTTGTTATATTTGAGGTAGCCTTTTTTTGGCAAGAAGTTAATGCAATTTATAACCTAAATGCTGAGATTAACGCAAACGTTGCGTTGAAGGATTATGGCGGGATGCAGATGGGTACAACTTGCACTGCTGCAGAAAACGCTTTACAAATACTAGAGCTTAGGGATTCAATGATTTCTTTGAGTGACCCGACGTATCAAAAAACTGTAATCGACGGCAGCGAACCTTTTGCTCTTTACAAATATGAAACAATAAATAAGATTACGTCAAATGGCGAAACAAAACCGCAAGTTGCGCTTTGGGTTGATTGCAGAAGCCCTTTTGAAGAAGGTATAGTAACGCAGATTGAATTTTATCACAAAACAATGATAATGAAGGCGAGTATTCCTAGATTCGATAAGCCAGAGGCGATAGAAATTATACCTGAAAACATTTTCATCGCTAGCCCCAAATTGAACACTTTGCGTAGATTTTAGTTCTACCAGCGCTCGTATGAGCCTACAAGCCTGAAGTAATCTGTTTTAGATTTAACTTCTTCGACAAGCTCAGAAATGTTTTTATCAGAAATGTGTCCGTCAAAATCAACGAAAAATGTGTATTCTCCAAATTTTGTCTTTGATGGTCTAGAATCGATGTAGGAAAGATTTATTTTATAATCGTGGAAGATTTGTAATATTTCTAAAAGCGCACCCGGTTTGTTTTCTGTTGAAAATGCAAGAGTCGTATTGTCATTGTCGCTTTTTGGAGTTTCAAAATCTCCGATAAGGGCGAAGCGAGTTTTGTTATCAGGATCATCATTTATTTCTCTTTTTAGAACATTCAGGTTGTAGTTCTCTGCTGTTTTTTCGCTTCCGATTGCGGCATAGGTAAGATTGTATTCTTGAAGCTTTCTTGCGGCTTCTGCAGTGCTTGCAACTTCAATAAATTGCATATTGTAAGGCATTTCGTTATGAATAAAGTTTTGGCATTGAGCAAGAGCCTGAGGGTGAGATATAATTCCCGTTATGCTTGATATCTCTGTTGTTCTGGCTAAAAGGCAATGGCTTATCGGCATAACAAATTCAGATAAAATTCTGATATTGGAATTTCTTGTCCTTATCAAGTTATCGATAGTTTCTCTCACGGCACCTTCTATAGAATTTTCTATAGGAAGTATTCCTATTGTATTTGGAGTGTTGTCAACAAATTCCAAGACTTTTTTAATTGTTTTGAGCGGATTTTGATAAGCATCAATTTCGTATCTTTTGCAAAATGCATCTTTAGCCATTTCTGTATAAGACCCGCCTGGGCCCAAGAAAGCTACTTGCTCAACTTGTGATAAAAAAGACATTTGCGAATACTCCTTATTTCTAGTATTATTAACTTAAATATAATATTACAAAAAGGATAGAATTATGGCAAATATTAAGTTTGGAACAGACGGATGGCGCGCAGTTGTAGGAAAAGACTTTACCGAAGAGAATGTAAAAATTGTTACAAATGCAATCGGCAAGTATATTTTTGACAATTTTGGGATTAATAAAAAAATAATTGTGGGTTATGACCCAAGAAATATGGCCAAAGAATTTGCATCTTTGACCTCAGAAATATTGGCTTCGGTAGGGTTTGAGGTGCTATTGAGCGAAAAAGTTTTGCCGACACCAACATTAGCATACGGGGCAAAGCATCTCAATGCATGCGCAATAATGTTTACGGCCTCACACAATCCGCCAGAGTACTTGGGTATGAAATTTATTCCTGATTATGCAGGGCCTGCAACAACAGAGATTACAAATGAAATTGTCTCTAATTTAGGCGACAAGTTGGATAAAGTTCAAGAAGGTTCTGTAAAAAATTATGATTTTGCTCCTGAATATTTTGAGCATATAAAAAAAATAATTAATTTTGATATAATAAAAACATTAAAAGAAAAAATCGTTTTCGACGGGCTGTATTCAGCGACAATTGGATATTTTGATAAGTTGCTGAACGATTTTAATATAGAATTTGACTCTATTAACATGGAGCATGATTCTAATTTCGGCGGTGGTATGCCAGAGCCAAAACCAAAATATCTTAAAGATTTGATTGAAAAGATTAAGAAGTCTTCAAATCTAAGTATCGGGCTTGCAAATGATGGTGACGGTGACAGGTTTGGCGTAATCAACGAAAATGGTGATTGGGTTTCTCCAAACGAAATAATTTCAATTCTTTTGATTTATTTAAAAGAGAACAAAAACATTAAAGGTTCTCTTGTTAAAACAGTCGGCGCTAGTTTTTTGCTTGATAAAATTGCGGAAAAACTAAATGTGGAAGTTGTTGAAACCGCAGTTGGATTTAAGCACGTCGGAGAAGCGATGAGAAAATTTAATCCAATAATCGGTGGAGAAGAATCAGGCGGATTGAGCATAAAAGGCCATATCCCGGAAAAAGACGGTATTCTTGCAAATCTTTTAGTGCTTGAAGCTATGGCAGCAAAAGGAAAATCACTCGTGGAGCTTCAAGAAGAGCTGTATGAGCGAGCAGGTGCAAAATTTTTAAACGAAAGAATTGATTTGAAACTTGAAAATCAGGAAATGACAAAAATTGCGCTTGAAAAAGCAAAGCAAATAAAAGAAGTTTCGAATGTAAAAGTTTCAAAAATTGATTTAAAAGATGGAGTAAAACTTTATTTTGAAGACAATACAAGCTGGATTTTAATCCGCCCAAGTGGAACAGAACCATTGTTGAGAATTTATTTTGAAAGTGATTCAAATGAAAAAATTCAAAGTTACAAAGAGGTTTTGAAGTTGATTAATTGATTAAAAAAAGGCGCCAGCATCGCTGGCGCCTTTTTTTTAGAATTATATTTTTTAAAATTAAGGCTGATTTAGGTATTTAATCAATTTGGAGACATCTTTCCCCCAATCTCCTTTCCAGTTAGAGAGGATTACGTCGGCAGGAGACAGCCCGTAGGGAGTCAACTCCATGATTGGTGCCAAAAATGATTCTTCACCCTCTCCTGCTTCTTTGAGTGAGGTATTAGCAACTTCGAGAAGTTCTTTTGCGATGTCTTTTGCCCAGAATTTACCGACTTTGCATGCCAGAGCATTTCTAGGGACACTGTATCTAAACTCGCTAATATTGTTGTAGGAAAATTTTGACATGATGTTTTCAACTTCTTCAAGAGCTTTTTCATTATAGAGGAGCCCTTTATATATTGCTAAAATAGAATACTGCATGCCGTGATTTGCGCAGTCGTGATTTCTGATTTCGATGAAATTTCTCAACCGAACTTCAGGAAAATACAAATTGGCATGCAGTTTGAAATCTTCTAATGTCGCGGTATACCCCATGTACCCCTCTTTGATAAACTGTTCAAAATTAATTTTTCCTAAAATTTTCACAGGTTTTTCGTCTCTGATTATAAAAATCATAGGAGTTTTCATAACTTCTGAGATATAGTCTTTGAACTTGTAATGACCTTTTGCCTCGAACAATTTTTTGCTCATAAATGAGCATCTTTCGTTGTCTGTATTTAGCCAGCTGAGGCCTCTAAAAGTCTTGTAACCTGTGTCTACCCCTCCTCTAATCGGTGAGTTAGCGAACATTGCCGTCATAAACGGAGAAATTATGTTTGCCACTCTGAATTTTTTGATTGCATCTTCTTCTGATGAATAATCATAGCATGCCTGAATTCCTGCAGTTTCGCGCATCATAACGTCTGATAAAATTCCCCAAAGATAATCTGCCATTATATGATAACGTTTTTTTGGAATCAAATTTATATGTTTATATGTTGAAACAGGGGAAATTCCGTATTCTAGAAGATTTATATTGTATTTTCTCAAAATTGGAGTTATTTTTTTGTTGAAGTTATCAATTTTAGCTTTTATTTCGCCGATTTTTTTATCCGGCTCAAGGCTTAGCTCAAACTGGCATCCGGGTTCCAAGGTTATTCTGTCTTTATTTTTCTTCAATCCGATTATATTGTAATCGTCTGTTAAAAATTCCCAGCCATCAAGCTTTGCAAAAGTTCTTAACAAATCATAAATTCCATTTTCGCTTGAATAGTCAATCATCTTGAAATCATTAGACGAAATTGGTAATCTTTCAAACTCAATTCCAACACTATGTTTTTCTTGCGGTTTAAAACCATCTTTGAACGATTTTAAAATAGCCCTTGTTGTTACTTTTTCGCTTGATTCATCTTTTACTAACATAAAAACCCCATGCCCTCGTAAACAATTATAACATCTTTTAAGATATCAGAGAATATTTAAAAAAACATTAGCCTGTTTGTATTATTATATATTAGTAAGATGGACTACGTAACTAGAGCAAAAAAATTCAGAACTAAAAAAAGACTGGGACAAAATTTCCTTGTCGATTGTGCTGCAATAAGCACTATTATTGAGCATGCAGATTTAGGTGAAAATGATTGCGTTTTAGAAATAGGACCAGGCGTTGGATTTGTAACTGAACAATTGGTGGAGCATGCCCGAAAAGTTGTTGCAGTCGAACTTGATGAAGATGCGATAAAAGAGTTGAATAAACTTCCTTGTGACAATCTTCAAATTATTCATAAAGATATTTTGAAAACTCAGTTGAGTGATTTGGATTGTGATGAGTTTAAGGTAATTGCAAATATTCCATATTACATTACAAGTCCTATTATTGCTCATCTTCTTGGTGAAATCGATGATTTGAATAATTCAAACAGGGCAAAAATATCAGAAATAATATTGATGGTTCAGCTTGAAGTTGCTCAAAGGCTTGTAGCAAACGAGAAAAGTCCATCCAAGCAATACGGACTGTTGTCAATTTTATCTCAATTCTGGGCAGATTGTGAAATAATAAAAGTGGTTGGTAAGAAAAGTTTTTATCCTAGTCCAAAAGTTGATTCTGCTTTAGTCAAATTAAAAGTGAGAAAAACTCCACTTTTAGAGCTTTCAGATTACAAACATTTTAGAAAAACTATTAAGGCCGCGTTTGCGCAAAGAAGAAAAAACATTAAAAATTGCTTGCTTTCAGGTGGGTTTTCAAAAGAAAATATACAAAAATCGCTATTGGCTGTTGGATTAGATGAAAATGCAAGGGGCGAAACTGTTTCTATTGAAAAATTCGGACAATTGTCAGAGGAACTTTTAAAAAATGGAAAATAAATTAAACCAAATCAAGATAAAATGTCCTGCTAAAATAAATCTTACTCTAGAAATTTTGAATAAGCGCGAAGATGGTTTTCACAACATTCAAAGCGTTATGCAGACGATTAATCTTTTCGATATATTGACAATACAGATTGAAAAAAGTAACGAATTCATAATTGAACTTTCAGGAACAAGTGATGAAATTCCATATAATGAAAAAAATCTTGTTTACAAAGCCGCAAAACTTTTTGTAGATGAGGCTTTATCAAGTAGTGTCGTAAATATAAATGATGACTGTTTTCCCAAAAAAAACTTACCTGATGAATTCAAACAAGTTATTTTAACAAGAGCTAAAAAATTAAGGAAAGAACAAACAGTGCCAGAAAATATTTTATGGTATTTTCTTCGTGCAAAAAGGTTTATGGGGTTAAAATTCAAAAGACAAGTCCCAATCGGGAAGTACATAGTCGATTTCGTTTGTTTCGAAAAAAAATTAATAATAGAATTAGACGGTTCAGGACATCTTGAATTAGAAAAAATCGAATATGATAAAAAGCGTGATAATTTTCTAAAATCACAAGGATTCTCTGTTTTGAGAATTTATAATAATGATGTTTTTGAAAATATAGAGGCGGTTTTGGAATATATTTATTGCAAATTAAATATTGAACCCCCTCTCCCCCAACCCCTCCCCCACAAGTGGGGAGGGGAGCAAAGCTGTTCTCCAGAAATTTTTAAAAGTATAACCATTAACAGTTATGATGTAGTTGAAGATAACAAATCAGAAAATCTTGAAAATATTAAAATAGAAAAATTTATTAAAAACCAAGAAGAGATTAATAGTACAGGATTTATTAATAATTTTGATAACGAAAGGTTTATAGGTTATGTAAAAAACGAATTGGAGATAGAACAAGGAGCACAAGAAGTTGGGAGTTTAAAATCCAGCGCCGCATTGTCCTCCTCTCCCGTGGAGGGTGAGGAAAGAGGAGAAGGGGATAACTCCGGTCCTCAAAAATACAAAATCTCAATTCATATAGAAAAAAATATTCCGATATCAGCAGGTCTTGCAGGTGGAAGCACCGATGCTGCAGGAACTTTGTATGGTTTGAATAAACTATTCAACAATGTTGTTTCGTCTGAAAAACTTCATGAAATTTGTGCAAAACTAGGCTCAGATTTGAACTTTTGCCTGGAAGGTGGCTGCCAGCTAACAACAGGCAGAGGAGAAATACTTCAAACGCTGCCGTTTCAGGAGTTTAATTTGCAATTAATTAAGCCGAAAAATATTGGAATAAGCGCAAAAGAGGCTTATACAAAATTTTCTGTTTTAAAACAAAAACCAAATAAAAATATGACGATGAAAGTAGTCGAAGCTTTGAAAAAAGGCAAAATTTCTGTTGAGAAATATTTGCACAATGATTTGGAATATGCGGTTATAGATGATTATAAAGAGCTTAGAGAAATAAAAAATTCATCACTAAATTCAATCATGTCAGGTTCAGGCTCAACTTTTTTTGTCGTTGAGGACAAATTTAAAAATTTGGGAGAAGAGTTTTGGATATCAGAAAATCTAAAATCTATTCCTATTGGTGTTGTTGAACTAAAAGATTAGCAAATTTTATGGACAAAGGCTTTCCCAGTCAATTTCTTCCTCATCATCTCCAGGTTCTCTTATGCTCTCGCCGTCTTCAAGCATAAGCATAATCGAAAGTTTTAATTGAATCTTGTAATTTTCGCGTGCTTTTTCAATTGTTTTTGCACAAAAAACAAATGTCGGAATTTCTTTGATTTCGATGTAAAAATAAGGATTTCCGTTGAAATCTAAGTCTTCACCTTCGATTAAAGTCCAATCTAAATTTAGGTAATAATCAATATCTTTTTCTTGCATTTTTATTATTCGTCCAATGATCTGTCAGAAAGCGGTTGATTAATCATAATCCCTTCGCCTCCTACAACATCCGCCTGTTTTCCATTTATATAAAGATACACATTTGTTGTTGTGTTTTTCTTTGCGGTTTTAATCAATTGATAAATTCTTTTGTAAAGTCCGTCTGTGCCGCCGCCTTGTTCAAAATTAGAGCTCAAATCGACAATTATTTTTTCAGGAGTTTCTTTTACTGATATAAGTTTTACTCCTTTGGGTAGTTCTGAATATATTCCGCTCGAGCGCTCTTCTTTTGTTGGCCCTTCAAGCAAATATTTAATGGATGCTTTAATTTTTGTCCCATCTTTTTGTGCGTCATAAGGCCTTTTGACTACTTTATATATTTCTTCTTTATTTTCGTTTTGTCCAATAAAATAAATGTTCACATAAGATTTTAAGGCTTGTTCGTCTGATTTTTTTTCAGCATCAACAACATTAGTAGGTTCAGTCTGTTGAATTTCTTCAGGAGGAGTAACTCTTTCTCCCGGGAAATATGCTACTTTAATATAAGTTAAAGTACCTACAACCAACGCCGCTATCGCTACTTTTTGCCACTTCATACTTTGCCTCTTTCTTAATTGTTTTTAGGGAAGAAAACTATGCCGCTAACCACTATTCTATTATTGATTACCTTAAAATTTTTAATTTGAATTTTAGCTCCGGCATTATCTAATAGATTAACAGAAAAATTCAGCGGGTCAAATGTGTTGAGTAATACTAAATATTCGCTTACGTCAATATCGTCAAAAAAGCCTGGAACGTCAACTTTTGCGGTGGTGAATTTGCCGTTAACAACTTTAACATCTGCACTTGCATTAAGGTTCAAAGCGCTTGGCATTCCAAACATTGCAGCTTTTGCCGAAAAATTTATTTTATTATTAACTATTCCGACATTAGAATTTTTTATCTGAAAAACAGATATTCCAAGTGCAGAAAGATTTAAATTGTTAATTTTATCAAGCAGAGAACTTTGCGCTATTGTTTTTTTAAAGTCGCTGTCTGAAAGTTCAAAGTAATAGCTCAAGACCATATTTTCTCTGAATTTCATCGGTTTTGATTTATAGTTTATTGAATTGTAATCGCAAAGAGTCTGGATATTAACATTGGAAAGATATACGCCATCAGCTGAAACATGTGGTGCTTTGATTTTTAAAGATTTAAATCTTCCGCTAAACAAATCGTTTGCGCTAAAGGTTTTTAAATCAACATCAAAGACTGTTCCAGTTTCTTTTTTCAATTCTTTTTTAATAATCTTTTCAGCTGCTTTTTCTGCTAAAAAGGTTGTACCTGTATACTTTGTGACAAATTTCGTAAATCCGAGGGAAGTTTTACCCGAATTTACACACATTTTTTCATAATTGCATGCGGCGAAAGAAGAACTTGCCGTAAAAACAAAAAATGCCATTAATAATATTAATTTTTTCATCATTCAAATACCTTTTTTACCTTTATATAATCGCCATCAACTCTTGCTATGGCACTCACAGCTTTATTATAAATCAAAAGAACAAAATTGTTTTCTTTTTTTTGTGTAAGCTGTAAATATTTATTATCATTAATTTTTATAGGCATTCCGACTAAGACTTTTGAATGTTCTTCATCATCAATTTCGATTTTTTCAAGCGGTAAAACATCTAAAGGTGAGATAAGGTTTTTTTCTACATCCAACAATGATTTCAAACTTTCTAAATCAACAGTTTTCTCTACTAAAAAATCGCCCGCTTGAGTTCTGACAAGCTTCGATAAATAAGCTCCGCATCCCAAGTTTTGACCCAAATCGTGGGCAATAGATCGAATATATGTACCTTTGGAGCATTTTATCAAAACTTCTGCAGTTTGTTTTTCAGCATCAAAAGATTTTAGCTCTATTTTTTCTATAAAAACTTTTCTCGATTCAATCTCAACTTCTTTGCCTTCTCGAGCGTATTCGTATAATTTTTTCCCTTTAACTTTTATTGCAGAATAAATTGGCGGAACCTGTGATATTTCACCCTCAAAAAGCTTTAGGGCTTCTTTTAACATTTCTAATTCCACTTTTTTGACTGGCTGTTCAGCAAAAATAACTTCACCTTCTCTGTCGTATGTGGTTGTGGAATGTCCAAAAGAAATTTCTGCCAAATATTCTTTGTCATCTTGCAAAAACTCTATTAATCTGGTTGCTTTGCCGATTGCAATTGGCAAAACGCCCTCAGCGAAAGGGTCTAAAGTTCCAGTGTGTCCAATTTGTTTTATTTTAGTGATTTTTCTTAAAAACCCAACAACATCATGGGAGGTCATTCCCGTCGGTTTGTAAATATTTAAAAATCCAAACATTTATATTATAATTCTCCGCGAGAAATTTTGTTAATCAATTCTGTAACTTTTACTCCGCGCTCAATGGATTCGTCCAATACAAATCTAAGCTCGGGAGTTAATCTTAGGCGGACTCTTTTTCCTATTTCGTATCTGATTTTAGGAGTGCTTTTTTCAATTATTTCAACCGCTTTTTGTCTCTGTTCTTCACTTCCAAAAACGCTGTAAAAAACTTTTGCAAAAGAGTTGTCGTGCGCAACCTCGACATCCATAATTGAAACTAAGCCATCAATTTTGATATCTTTTTGCAAAATATCAGCAATCTCTTTCATTAAAGTTTTTCTAACGCGTTCGTTTCTTAAAGTCATTTTTTTATCCTTTTAGTCTAACGACAATATTATAACAGGAATATAGAAGTATTCAAAATAAAGATTAGCTGACAAATGGTTAATCTTTGACTGTTTTTATTAGTCTAAACTTACTCTTTCAACTTCTTCTGTTGTTGAAACTTCAATTATATCGCCTTCTTGAAGGTCGTTGAATTTTGCAAAAGAAATACCGCATTCAAAACCTGTTGCAACTTCTTTGACGTCATCTTTGAAACGTTTAAGTTGGTCAATTTGGCCTTTAAATATTTCTACGCCGCCTCTGATAACCTTTGCTGCTTTGCTTCTAACGATTTTACCTTCGATAACATAGCATCCGCCGATTTTTGTTGTCTTGCCGATAGTAAATACTTGTCTGACTTCTGCTTTCCCGAGAGCAACTTCTTTGATTTCAGGTTGAAGAAGGGATAGCATTTTCTTTTCTAAATCTTCAAGGATTTGATAAATAATTTCGTATTTTTTGATTATTACGCCTTCTCTTTCAGATGCAGCAAGGGCATTTGAGTCTTCTTTTACGCCGAAGCCTAAGATTATAGCTCCGCTGGCAGAAGCAAGCATAACATCTGCTTCTGAGATATCACCAACTCCAACGTGAATAATTTTTGTAGCAATTTCTTTTGATTCTAATTGACCGACAGCTTGTGAAACAGCTTCTGCAGAACCGTGAGTATTTGCTTTGATAATAAGGTTAAGTTGCGTTTTGTCTTCATCCCCGCTTGCTGATTCTCTTCTGAGGTGAGCAGGAAGCATTGAATCAAGACGTCTGTTACGTTCGTTTTCTTTGCGCTTGTCAACAATTGACTTCATTGCTTTTTCATTGTCAACTACTTCAAAATGATCTCCAGCTTGAGGAACTTCTGTAAGTCCGAGGATTTCAACAGGAGTTGAAGGTTCAGCCTTTACAACTCTTTCGCCGGCGTCTGATAAAAGTGCTCTAACACGTCCACCGACACTACCTACAACAATACAGTTTCCGATTCTAAGCGTTCCGTTTTGAACCAAAAGTGTAGCAACAGGGCCTTTTCCTTTGTCAAGATTTGCCTCGATTACTACTCCAGAAGCGTGCGCTTTCGGATTAGCTTTTAGCTCAGCCATTTCTGCCAATAGCAAGATGTATTCTAATAATTCATCAATACCTGTACCATTTAAAGCTGAAACCTTAACCACAATCGTTTCTCCGCCCCATTCTTCAGGAACAAGTCCGTGTTCAGTCAATTGAGTCAATACTCTGTCAGGATCAGATCCAGGTTTATCAATTTTGTTTACAGCAACAATAATAGGAGTTTCAGCCGCTTTTGCGTGGTTGATTGCTTCAATAGTTTGAGGCATAATTCCATCGTCTGCCGCTACGACCAAAATCGCAATATCTGTAGCTTTTGCACCTCTGGCACGCATTTCTGTAAAAGCTTCGTGACCAGGGGTGTCTATGAAAACAATTTTTTTCTTATTCACATCAACCGTGTAAGCACCGATTGATTGTGTAATTCCACCGACTTCGGTGGATACAATTTTGTGTTTTGAAGCTCTAATGCTGTCCAACAGTGTTGTTTTACCGTGGTCAACGTGCCCCATGATACTTACAACAGGCGCTCTATGCTTCAATAATTTTTTGTCAACAGCCAGCAATGCTTTATTCTTTTGTTCTTTAGCCAGCTCTTCTTCCATGAAAGCTTCTAAATCTTCATCCAAAACTTCCAACTCAAATTCAGCGCAAACTTTTTTGATAACGTCAACGTCTATCAGTTGGTTTACTGTTGCCATGACTCCCTGCATCATTAAAAACTTAACAATTTCAGCAGGTGTTTTTTGAATTTTTACAGAAAGCTCACTGATTGTCATCGCTCTGTTAACAACAATTTTTGTGACTTCTTCAATTATGTCGTCTCTGTGTTGTCTTTTTTTATGTTTTTGAGCTGCCGCTTTTTCCAGTGAAATTCTTTCTTGTTCTTCTTCTTTAGTTGTGAAAGTTTTTTCTTTCTTTTTTTCAACTTTCTTTTTAATTCCACCTTTGTTGTCGTAAATTTCTTGCGGAATTATATGTCTTTGAATTGGTTGCTTTTTCTCTCCGGTAGTATCTTTGTCTGCAGTCGCAGGTCTTTGAGGGAACGGAGGACGATTTTGAGGAGCAGGTGCTGGTCTTTTGTCAAACCTTTCGGGTCTGCCACCTTCTCTTTGGACTCTTTCAGTAGGTCTAGGAGCTCTTCTCACGATTTCAAGTCTGTTAGGAACTTTTTTTACAACTTCAACTTTTGGACGAGATGAATGTCTTTCATCTTCGTGTCTTTCTTTTTTAATTTCTTCTTTTTTAAATTCTTCTTTAGAAGCTTCTTTTACAACTTCTCTTCTCTCTTCTTTTCCGCCTTCAGAAGTTTCTGCTTTTGCTTTTTTTACGATAAATGCTTTTGGTTTTTTTGTTTCAATTTTTGAACCTGCGGCAATAAATTCTTTCAATCGGCGAACCTGATCAACTGTAACAGTGCTTGAGTGAGTTTTTACAGGAATTGACAACTGGGCAAACTTATCTAAAATCTCTCGGTTTGAAAGATTTAGCTCTTTTGCTAATTCATTTACTCTAATACTGTCTAAACTCATCTATTATTTTCCTATCTGTTAATTTTAACTACATCATAAATTCAATCCAATAAATTTTAACTTTTCTTTAAAGTCTTCGTCAAAACCTGCTTTTAGAAATTTTGCAAGTTTATTTTTTTTCAAAGCCTTTTCTATACAAGAATTATTATAACAAAGATATGCGGATCTGCCAAATATTTTTGAATTTGGATTAATAAATATTTCGCCCGTTTCATGTTCGCGCGTAATTTTAATCATTTCTTCGCGGTTTTTAGACTCAAAACATCCGATACATTTGCGGAATACTTCTTGTTTCATACATTTAGTATATCACGAAATATTTTTTAGATGATTTATCTTTATTTTTGGAAACAAAATCACGGAAACTGCATCGATTCTAATTTTTTTATAGTTAAAATTTATTTCTTGTAAATAGCTAAATGCGCCTATTTTTATATTTTCAAGTTTGTTTTTTGTTATTGCCTCTAAAGGACTGCCTAAGGCTTCAGAAGAACGGGTTTTAACCTCGACAAAAACAATCGTATCTTTGTCTTTTGCGATAATGTCAATCTCGCAAAATCTAGAAAAGTGCTTGTTTACATCAATAATTTCATAACCGATATTTTTGAGATAATCTTGAGCAAGCTTCTCACCTTTTGCACCTGTTTCTTTTCTAGTTTTCATTTTCGGCTCCCAATTCAATAAGCCCTTCGCATAATAAAAATCTTCCAAGAGGCTCTACTTCGCAGTACGTTTTTAGCGATTCTACAAAACATTCGTTGTCGCAAAACCCGCCAGATAAAAATATTTTTTTGGGTTTTCTTGAAAAACTCCACGCGTTGTATGCAAGTCCGTGGATAAATTTTGAGATAGATTCGCTTGCTTCAGCGCCTTTAGAAATATCATCCATTATTCTTTCTAATCCAAAAATTCCGCATGTAACAGGGAATTTTTCATCAGAAAAGCTTAATTGAGAAAGCTCAACATCATAAAACTTCAAAAGCATTTCAACTGTTGCTCCGGTTGAGCTGGCGCAAGAGGTGTTCCAGTCCATATCTTTGAACTTGCCGTCGACAAAACGAATCCATTTTGCATCTCTGCTTCCTAAATCCAAAACCGTAACATCATCTGAAACATATTTTTCGCAACCTTTAGCAAGCGCAATAACTTCGTTTTCAGCTTTATTTGCAACTGATTTGATTGAGCCCATGTGGCCGCAAGCTTTTTCAAATCGTAAATCAAGCTTTTTCAAAAGCTTTGAAGGCAAAATGTAATAATTTTTGTTTTCTTCTTTTTTTACAACAGAGCCTAAACTGTTTTGTGTTTCACAAAAAGAGTCTGAGGTTAATTCTATTATTTTGGAATAAGTTGTTCCTGCATCAATAAAATATTTATTCATAGCGCAATTTTATCATAACAATGGTTGAAATGGAAGCGAGGAGATTCGGAAGTTTGGAGGCTCAGAGGTTTAGAAGCTTTGCAGGTTATGAGATTATAAGTTGGGGTTTTGGGAGATTGAAGGACAGAGGATTAGCAGTAGGGTGCGGATTTAACCGCCCCAGCTGTAGGGTGGGCTTCAGCCCACCGAAACTTGATGTTTTTTGAGAATCAGCAGCTCAGAAGTTTGGAAGCTTGGAAAGGCCAAAGGTTGGATGTTCAGAGGCTTAGAAGCTTGGCAGCTTATTAGGTTATGAGGTGATAAGTTAGAGGATTAGAAGTTTAGAATTATATAAATTTTTGTTTTTATCTTAAATCGTCGCATCGCCTCCC
>JAEWYI010000033.1 GCA_023395735.1 Cyanobacteria bacterium OH_SFB_17
TTTGCACATACGCAAACCGCGCTAGATTTTTGCTTTTTATTCGCCACTGTTCAAATGCCTTTTTCACATATTCTTTTTGTGCCTTAGGCTCAATATAAACACTCAAAGGAAACGAAGCCCAGCGCTCGATTTTGCCATCACTTGTCATTACATAATCGATATAATTGTCCTTATAAGCCGAATATTCATCCTGAATCGAAAGCCCCTTTACATTGCTTGGCGCAACCATAAGAGCAAGCCCTTTTTGTGAAAGAATAGCTGCATCAGAGCTTGGAGCAAGTATAATAATTCTGTTGTACTGGTTTACTGCATCAGAATTTCTGCCGAGTAAAATATAAACTTGCGCCAAATAATATCTTGCATTAACGTTTTTGGGATTAATCCTAACTGCATGTTCAAGGTTTGAAGCTGATTTGTCATATGCACCTTTTTTAAAAGCGTCAACGCCGACAGAATAAAAATCCGCAGAAAAAGCACTTCCGTTAAAAATCAATAAAAAAAATAAACCAATCAAAACTCTTTTCATGTGGATATTATATCATAATTTAAAAACTTCTGACAAAATGTAAATTTAGAGAACCCCTAATCTCAAACAAAAACATAGCAAAAGCAATTATTGTTTTGTTTTCAAAAATATGATAAAATCTAAATATGCAAAATAATTCTTTAAAAAAAATAAAGGCTTTTACTTTAGCAGAAGTTTTAATAACTCTTGGTATAATTGGAATTGTCGCGGCTATGACAATACCAACGCTAATTTCTAACTACCAAAAACAACAAACGGTTGAACAACTTAAAAAAGTCTATTCAACATTTTCTCAAGCCCTTCAACAATCAACCCAAAACGACGAAAACGGCCCGACATCTGGTTGGGGATATTCAGATTTAAAGCTTGCAGTAGAAAAATATTTTTTACCTTATCTTTCAGTTCAGAAAAACTGCGGAATACACACTTCTGACGATTGCAAGAGTTATCCTTTTTACTGGCTCAATAATGCATCCTCATTCTATTCTTCGTTAAACACATATAATATAATCTTAAATGACGGAACAAGTGTATTTTTCTATAACAATGCAGCCACGATACTCGATATTGTTGTAGATATAAATGGAGCAAAAAAACCAAACGTTACAGGCAAAGATATATTTTTTCTACGAGCACTAAATTACAACAACAGAATAAATTTTATCGGGAATGAGAATAGTATCTATACAAGAACCAGATTCACTACAGATGAAATGTATAAATGCAATAAAAATGCTAATGGGCAAGCAGGACTGTACTGCGGAGCTCTCATACAATTTGACGGCTGGCAAATAAAAGATGATTATCCTTGGTAGATTTTTTAAATTAATTTCTTAAAAAAACGAATCGGCGATTATTAAATCGCCGATTCGTTTTAAAAAATAATTTTAGATTAAGCCTCTTCAACTTTTTGTTTGTCAATAAGATTTTGAATTTTTGCCATTATTTCATCGCCTTTTTTCTGCATATCAGAAACAACGGTCTCAGCTTTGTCTTGAATTTCTTTTACTGTTCTGTCAGTTTTTTTTGCAACATCTTTTGATGTTTCACATAAAAGTTCTCTTGTTTCTTCACCTGATTGAGGTGCCAAAAGGATTCCTGCAAGAGCGCCAAGTGTGCCGCCTACCAAGAAACCTGCTAAAAATTTTCCTGCTGATGCCATATTTTTCTCCTTTGTTGTTATTTTTTAAGGAAGAGTTTAATTAAGGTAACAATTCCTTGAACAATGTGTTTAACGAGTCCACTAGAAAGTTTTTTTGCTCTGACAAAAGTTAAGCTTCCAATGCCCAGAATATTGTCGATAAACTTTCCTAAGCTGTCAACTTGTTTGTCAGCGTTTTCTGCTATCGAATTAACGCTTTTTAATGTTTTGTTTAATTCTTGAAGAGTCGGAACTATCTCTGATTTTACAACGGTCGTTGTCTCATCAAGATTTTTTGCTAATTTTGATAAATCAATCAAAAGTTTTATCAAAAATCCGCCGACTAGAATCAGTATAAATCCTGTTGCTATTGCCAAAAAGCTCAATCCATGGTTGAGGATTATATTAGATGTCTCCATGTTTTTCCTTTCTAAATTTTAGGGAACTAGTTGAAATCGTATTCTATATCTTCCAGCTCTTTTGCTTTTTGTAATTTTTTTGATTTTAACATGTGGTTTAATTTTCTAAACTGTCTTTCTAGTTTATATTTAACCAAATCCATAGATTCAAGAGCTTGTTTTTTAGCTTCCTTTACCTCTGGTGAATGTTTTTCAGCCAAATCTGTTATAACTTCTTTAAGTTTTTTTCTTGAGCTGTCGCCTGTTTCAGGTGCATAAAGTACTCCTGCAACAATTCCGCCGATAACTCCTGCCAAAAGTCCTAAACCAAAACTTAAATTGCTTTTTTTACTCATTTGTTACCTCGTCTTTCATTTTTATACAGTATATCATGCACTTATAAAAAAACAATCCTCAAAATAGGTGAGCAAAGGGTTATTGAATTATCTGAGATATTGGTTATACTGAAATCTTGCCTGTGGTTTTAAACTTTAAACAAACAAGAAAACACTTTTTTAAAATCTATTTGCAAATAAGAAAAATAAATTGCCCTCAAAATAGCATTTATATTTCTTTTACCAAGAGATTTTTCAAATTCTTTTTTGTTCTTTTTAATAAAATCTATCGTATCTCTTCTTATTTTTTTATTATTCTGAATATTTATTTTTGTTATTTCGTCATTATTATACCTTTTGCAACCACAAACAAGCCTTGAGCACCCCGCATTTTGAGAATGTCTTCTGTATCCCACAATAGGCGCAAAAACAATTGCGGAGCCGCCTATAAGATGAGCGAAATTTAACAAAAATTTGTCTGGACAAATTTTCCACTCTTGCGGCGAATCATAATTCACAAAAAGCTCTAATGCAGATTTTCTAAACATATTCGCGCTCATTGCAGACCAGTGCCAACCGCCAAAAGGAGCTTCCTTCAATGTCAAGACCTTAAAATCAACGTTGTCTACATCTATTTTTAAAAGCTCTTCTATCGTCTTCAGTTCAAAAGATTTTTCTTTTTGGAATGATGAAACTGAATAAGTTGTGTGAATTTCATCATCTTCTCCGATTTCCAAAAGTTGCCCTGAAACAAAAGCAACACTCGTCGAAAGATGCACCCTCAAAAGAGTTTTGGCATAATCCTTCACCAAAACATCATCAGAATCTATAAAACAGACAAACTGACCGTTAGAATATTTTAAACCCGTCTGAATTGCAGCCATCTGCCCAAGATTTTCTTTGTGCTCAATTAATTTCATTTTCAAATCAGGATTTTTAACTGCAAAATCTTTTATTATCTCTACAGAATTGTCGCTCGATTTGTCATCAATAACTACAATTTCGATGTTTTCGTAAGTCTGATTTTTTATGCTCTCAAGCGTTTTAACTATATATTTTTCATAGTTAAAAGAAGTTACAATAAAACTTATCAGTGGAAGTTTAATCAATTCTGTCAAACTTTTTACTCCGT
>JAEWYI010000112.1 GCA_023395735.1 Cyanobacteria bacterium OH_SFB_17
GCTTGATTTTTAAATTTGTCCATGTTACTCTAGAACTTGACCGAAATATTTATGGGCCATTAGCTCAGGTGGCTAGAGCGCACCCCTGATAAGGGTGAGGTCCCTGGTTCGAGTCCAGGATGGCCCATATTAAAAGAGACTAGATTTATCTAGTCTCTTTTAATATGTATTATTTTAGAATTGACACGGGCTTTATACTTATCATGGCTGCTCATAGCCACCAATTGTGGCGTATGAGCACTCTGCCGAGCGAAAGCTGACTAAATGTCAGGTTTCGTGAGAGGACATTTATAAGGGTGAGGGAAAATTGGTGGGATAGTCGGCTCACCCTGCATTTCGGTGCAAATAATTGCACCCTACGGACTATATAATCTGCCAAGTAATTTACAGATTATTGGGGGAATAAAGAATATATTTGTCTCATTGTTTCTGCTAAACAATTGTTTTTGCTAGTTCCATTAATGACGATATCTGCATTTTTTTTTGTTGATGAAATATATTTTTCAGTGCTCTGAGAAAGATCATCAAGAAGCATTTTTGCGGTTGTTTCGTCTTTCCCTCTTGATACGGCTCTTTGTAAATAGCGTTGTTTAATAACGTTAGCAGGAGATTCTATATAAATTTTCAAATCACTTACGCTTTTAAATTCCGAATTTAGTGCAAATATTCCCTCGTATAAAATTATTTTATTAGGATTAAGCTTTATACTATTTGGGGTGGATCTGCAGGAAGCAAAATCATAATCAGGTATTAAAATTGCTTCTTTCTTTTTTAATGAAATTAAATGCTTTTTTAACAAACTTAAATCTTGTGTTTTAGGATTATGCGGGTCATAGCCACTCTTTAAAATTCCCATATAATCACCATAAGTTTGCAATTGTCTAGTTAAGTCTTCGTAATAATTGTCACAATTTATAAGTGTAATATTATTACTGTTAGATAAGTCTGAATTAATGGCTAGAACATTTTGGGCAAAATTTGTTTTACCAGAAGCGGGCTCCCCGCCAACAGCAATTATAAAAGGGGGTTTGTTTTTTTGTTCTAAAAATTTAGCCATTTTTTCTATAATATTACTTTTTAAGCTTAAAATTAATTTTGAATCCATTGCATCATTAATAACTTTTTGCAAGTTATGCATTGGATTCTTTGGCGGAGCCCCTTTGAAAGTAGGTTTATAGTTTTTAATAAATTCATCCTGAAATAATATTAGAGAATTAAATTTTATTTCATTAAACCTGAATTTTTGACCAGTAGTATTGTTTTTTGTATTAGACTTAAAATTTGAAATAGAATTGGCAAACATTGAATTAGCCTCATTAATCATTATCTTCGTATATTATAAGTTAAAACAATTAAATATTGAGTAAAAGTATAAATAAATTTACATTCAATTTGTGCATTATTCTTTTGTATTAAACTGACTTTTAGCAAGTAGGGTGAGCAAATAGGGGTTAATTATTAGACCTCACAAATATTTATGTGTTTGCCCACCAATAAAAAGTTCGAATGGTTTAATATTGGTGGGCAATGAACATAGCAAAAAGAGCAAAGCACAATACCTCATCGCTTTTTTCTCCCCTTCTCAGCTGTAAAATTTTTGCTTTTTTATCACTAGCAACAAAATTTATGTTTTGCTTTTTAATATGCAAATAAGGATTTTAAATGTTAGTAAAAAGCTTACAATACAATAATCAAACCACCTTTGGCACAACAAGGCAAAAAATGGCTAAGGGGAATAAAGTTTATAACTGGCTGCACACTGACTTTGCAAGGCAGGATATTGATTGGAATAAATTAATAGAAGAAGTTGCGAATAGGTATCCTGAAGGTGCTAAAATTTATTGCTATGGTTGTTCTGATGGTTCTGAATCTTATACGATTGCCTTAAAGTTGATTCAATCTATGGGGATAGAAAAAGCAAAAAAGTTTTCAATAATAGCTAAAGATATTGATTCAGCAAGGATAGAAAAAAACAATCAAGGTATAATTGGGCTAAGAAAAACAATTGATATTCCTATGATTAATAAATTTTTGAAAAACACAGGAATTAATATTAAAGATATTATAGAAGAAGCAAATATTCCTACTGAAAAAGTTTTTGGAGCTTATAATTATGAAATTAAACAATATAAAGTAAAAGGAATTTTAAAAGATTTAGTAAAATTTGAGTCTGCTGATGTCGTTCAAAATACAGCAAAAAAATTTCCAAAGGATTCCGTTGTCTTGTTCAGAAATGCTGTGCCATATCTTACAAAAGCACAGGAATCGAGGTTGGTGCAAAATTTAAGATCAAATCTTTCAGTGGGGAGTATGTTTGTAATCGGCGGATTCGACCAATCTTACAGTAACATTGGTGAACATTTAACAAAATCTAACTTTATCGCTGTTGATTCAAAAAATCCTATTGTCAAAAGCGGAAAAAAATTAAAAGGTACATTTCCTTTGGGTTTACCGTTCAATGAAAACCCACTTTTAGCCGGCGTTTTTGTGAAAATTGATGATTATAAATATTGTTTGCCGATTAGCGGCGAAGGTGCATTAGAAAAAATTATAAAAAAAGTTCATAAATAGTTGGTGTAAAAAAATGCACACTGCATACTTAATCAATATTAGTTAACGAAAAATAGCTAACTTCAAGTGTATCTGCAAGCATAAACAACTCATATAAAAATCCTCATAATTTAATACTATATTTATTGCAAAGAAATAATTTGAGATTAATCTATATAAATTAAAATTAAGCTTTTTCAATTGTCCCCATTGATTTCACTTTTTCTAAAATATATTGCACGTTATATTTAGGGTCTCCGTTTGCATTTAATTGTTCTGTTAGACCACCTGCTAATTGAGCTTTTTCAGGGGTGTCTGCCAATTTTACTGTGTCTTTTATAGCATCAATACTAAATCCTGATCTATAAATAGCATCCAATTTTGCAAGTTTTACTACCAACTGAGCTTGTTCTGGAGTCTCTATTAATATAGCAATCTCCGTCATTTCTTTAGGCTTAAATTTTGCTTCACCTTTTTTATTTACAAATGTTTCCAGATTTTTTAACATATCTAATTTAAATTTAGCTTGTTCTGGGGTTTTTGCAGATAATATTATTTTGTACATAGCATCAAGATTAAATATAGCTATACCCTTCTTGTCTTTAAATTGTGTAAGATTTTGTATCAAATCTAATTTGAATTTCGCTTTTTCAGGTGTATCTGCCGATTTTACCACTCCACTTATAAAGCTGGATATAAATTTAGCTTTACCATCCATATCCACTATTTTTACAAGATTTTCTGCTAATTCTGCCCGTTCTGGCGTGTCTACTGATGGCACTATATTGCTAATATCATAATTATGTAATCTAGGTTGACCCATCTTATTTTTTAATTGAACAAGCATTTTGGTCAAATCTAATTTTATTTTAGCTTTTTCAAGAGTATCTGTTAATGCTACTATAATACTAATATCAGAACCATTTAATATGGAATCACCATTCTCATTTTTAAATTTTAAAAGCTCTTTTGTAAAATCTAATTTAAATTTAGCTTGTTCAATTGTATCTGCCGATGTTACCATTGTTTGTATATCAAAACCATCAAATATAAGATTATTGTTTTTATCTTTAAATTTTAACGTATCGTTTGCAAAATTCAGTTTCAATCGAGCTTGTTCAGGAGTTTTTGCTGATTCAGTTATTATACTTATATTATAATAATTAAGTATAGCCTTCCCATCTTTATCTTTAAGCTCTTCTAAATTTTTTGTAAATATATTTGAAGTTGAAACAACACAATCGGTGTTAGGACTTCTTACGAAATCATTTTTAATTTTGTGTGCAAATTTTTGCTCACCATTATTAGTAAATTTAAATATTTTTAAGATGACCTTTTTAATTAGCATACACAATCCGAGTAAATTATTATACCTAAGTATAAAAACTCAAAATAATATATTTGCTAATTTGAACAAATATATTTACATTATTTAATAACCAAAATATAACTCTAAAGTTATTGGTCTTTTGATGCAAAAAACAGAAAAAGAAGCAAAATACCAAAGGACAGATTCGCACGACAATCAAGGCGAGGTCTGAGCTTATGATTGACGGGTCTGACTGATAGATTTTAACTGCGAAGAATGAGCAGAATAAAATCATCAGCGCGGAACTGTCGACCTCACGGAAGGACTCTGCGTAAAAGCTGACTAAATGTCAGGTTTTGGATGGAGGTTTGAGGAACGAAAACAACCCGTGTGGGGCGACTTAAAAAAACAAAAATACCAAAGGACAGATTCGAACTGTCGACCTCACGGGTATGAGCCGTGCGC
>JAEWYI010000013.1 GCA_023395735.1 Cyanobacteria bacterium OH_SFB_17
GCAATCGGAAAAAAATTTGGTTTCTATCGGGCACAAGCTTGACACACAACGAGGGGGATAAATAAATGAACACGAAAAACAAGCCGATTATACAGACGAAAAGTTCACAAAAAGTTGCAAAATTTCTCTCAAGCAATAATTTGCATAAAAAAGATTTTGCAGAAATGATAGGTGTAACACTTTCTTATGTTTACAACCTTATCGACAACACAATTCCTTTTTCAACACGCTCAACTACTCTTGAAAGAATCGCAACCGTCATGGATATTGATGCAGAAGAATTTGAAGAGTATAAAATTCCTCAAGAACCTATTTTGCTTGATGAATCAACAGAGTTTTTAAAAGATAGCATAAGACTTAAAGGATTGTCCATAGTAAGTTTTCTAAAATCTTTTCCAAGAAAGAAAAGACTTGAAGTCGTCGATGTATTAAGAGGCGCAATTCCTTTGCCGATAGATTTCAAAGAATTGAATATGATTGCACAGGTGCTTGACTTGTCTAAAGACGAAATTTATCCCCTATGGGAAAATCGTATGAAGCAGGTGTTAGAATCAAGCGGAATGAACATTAATTCAAATTCGGCATTGATAAACTCAATGTTTGAATGTGCCAAAAAATTTATACACTTAAGCTGACAAGCAAGTTGGAAGCTTGTTTTGCAACTCCTATCTCAACTACAATAAAAAGCTACGCGGATAAAATTTTATTTTATCCGCTCTTATTATGAATTTTTTTAAAAAAAGTAGTTGACGAAAAACCATGTTCTTGATACTCTAGTAATACGGAATAAATCACTGGCCAAAACCCCAGAGTTTACCGTGGAATGAAAATCAAATAAGCTTGAATCTTGTTTAATTTAAAAAGATGAAAAGTATGCGCCACTAGCTCAGCAGGTAGAGCACTCCCCTTTTAAGGGATAGGTCCCGCGTTCGAATCGCGGGTGGCGCACCATTTATAAAAAAGAGACCTTAAGAGGTCTCTTTTTTCATGCAACGAAAACAGTCCGCGATACGAACGCAATTGTTTTTCGACATAGTGTCTCAAAACAATCGGCGTTAATCGTTCCGATACCCTCATCTGCGAGGCTCAAACATCGTGTTTTCGCCTGCATCTGAGCTGGAATCGCGGGTGGCGCACCATTTATAAAAAAAGAGACCTTAAGGGGTCTCTTTTTTTATTCAATAATTATTCTAAGGTGCGGTTAAATCCGCACCCTACAGTTTAGTCAACACATTTTTTTTGTGATGTCGCAGGCTTATTTTAATGTGTGATAATTTATGTATTTTATGAAATTTTGTGTAAAAAGTCAAAAGTAGGGTGCGGATTTAACCGCACCGATTAATATGATATAATCTTTTCATGCCAAATTATAAAAGATATTATATTGAAAATAATTATGTGTTTATAACTGTTGTTACGTATAATCGTAGTCCAATTCTAATACAAAATATAGAATTATTACGTGAATGTTTTAAAAAAACAAAAGAAACATTTGATTTTGAAATTTTTGCTTCGGTTATTTTACCTGATCATTTTCACTTAATAATAAAACCGGCTAATATTAGGGAGTTTTCAAAGATTATTGGATTGATAAAAAAATATTTTTCTTTTTTCGTGGAAGATCAATTTGATAATAAAAATATTTGTAAAAGCAGGAAGAACCGACAAGAAAAAGGTATTTGGCAACGGAGATTTTATGAACATTTAATCAGAGATGAAAATGATTTATCTAAACATTTGGATTATATTCATTTTAACCCAGTAAAACACCAATATACCAAGAGTGTTAAGGATTGGTCGTTTTCATCATTTAATAAATTTGTAAAATTGAAAAATTATGATATAAATTGGGGAAGTGATTTTGATATTGAGGAAATTAAAGAATTAGAGTATGAATAAGGTACGCTTAAATCCTCGTATTGTCTTTTACTTTTCTTTTTGAAATCGACAATTAATTCCAAAAGGCTTGAAGTTCTTAAAAAAAATGTTATACTGATAATATAAATTTGAAAGGATTTTTTTGAAAAAATTGGATATTGTAGTGATAACTCTGTAACCGCAGATTATCACAAGAAAAAAATTAAATAATTTCTGTGATTCTTCTGCATTGTTAGTAGTTAATAATAGAGGAATCATTATAATGGATTTAAAAAATATAGGTTTTGATGTTTTTTTTCAAAAACATCTTGAAAACTGCAGTGTTGAATCTTTTTCAATAGGCAGAATTTGTGCTGAATACAAGGAAAATTACAAAATTTTCTCTGAATTTGGTGAAATTAATGCGTTTATTTCAGGGAAATTCAGAAAAAATTGCATCTCTCGCGAAGATTTTCCTGCCGTTGGCGATTGGGTTTTGTTCGATTTTATCAAAAATGAAAATAAAGCTATTATTCAAGAAATTTTGCCAAGAAAAAGTAAATTTTCGAGAAAAGTCGCAGGCCAACAGACACAGGAGCAAATAATCGCAAGTAACGTTGATTTTGCTTTTGTCGTTTGTGCGTTGAATTATGATTTTAACTTACGACGAATTGAGCGCTATTTGTCTTTAATTTGGCAAAGCGGTTCTACCCCTGTGGTTGTTTTGACAAAAACGGATTTGGCATCTGATGTGCAGAATAAAATTTTGGAAGTAGAAAATGTTGCTTTTGGAGTAGACGTCCATGCTATCAGCAATATTTCGGCAGAAGGGATTGAAATTTTGCAAAAATATTTCGCAAATAACAAAACAGTTGTGCTTTTGGGCTCTTCAGGGGTTGGAAAATCCTCGTTGATAAATAATCTTGCAAACGAAGAAATTATGAAAGTGAACGTGCTTCGAAACGGCATTGATAAGGGGCGACACACAACAACCCACAAGCAAATGTTGATTTTACCTAATGGGGGATTGATTATTGACACCCCTGGGATAAGAGAACTTCAGCTTTGGGATGCGGATTGCGGAATTAGTCAGACATTTAGCGACATCGAAAACTTTGCAAAATCTTGTAAATTTAGTAATTGCACCCATACCACAGAACCGGATTGTGCAGTTATAAAGGCTATTAATGAAGGATTAATCGACCGAGGCAGACTCAAAAATTATATAAAGGTTCAAAAAGAACAAGAATATTTGATAAATCGACAAAGCCAAAGCGCAGCAAAAATCGAACGCGATAAATGGAAAACAATTCACAAGCAGATTAAATACATAAATAAATAATTTTACGGCGGTTTTGATATATCAAAACCGCCGTAAAATTTGGCATTTATAATTAATTCGTTGTTAATATTTGTTACAAAAGTATATTATATTAACAACTAAATTTCATCAACGCCCTTTATATAAAAGAAGGTTATAAACGAAAGGTGGAACTCATATGGGAATTAATGCGTTGTGGGAAGGCAAAGTTTCTAAATTATTGAAAGACGGCATATTAAAACGCGCAGACGGTGTTATAGAAAAGACAGTGCAATTGTTTTCTTTTGGCAAACAAGCGCCCCATGGTCTTCAATCAGGTTATATAAAAACATTGAGAAATGGGAATGAAAAAATTAGAAGCGTCGCGTATTTGGGTGGTGGTGACGTTGCTACTGAGACAATAATTAAAAACCCTCAAGGTGAAATAGTTCATAAATTTATGGGGATTAGAAAGCCGAATAAGACGACCATGGCTTATTCCGATAGTACATCTCGCGGAATTGCTTCATATTCTGAGTCAAAGTGGCAGCCTGCTAGTGTTAAATCTGAAAGTTTGCAGTCTGTTGATTATCAAAAAATGGCAAGAAATACTTTTAACAATATAGGTATAATGCCTTTGTAATACTTTTGAAAAAATATTTTTTATAATAAAGTTGGGGTAAAATGCAAAATTTGGGAAAAATCGAATTTATAGCTTTTGCCCCATTTTATTT
>JAEWYI010000025.1 GCA_023395735.1 Cyanobacteria bacterium OH_SFB_17
GAAATATTTTTTTCTACTCCCGCATAGGTTCCAAAACTTCCCGGTGTCGGATAACCAATGTCTGCCTGAAGCGGATACTCCATTATCTCAGCAATTTTTTCTGCCGAAATTTTTGCCGGCCCGTCATAATTTACCACCCGAAAAGGAGCGTGGATTGTAAGCACCAAATCTGGCGAAAATTCCGCTAAAATATCCTGCACAAATCTTGTTTCAATTTCGCTTGCGGGATTTTCGCCGCCAAAATAATCAGAACATTGGGATTTTTCATCATCACATCTGCCCCAATTTTTTGTCGCAAAATTCCTGTTCAAATCAACCCCGTTCGCATTTTGGCGAATTTTTAGTTCATAACCGTCAGGGTTCAAACAAGGCAAAAATAACATGCGATTTTGTTTTTTTTCAGCGTTTACAGCCAAGGACTTTAAATAATTTTCTATCAAAAATTTTCCCTGAATCTCATCTCCATGGACAACACCAATAATTAAAATTGTCTTTTTATCATTAAAAATTCCGTTGCCCCAATCCCCTTGTTCAACCAAAATTATTTCATTATTATTTTTAGACAAAATCTTTTTTAAAATATTCAAATTTTACTGTCGCCTCTAAATTTTTGCAATCATATTTTTTTCTATCATTACCATCAAAACAGAAATGTCTGCAGGTTTTACCCCACCGATTCTTGAAGCCTGCGCCAACGTTTTTGGCTGAATTTTCGCAAGTTTTTCTTTCGTTTCTGTCGATATGTGCTGAATAGAAGAATAATCAATGTTTTCAGGAATTCTATATTTTTCAAGCTTGCCTGCCTGCTCAACCTGCACTTCTTGTCTTTTAATATAACCTTCGTACTTTATTAAAATTTCAACCTGTTCATAAACATCTTTTGCAACATCTAAATTTTTAGTTTTTTCGTCAATCTCTTGAAGAATTTTATATCCTATATTCGGTCGCTTAAGCAAGTCTGCAAGCCTTATTCCACGCTCTATACTCTCCCCGTATTTTGATAAAATCTGATTAACTTTTTCCTTATCATCGTTTGAAATTTTATCTTCAAAAAGCCTTTTCAACTCAACTTGAATATTTTCCTGTTTTTCTTCAAACAACTTAAATTGAGCATCATCGACAAGTCCAAGCTTGTGTCCTATCGGCGTAAGTCTGAAATCAGCATTATCCTGTCTCAATAAAAGCCTGTACTCAGAGCGCGAAGTAAGCATTCTATAAGGATCTTGAATGTCTTTTGTCACCAAATCATCGATTAATGTACCGATATAAGAAGAACTTCTTGAAAGCTCAAGCATCTGTGAATTATTCAAATAATTAAATGCATTAATCCCCGCAACCAAACCCTGTGCCGCAGCCTCTTCATATCCGCTTGTTCCGTTAATTTGTCCTGCATTAAACAAGCCCTTAACCAATTTTGTCATCAAAGAATGTTGCAGTTGAATTGCAGGCACATAATCATACTCCACAGCATAAGCAGGTTTGATTACATGAACATTCTCCAAGCCAGGCAAGCTTCTGAGCATCTGAAACTGAACATCGGCAGGCAAGCTCGTTGAAAAGCCTTGAACGTAAACTTCGTATGTGTCGAGCCCTTCGGGCTCGATAAAAATATGGTGTGAAGGATTTGAGGAAAATCTCACGATTTTGTCCTCAATCGAAGGACAATAACGAGGCCCCACTCCTTCTATCAAACCTTGATACATAGGTGATTTGTCCAAGTTGGATTTAATCACTTCGTGAGTTTTTTCATTTGTTCTTGTCAAATAACAAGGAACCTGAGGCCTTACTGGTCTGTTCGGCTTAAACGAATAAAAATTAAGCTCGTCATCTCCCGGTTGAACTGTCATTTTTGAATAATCAATTGTTCTGCTGTCAACTCTTGCAGGGGTTCCTGTTTTTAGCTTTTTCACATTAAACCCAAGCTCTTTAAGCGAATTTGAAAGCCCTAAAGCAGGCATTTCACCGAGGCGACCTGCAGGATAAGCCTGAAGTCCTACAAAAATTCTTCCGCTTAAAGAAGTCCCTGTCGTTAGAATAACCGTAGGCGAAAAATATTCTATACCGTACTCATCAACAGCGCCTTTAACCACACCGTCTTTTACAATCAAAGAAGAAATACAGCATTGCTTTAAGAAAATATTTTCGTTTTCTTCAATTCGTTTTCTCATATATTGCATGTATTCTTTTTTGTCAGACTGAGCCCTAAGCGCTCGTACAGCAGGGCCTTTAGAAGAGTTTAACATTTTCATTTGAATATAAGTAGCATCCGCAGCTTCGCCCATAACTCCGCCCAAAGCATCTATTTCTCTGACCAAAGTTGATTTAGCAGGACCGCCGATTGCCGGATTACAAGGCATCAATGCGATATTGTCCAAATTCAAGGAACATAAAAGAACCTTCAAGCCCAAATTTGCTGCAGCAAAAGCTGCCTCACATCCTGCATGTCCAGCTCCAACTACAATCGTATCAAACTTGTTTTTCAAATAATCCATAATATAATTATAATATAAAATTTATTATGTGAACAGGTGAAAAAATGAACAGATTTTTAGCTTTATTATTATTTTTAATATCTTTTGCACTTCCGGTATTGAGCGAACCCATAATACCTGATTTTGAGCAGACTCAGGAAGAAACAAAGCCGATTGAGGCTCAAATCACCTTTGATTGGATTTCCAAAACTCAAATGCAACGTGATGAAAATATTGAACAAATAAAGAACATCCTTTTCACTCCCGAAACCCCAACAACGTTTTCAAAGTCTGCATTTAGAGAAAAATATAAAAACTTCTTGAAAAACAAAAATTATCTGCAAACTTATGAGGACTTATCGAAAGGCAAAAAAGAGGATGAAAATGCTTACTATTGTGTTTTCAAACTTGGAAACAGCTCACTTATCATAATGTATGCGATTCAGTATAAAAAAGACCCGCACCACATTTTTTATTATGATGCTATGGGAGGCTTAAGATTTATAGATATATCGTCTGGAAAAGCGCCAAACTATCCTTACTCGACTTATCAATACACAGTAAACGGCAAACTTGTCGCAGCCTATTATTACAACTCACAATACGATCAATATGCATACGATGAAAACGGAAAATTCAAAGGACGCTGGTATAAAGATAAATTCTATAACAGAAGAGCAAAAGTGATAATGACTCGCTCCTGCTGGTAAAACATATTCTACTCAACCCATTTGAAGCTTTGAACGTAATTTTCTCCGCTTATATCACCATAAATATCAACTGAGAAAACTCTGTATTTTTTATCATTCAATTCAAATCCAGGGATTTTATTAAAGTTTTTAATAAATTCGGCCTTGTTTGTTTCATCCAAATTCAAACCTGGAATTGCATTAAACAACGTGTTCAATGAAGTATTTCCAACAGGGCCCAAAACGTTTGAGGCTTTTTTTGCTAAACGACCAAACACATCCAAATCGGCGGTCTGTGTCGAAAAATTATACGTACCCTTGACAAACAAACTCAAATCTTTTCCCTTAGAAAAAATCTGAACAGAATCTGCAAAACCTTTATTAATTTCAAAATTTCCGTTTATATTTTCAAAATCACCTGTTTTTAAAGGTGCGACAACCCCGATAAGACTATTTATAGTGAGTCCGGTAACGCCACTCTTAACTAAATTTGCCGCCCTTAAAAGATATTCCATAGACCCTAATTTCGGCATTCTTCCGTTTGCAACCCTAAAACCTGCGTTCCCTGAAAGTGTTTCCATACAAGCCTTGTGAGAGCTGCCATTGCACACAAGATTTGCCTGCCCTGTCAAAGATCCATAAATCTGATTAGGAAGGTCAAATAATGTATCAGCAAGGTTATTTGCGTTTACTTTTTCAACATACAAATCCAAAGATGAAGTCTTATTTAAAAGATTATACTTAAAGTTTCCGCTTACCGTACCATCAGCAACTCCGAATTTAAAATCTTTCAATGATAATAACATTTTTTCGCTTATTGAAAAATTCGCTGTCAAATCTTTTGCGTAAACATTTTTCACCAAAACGCTATCAGCCTTAAGTTTTGCATCTTTCACTAACCAGTTTGATAAATCAAATCCTGATTTCGGCTCTGACAGAGTGTTCATATTTGAGTCAATTTGAAGCTGATTGAGTGATTTTGAAATTTTGTTTATATCCAAATTACCCAAATAAATATCGACGTCTTTTAAGTCATAAGGCGGGGTTAAGTCATTTTGCATATTTGCAAATAGCGCAATTTTGTTACCAAACATTTCGCCTTTTGCTTTTATGTCTATATTTCGGCTGTCAAAATTTAGGGATATATCCTTTATTGTTGTGTCCAACAGAGGAATATCAACACCGTTAAAATTCAAAAAACCAATCATTTTAGGAACTGATGCAGGGCCATTTAAAATCACATTAGAAGTAAACATTCCCTGTTTTATCATTGATTTTTTGAACAAAATATTAAAAACTTTTGCATCAGTGGGGTTTTGGGTTCTCACTCTGAAATTATGCAAATAAACATTGTTGTTTGTAAATGAAATTTCGCCTCTGGCACTCAACTGCGGAGAAACAAATTCTCTGTCGTTTTGAGAAGAAATTAGTTTATCATATTGGAAATTGCTTATTACAACAGAATTTTTCCCTATAACAGCATCTAAAAATATTCTGATAGGATTATTCACATCGCCAATCGTAGAGCCCATATAATAAATACTTGAATCCTTTTCCATATTGATTTCTGTCTTTGCGCTTATTGCATCACGAGCTCCAGTAATTCTTGCAGAATAAATAATATCACCTTTAACTTTAAGCGGATAAGTTGCGGTTTTGTTTATATATTTATCAATAAATTTTTGGCTTGGTTTTGAATTGATATATAAGTTGAAAACAGGTTTATTGAAAATATCGTCAATCATCCCATCTATAAGAATCGGCATAGAATCAACAACTGCATTCAATTTATAGACAACAAGACGGTTGTTGTTAATCTCTAAATTTCCGCCATATATTTTTACAGGGGTGTTTTTGTAAGAAAAAGCTAAATCCTTCAAATTCATCTTTAAATCTAATTTTTCATCTTTAAAACGCCCTTTTACGTAAATTTTTGACTTATTTACAAGAGAATATAAATCAAACTTAACCTCGTTATCATCAAAATCAATATCACCATAAATGTTTTTTATCGGAGTCGGAAAACTATTAAGTTGAAACGCATTTCCTAGAAGTTTTAGATGTCCAGAGACAAAAATTGTTTTGCCGATAACAAAGTCATTTATATTTTTAACCTTGCCTTTTACCTTGATTTTCAAATTCATTTTTCCGCCGACTTTTGCCATCGGAGGAAGAATTTTTTGATAACCGCTCAACATTTTTGAAGTTCTAAAAACATTGTACATGTAGATAAGATTTTGACCATTCGTGATGGCCTCAAAATCTAAATCTCCATATACAGAACATTTTCCGTTTATATTTACAGGTTTAGAATCCATTAAAGCGCTATGCGTCTTAAAATAAACCATTTTATCTTTGAATAAGACTTCCCCGTTCACTTTTGTAAAAATTGCATTTAAGTCATTAAAACTTGCAGTTGCATCAATAAAGTTCAAAACTCCTGTCAAATGCGGATTAGCCTTGTCGCCTTTTACTTTTAGCTTGATATTTCCAACCCCTTTTAATTTCATAACTGGAACAGGTCCTATTTCAAAATTAAAAACTTCATGCACCGGATTGAGAATAAATTGAGTAGTCTCCAAATCAACACTTTGCGTAGTAAAAATATCCAAATCAGCCTTCTTTGATCCGTATAAATCTATAGGCCCTTTGACAGAAACGTATTCAGATTTTCCGACTGGAACAAAAACATCCAAATCGACTTTTGTACCGATAAAATTTAAATCGACTTTTGCTTTTGGAATAGCTAAAGGTTTTATCACATAAACATTTTTGACATCAACTTTTCCCTCGACTTTTGGGGTCAAATACTTTCCTTTAATAGTCAAGTCACCGTCAACATCGCCGTAGAAACCATACTTTTTCAATGCATATAAATTTATATCTATAGGATTTGTCAAAGTAGGAGGCAAAAGCCCGACAATATTTTCAGCTCTTGTATTACTTACTTTTACAACTAAATCCAAGATTGAATTTTTAGAACCAAATCTCAAAATCTTGCCAGATACAACTGCATGCAAATTTTTCGAATCTAGTTTAACTCCTTTGATAACGACAGCTTTTTTAAAAATATCAGCCAATATATCAACATTTAGCTTGTTTCTCAAAACAATCGAAGAAATCTTGTCTTTTGTGAAAATCCCAAGATTATCAACAACAATTTTCATCGCAATCTGCTTTATCCCGATTGCAGAAATTCTTGTTTTCCCTTGAATATTAACAACACCGCTAAGATTGGTTATTTTACCTTTTGTATATTTAATCACATAAGGTGAAAAATCAGCCAAGTCCAAATTGGTTAAAATTCCATTAAAAACAATTTCGTTTGAATCAAAACTTTTTTCAAAAGGGATATTAAAAGCTACATCAGCGTTTAAGACCGAAACCTTTTTATCTACCTTTAGCTTTGTATTTGTCGAGAATTTTACAAATTTTTCTGAATTGAATTTTATCAAATCAAAGTAGTCGCCGGTAATTGCTATATTTTTATTTTGTATCTCATCTTTCAGCAAAATATCATATTTTTCAACATTCATTTTAGAATTATCAATTGATAAAATTGAATCAGAAGCTTTCACAAAGAGCGTATCACCCAAATATATCCTGTAATTTTTATCAATTCTTAAATTTGCATGGACTCTATCACAAGAAAAATATGCAACATTAACCTTCCCAAAAATCAATGGAATCAAACGAATCTTTATTTTTGGATTTGTGACAAGAAAAGGATATTTATCGTTTTTATCCGCAATTGCAAACTCTTGTGCGGAAAGCCAAACCGAAGGAATCAAACCCATTTTTAACTCAGGAGATTTTAATTTAATATCAACCCCAAGCTCTTTTTTTGCATAATCACTAATCTCAGAAACTCTAGCACCAACATTCACAACAAGTGGCACTACCCAATAATAAATAGCGTACAAAACAACAATTATTAATATAGTCAACAATGTTTTTAATCTTAGTTTCATTGTAAATTATTATAGCACAAAAAGCTCCTCCTATAATACACGACACCTCTGTTACACATACACCTCAGGCTTTATTTCAAACCTGAGATGAATGCAATAACAACAATTTCTAAAAATTATCCGCCAAAAGCTCAAAATAAGCCTGAGGATGCAAGCATGTTGGGCACACCTGAGGTGCCGCAACACCATATACTGTTCTTCCGCAATTTCTGCATTTCCAATGGACTTCTACAGATTTTTTGAAAACAGAACAATCGTCAATGTTTTTAACAAGCGCCAAATATCTTGCTTCATGATGAATTTCTGCCTCTAACACTTGCCTAAAAGTATTTGCTACATCCAAAAATCCTTCTTCTTTAGCTATCTCAGCAGATTCCGGATACAATTTTGTCCACTCTTCATGCTCACCTGACGCCGCGTGTTTAAGATTTTCCAAAGTCGTTCCTAAATGAAATGGATAAAATGCATCAACCCTTGCAATCCCAGAACCTAAATGCTTATAAAAAAGCTTTGCATGCTCTTTTTCGTTGTCAGCCGTTTCTAAAAATATCCCGGAAATTTGCTCGTATCCCTCCTTTTTTGCAATAGAAGCAAAATAAGTGTAACGATTTCTAGCCTGAGATTCACCAGCAAAAGCATTGATAAGACACTGTTGAGTCTTTGTTCCTTCCAATCTGTTTTCTGTCATAAAAACCTCCTTTAATAAAAAGGATAAAAAGTTTCAACACAAAAAAACATATCCAAAAGGATAATTCTTAATGGCTACGAAAGCAAAAATGCCAGAGTCAATAGAATTAAAAAATCGTTCACTGTATTTCTTATTGAAAAAAATCGCAACATGAACCAATCAGAACCCTCTTCTTGATGCATTTTCCAGTTTTCCATAACACCCATCCAAAACTTTTTCTCTCTTGTATCAGTGTTCATTATTTTTAAAACCCCAAAAGCTCTTGGAAGAGTCA
>JAEWYI010000001.1 GCA_023395735.1 Cyanobacteria bacterium OH_SFB_17
TATTTATTTGGCTAGTTTACCACTTTATTTATTTTTAAATATGTAGTATATTATTTGTCATATATCAGAGGTGAGGAGTTCTTATGAAAAAAATTCTTATATGCTTGATGTTTCTAATTTTTGGATGTGGTGCTTTTGCACTTGATTACAATGTTTATAATCTCGATAGCGGGCAAACCGTTATTATAAAACAAGTTAAAAATAATCCTATAGTAAATATTGATACTTGGATAAAAACCGGTTCAATAAATGAAAATGATGATAACAACGGAGTTTCGCATTTTTTAGAGCATTTATTCTTTAAAGGCACTCAAAAACATCCGCCCGGAGATTTTGACAAGCAGTTAGAATCAAAAGGTGCGATTACAAACGCCGCTACAAGCAAAGATTTTACTCATTATTACGTAACAATTCCTTCTAAATATTTTGATTTGGCAATGGAATTGCATGCAGATATGCTTTTAAATCCTCTTATTCCAAGAAAAGAGCTGGAAAAAGAGCGAAAAGTAGTTATGGAAGAAATAGCAAAAGACGGCAATAATCCTAACGAAAAAGTTTATGAAAATCTTGTCGCAATGTTATATAAAACACATCCTTACAAAAGAAAAGTTTTGGGGACAAACGAAATCATAGGTAAAATAACAAGAGAAGAAATTTTGGATTATTATAACTCTCACTATGGACCACAAAATATGATTACTATAATAATTGGCGATGTTGATGTAGAACATGCACTAAACGCTGTAAAAGAAAATTTTAAAGTTCAGCCGCGCAAAATTGTTAAAAATATAAACAAGCCCGAGCTTCCGCTTAAATCAAAAATTGAAAAAACAATTTATGAGCCGGCTCAAAGCGGTTATATGTTAATCGGATATCACAGCACAAATGCATTGAACAAAGATGTTTATGCACTGGATGTTTTATCGACAATTTTGGGTGATGGACACTCTTCTGTTTTGTATCAAAAAATCAAAGAGCAAAAACAGCTTGCTTATTCAATTTCGGCAAATAATTCAACTTTCAAAGAAGACGGTATTTTTGCAATCAGTGCAAATTTCACTCCTGATAATTATGAAAAATTGAAAAAAGCCATTTTTGAAGAAGTTTCAGATATTCAAAAACACGGAGTAACTCAGGAGCAATTAAACAGGGCAAAGAGTATAATTGAAAGAGATACGTATTATTCAAGAGAATCCATCTCAAGTATTTCTTCTCAAATAGGCTACACAACGATTCTTTCTGATAATCCAAGATATTACGAAGAATATTTAACCAATATCAAAAAAGTTAGTCTTGCAGATGTAAAACGAGTTGCAACAATGTATTTGTCAGCTAATAAATGTGCGATTTCTGCAGCTCTTCCATCGGAAATGAAAGATGTTGTTAAAAAGACTCAAGATAATTCAGTAGTTCATAAAAAAACTTTGGCAAAAGATTTTGCCGGCGTGAAAAAATATTCTATGGACAATGGCGCAACTCTTTTGATAAATCAAAATGATGTGAACGACATCGTTGCAATTAATATAAATATAAAAGGCGGTGATTTTTTAGAAAAAATTCCTGCAACTTCTAACTTGACGGCATCAGTTATGATGAAGGGGACAAAAAAATATTCATCTCAGGAGTTGGCAGAAATTATGGAAGAAAATGGAATTCAAATTACGCCATCTACATCTTCTGATGTTTTTTCAATAAATATTATGACTACAAAATCTCAGTTGGAAAAAACGCTGGATATATTAAACGAGGTTGTTAATAATGCAGCGTTTGATGAGTTTGAAATAGAAAAATCAAAAAGCACAATGCTAAATTCAATAAAACGTTCTCGTGACGTGCCGATGAATGTTGCGTTAGAAAATTACAAGTCGTTAATCTTTGAAAATTCAGTTTATTCTTATAATTCTAAAATTTATGAAAAAACACTTCCAAAAATTCAGCGTGATGATATTTTGCAATATTACAATAATATTTTCAATCCAAAAAATATTGTAATTTCAATAAACGGAGATGTTGATGAAAATTCAATAGCATCAAAATTGGCTGAAATATTTAAGACTAAATCAGCAGGCGAATTTAATTATCAAAATTACGCGTCTTCAATTGCTCCAATTACAGCACAAAGAGCATCTACAATTGAAGTAAAAGATTTGAAAACAGCTTGGTTGATTATTGGTTGGCAAACTCCAGGAGTTTTGAGCAGAAAAGAATGTGCAACATTGCAGGTTATTGATTCGATTTTGGGCTCAGGCATGAGCTCAAGACTGTTTAAAAATGTTAGAGATCAGCAAGGGCTTGCATATCAGCTTGGTTCAAGTTTTTCACCAAAAATATTGAAGGGTTCTTTTACGATTTATATCGGAACAAATCCTAAGACATTGTCACTTGCAGAAAAAATGATGCTGGCTGAGGTTTTTAAGTTGAAAACAGAATTTGTCACTGATAGAGAAATTCAAGAAGCTAAAGACAAAATTATAGGAAATTTTATTATTTCAAAAGAAACAAATTTAGCAAAGGCATCGGCCTTGGGTTGGTTTGAAACTTCTGGCAGAGGATTTGAGTATGACAGCGAATATGAACAGGTAATAAACTTTGTTACAGCATCAGATATTCTTGAAGTAGCAAACAAATATTTTGATTCAAGGTATGTGATTTCAATTGTTAAATCAACAGATTAAAATTTTATCTGTAAACAAAAAAGGTAAGTTCACTTTAGGCTTATCTTTTTTGTTGTTTAATTTGATAACTGTTCTTTTGTTTGTCTTAAAAATTCAAGTCCGTCGTTAATTTCAGAAGCATTTAGCTCATGGATGGCATCGTATATTTTGTATGTGGTGTTCAATCTTAATTCCTGACTTTTATTTGAAAACTCTTCAGCCGTCTGTTTTCTAACGTCTTCGTCATTTGAACCTATTCCGTAGAAAAATCTTGTTTGTACGTATTGAGTTGGAAGCGTTACTCCTCCGGGAGCAAAAATGCTCGCGGCTGCTACGTAATCAGGATAAAGAAGTGCATATCTTTCAGCAAATTGCGCACCTGCAGAAAAACCCAAAAAATACAAACCTTTTGGCTCAATTCTGTTTTTATCTGAAATGTTTTTTATTATTTTATTCATTGCATTTGCTGACCAAACAGCAGGATATTGATAACTTATTTTTGCTTCAAAATCCCCACCTTTAACGATAAAGGTAGGAGAAACTAAAATAAATTCGTAATCTTCTACAAATTTTTTAAACTGCATTGCAAAATCTTTTCCGCTTGCGTTGCAACCTGGAACTGCAATAAAAAACGGAACTTGCTTTAATTCTTTTTTTATAACTGATTCAGGAATATAGTAGTAATATTCAAGGACTCCACTACCGTTTCTTGGCTCTTGAATACTTTCGCTAATTTCAATTCCCAATGGTTTTTGAACAATAGGCTGAATCTCTTGTTCTTTAGGTTGTTCGGCAAAATAAAATATTATTCCTAGAAACAGAACAACTGCAGGTATTATTATTTTTTTTAAATTTGTTTGGTATTCCATACCTTAATAATAAATAAAAATATAAAAAAAACAATACAATAAAAAATATTTCTTTGTATTATAATCAAAGAAAATATTTAAATTAGGTTAAAAAGATGCTATTTGTAAAGTTAAAAGATTTAGTTAAAAAGTATTTGGCGGAGATAATAATCTCTGCTCTTGTGATGCTTTCGATTCTTGCATTTTTAATAATAAATGTCGATGTTGCGCACAAATCTGATGTGAAAATTTTTTCATATTCTGTAATGGTTAGAAATACTGTAGAAGAAATGGATAAAGTTTTTGAAAGGGCTGAGGTTAATCTAAATGTTCTGTCGGATTCGATTGCAAATTCTTATAATTCTTCAAGAAGACATGACAAGACTTATAATATGCATTTTGTTTCGGACTTGGATAGTTTTATAAAATCTGTTTTGATGAACTCTCCCGGTGTCGATGGTTCTTGGTTTCAGTTGAATGCGGATTTACCTTATTCCGCTCAGGCCTATAGCTGGTATGAGTTGAGAGACAGTCAGTTTATAGATAAAAAAGCAGAATATGATGCTGATTTTCATAATGAAGAAAGAAAAATTACACCTCAGGATGACCCGTATTATTTTGAAGCAATAAATTCCAGCGGCGCCTTATGGACTGAAGTTTACGCAGATGCTGATACAAAGCAAAAGATGGTGTCTGTGGTTTCTCCTGTTTATAAAGATGGTGTTTTGGTTGGGGTTGTCGGTCTTGATGTATCGTTAGCCAAGCTGGAACAAATCTTAGGGTTTATAAGATTAGAGCTTCCAAAATCGGAAGTTTATCTTGTTGACAACCATAAGTGTATTTTGGCTTCCGAAGACGATGACGGAAAACCGGTAAACAACCCTGAAAAAAAGATTAAAAAAGCCTTGCAAATGCCAAATGACGGTACAATCGAATATATGGAAGGGCTAGAGGGTAGATGCGCAATCGTGCTTACAATTTCAAACGGATATAAAGTTATTATAACCGCGCCAAATAAAGTTTTGTTTGAAGGTTCAAACGACTTGATAAGGGTGCTTTTCTTGATGTATGTTTTGTTCGCGGCTGCGACTGTTTTTGCATTAATAAACCATTTTAGAATTATTAATCTAAGTGGGCTTGCAGATATTTTTAGAGCAGGAATTGATTTGGACAGTTCGAAAAAGGACAAAAACCATTAATTTATTTGTTACCCAATTACTTCCCAAATTCCATCAGCGCCTTCATTTGCTGTTTTTATTATTTTAGGATTGTTGCTAGCATTGGCTAAAATGTTTTTAAGTCCGGTGGTTGCATTAGCAACCATGGCAAAGAAATAACCTTTATTTGTTTGGGAAGCATCGTTTACATCATCACCTGCAGTAAAAATATCGTCTGGTTTTAAGTTTAAACTTTTTCTTAAATATTCAGTAGCGCTGCCTTTGTCAGATTTGACAGTAATTATTGCAACATCAACGCTTCCGTCCGGTTTTAATCTTGGTAATGCGTGATTTCTCATGTCTTTTGCTATTTCAGGTGAAAAAAATCGTTCCAGTTCGTTTAGATTTTTGCTGTCGAAATTTTGGAAATTAACTACAGCTTTGGTTCCGCTTTGGACCAAAAAATTGTTTATATCTGGCAAACATTTTTCATACATACCAGGCGCCATCATAAAATAAATATTGCCAGGGGAGCCAAAAACTTCGTATTCAGTGATTTTTGAGCCTCTAAACTCCTTTTGTCCTTTAGGAATATTTTCTTTAGGTATTTTTGACCATTCTTTTTGGCTGAATTTATGTTTGTTTGCAACTTCAACCATAAAGTTTCTAATTTTCTTTTTGTCAAAATTTTCCAGTAGTTTTTTTGACCATTCTTCAGCTTCAGTAAAGACCCCGTTTCCGTTTTTATATATATTTACACCATTGTTGGCAACAATATAATCAGGAATTGCAAGTGTTTTATTTTCAATTAACGGTTTTATCTTGCTCAGCGATCTTGAAGATGAGTAAACCAAAAGTCGATTGGCTCCGTTTTCAAGGGTTTTTTGAGAAAAATTTAAAACCTTGTCTCTTGTAGTTTGACTTCCTAAAAGCAATGTATCATCAAGATCATAGACACACATTTTAAAGTTATCAACAATTGATTTAGGCAAAGTTCCCTTAAACTTTACATAGTAAGGTAATAACGTAGTATTGTTTTTGACATTATTACTTTTTGCTTGATTAGTCGTGTTAAAATTTCTAATAGCTTGTATTCTCATCCCCAAATCCCAAAAATAAATTGTTTAAAAAATTATAGGTTATTGCT
>JAEWYI010000075.1 GCA_023395735.1 Cyanobacteria bacterium OH_SFB_17
TTTGCCCTCTTGAAGATTTAAAGTTTGTGCTATTAGGATTGCTAACTGATTGTATTGCCATTTTTTCACCCGCTTTTAGTAAAATTTCACACTTTTCTTACATAATATATAACCCAAAAAGTAAATATTTTTGCTAGTTTTAACCGTTTTGTTAATAAAACTTTACAACATTTTTTGCTCTTTTAAAACGCTTGTTTTTTTGCTAAAATTCATGTATGAAAAAATTTTTGTTAAAAAATATGGGATGCAAATCAAACCAGCTGGAAGGTGCATTAATTGAAGAAAAACTTACCCTAAGCGGATTTGAAAAGACCGAAAAAATCGAAGATGCAGATGTTTTTATTTTAAATTCATGTACAGTAACACATAAAAGCGATAATGAAGCTTTTCACATTTTGATGAGTGTAAAAAAGAAAAACCCGAATGTGATTAATATCTTAACAGGCTGTATCGCACAAATTGAAAAAGAAAAACTTTTGGAAAATGAAAATATTGATATCGTTCTTGGTAATGACGAAAAACTTGAGATAGAAAAATATCTTGATAAAACTATTGTCTCAGACATTATGTCGCTTGATAAATTCCACGAAGTAATTTTAAAAGATACAAAAAAAACACGTGCCAGTTTAAAAATCCAAGACGGATGCAACAATCGTTGTTCATACTGTATTATCCCTTTTGCTCGAGGACAAAACAGGAGCGCGGATGTTGATTTTATACTAGAGCAGATTGAAATTTTTGAGCAAGCTGATTTTAAAGAAATTGTGTTGACTGGTATTCACATCGGGCAGTGGGGAGAGGATTTAAGCGAAAAAAAATCACTTCTTCATTTGCTTGAAGAGATTGAATCAAAAACGCAGATTCAAAGGTTCAGGCTGGGGTCGCTTAATCCTCTGGAAATTGATGATGAGATGATTGAATTTTTAAAGAATTCTGAAAAATTTTGCCCTCATTTTCACCTTTCGCTTCAGTCAATGTGCGATAAAACTTTAAAATCCATGAATAGAAAATATTCTGCCCAAAGAGCATTGGAATTGATAGAGCAAATATCAGAAAATTTTCATCTACCGTTTATCGGAAGCGACGTGATTGCTGGATTTGTAAACGAGAGCGAGGATGATTTTGCAATTACGGTTGAAAATTTGCAAAAATCTAAATTGACTCAGATTCATACTTTTCCGTATTCAATAAGAAAAGGTACGATTGCAGAAAAAATGCAGGGGCATCTTTCTGATAAAGTTAAGGCACATAGGGCATCTGTAATAAAACAGATTTCGTCTGAAAAACATTCTTTATTTTTAAACAAAAATTTAGACTCAATTCAAGAAGTTTTGATAGAGAAAAAATTGGACAAGAAGACAGGATTTTTAAAAGGCGTAACAAGAAATTATATTGATGTTTTAATCGAGCCTTCAAATGAGATATCTGTGGATAAAAATTCTATCCAAAAAATTAAAATAATTGATGTAAAAGAAAACGTTACAGCCCAAATAATTTCATAATTTTGTTTGATTTGATTCTTTCTTTAATTTTTATATCCCCAAGAAGTATTCTGTAAGCTTCTTTATTTTTTGATGCAAAAACTTGGATAGAAACTGTTTTAGGGGAGTTTTCTAATTCGTTTTTAGCAATTGTGGTTTTTAGAACAATCTCAGGTGAAATTTCGCCTGATTTAAGTGGAGTTTTACTTGTAATAAAATAATCTGAAAATTTTTGTATAACTTTATCCTTTTCTGAAAAAGTAACATCAAGATAAAGAGAATTTATGGGCTGAAAAGCGGTATTCTTAATTTTAAATTGGTATCTTACGTCATAGCGTTGCATAATCCAATTGTACGTGATTTTGCCTTTCATATCTTCAATCGCTATATCTCTTACAGATAGAATATTTGCTTGAGAAAATTCTTTTAATTTTCTGATTTTGTACTTATAAAGTTCTGCCTGCGCAGTATTTCCTTGTTCTTGGGCTTCTAATATCAATGCGGTAAGAAAGTTGAAATAAGTTTCATAATTTATTATAGCAGGCTCTTCTTTGAATACTTCGTCAAAGTATTTGTAAGCTTGAAGAGGCGAGTCTTTTGTCAAAAGAAGTGCAAGTTTATATTTTATAATTGGTGCATCCATTATGCCTTTTGCAAGGTTCAAAAGTGTTATTGCATCGTCGAATTCAAGGTTGTTAATTTTTTCGTCAGCCAAGTAAACGTATGCAGAAATAAGACTTTTTTTGACCTTTTTTTCTTCTGTTGGATTTATTGTTTTGTAATAAAAAATTGATTTTTGGTATCTGGAAATTGCATCTTCATAATCCCCTTTGGAATAATATTTGTCACCCAAAAGGTTGTATATTTCTGCTTTATAACCAATTACAGCAGGATTTGGTCTGTCGATTATATTGTCAATTAATTCTTCCGCGTCATCAAATCTTTCGAGCATAATATACATTCCTGCAAGTTTGTAATGAGGTCTGTATTCCCCGTAAGGTGCTTTTTGGATGGCTTTTTTGTATTCAATTTCTGCTGTTTTGAAATCTCTTTTCAGTGAAAATAAAACACCGAGGCGCATGTTTATTTTAAAATTTTTGGGGTCTTGTTGTTCAAGATACTTATTTTTTTCAATAAGCATTGAGACTAGAAAATAATCTATTTCTTCATTTTGTGCTTCTTGTCTTTTTTGTTCTTTGTAAACATTTTTTTGTATTATCACAAATGTTGAAGAAACGATAATTGCAGCTGCTAAAATTGCAAGAGCTACAGTTTTAAAATATTCAAAAAAAACTTTTTTATTATTCATCGTCTTCCTGTATTGAAATTGAATTTAAACCTTTTAGGTCGTTAAATTTTTTGTAAAGTGTCTGAACTTGTTTTTTCCCGCTAACATCAATTGTCGCAATTATTTTTGCAAAGCTTCCATCTTTTTCTTCTGCTTTTTTGGAAATTTCGTGCACATAGTCAAAATTTTCAACAATGTAGTCGTGAATACTTTTGGCTTTTTCTTCTGTGCAAGAGGCGATTATCTTAATTCTTTTTGTATTTTTTATGCTTGTGGTCAAAACATTTCTTTCAAAAGAGCGGATTAATACGAGGACAAAAACGCTCACAAAAGTTGCAACAACTCCTACATCAATCATTCCTGAGCCGCAAGCCATCCCGATTGCGGCAGAAACCCACAGCGTAGCTGCAGTAGTAAGCCCATAAACTGATGAACCGTGTCTAAGGACAGTTCCACCACCTATAAAACCAATCCCTGTTAAAACTTGTGCCGCAATTCTTGCAGGATCTCCGTATGCCTGAGGATGAGCTGTGTCAACCGCCATAGGGAACGCATATATAGAAAGTACTGTGAATACACACGAGCCAAGGCATACCAGAATATGAGTTCTTAGTCCTGCATATTTGTTTGTCAGTTCTCTTTCCAGGCCGATTGCAAAGCCTAAGATGACCGCTGCAACTATTCTTATAAGAATTTCTAAATTAAAACCTAAATCGTGCATTCTATCCTCTTAAAATCTTTTTCGTATTATTTCTTATTCTAGCATTTATTTTTAAAAAAATCTATCATATTACAATAGTAAATTGAAACTGATTTTTAGCCTCTAATTTTGCTTTTTGGATCAAGAACATCTCTTATAGTATCGCCGATTAGATTAAAAGATAAAACCGCGATAAATATTAAAAACCCGGGAGTCAAAAGCCAAGGTCTATAAAGGATATTTATGTATTCTTGAGCCTCTTTCAGCATATTTCCCCAGCTTGCATCAGGTTGTTGAATACCGAGGCCTAAAAAACTTAATCCAGACTCTGAAAGTATATAAGAAGGAACGCTAAGGGTCATCGCTACAATTACATAGCTTGTTGTTTGAGGCAGAATGTGTTTTACAATTATTCTTAATCTTGATGCTCCTATGGATTGTGCTGATTGAACAAAATCTTGAGTTTTAATAGAAAGAACCATTCCGCGAACGACCCTTGCAAAACCTGCCCAGCCAATTAGAGCAAGAATTATTACGATAAGCATAAACCTTTGGATACTCGTCATGTTAGAAGGCAAAATTGCCGCAAGAATTATAAGTAAATAAAAGCTTGGAATTGACATAACAGCTTCTGCAAATCTCATCATAATCATATCGACTTTTCCGCCGAAAAATCCGGAAATACCGCCATATAAAAGCCCTATAGGAAATAATACAAATAATGCTAAAAACCCGATTGTCATAGAAATTCTGCCGCCAAAAAGTATTCTTGAAAAAACATCCCGTCCGTTGATGTCTGTTCCAAGCAGGAACAAGCGCCCTTCGGGCGCGACCCCGATTAAGTGTCTTGAACAAGGTATTACATTCAAAAATTTATATTTTTCTCCACGCGGAAGAATTTTTATAAAATATTTTTGGCTTCGATCCAAAACATAATCCACTTGCATCGCTTCCTGGTCAAACTCTCTCTTGTAGTTGTATGTGTATGGCCAAGATAATTTACCTTTTTCGTTAATCGTGAAAATTTTTGACGGTGGAGCATAAGACATATTTCTGTCTGAAAAATCTTTAGAATAAGGCGCTATTATATCAGCGAATAAAAGCGAAAAATAAATTATCCCTAGGATAATTAAAGCAACGAGTGCAAATTTATCTTTGACTAGTTGTCTAAAAACCGATGGGTTAGTATTTTCGTATTCTTTTGCCATGTGATTCCTTTTTTTTTGATTAAGTTTTTGCCCGAATTCTTGGGTCGGTTATGATTAGCAGAATATCTGCAAGAAGATTTCCTAAAATAAGCATTATTGCACCCATCATCAAAGATGCCATAACCAGATTTATATCTGATTTTAAAACCGCTTCAAGGATTAGTCTTCCGAGTCCAGGGTATTGAAAAACGTATTCTGTCAGGGCTGCACCGCTTAAAAGTGATGCAAACTCAAATCCTAAAAGGGTTATCATAGGATTGACTGCATTTCTCAAAGCGTGTTTAAATAGAACTTTGAATTCGTCTAATCCTTTTGCTCTTGCAAATTTAACATAATCGCTTTCAAGTACATCAAGGAGGTTTGCTCTCATTTGTCTTTGCAGGCCAGCAAGCGAAATTGTAAAAAGAACAGTCGTTGGTAAAACAAGGTGCTTAGACAAATCCCAGATTTTTCCCGAAAGATTCATATCGTTAAAGTTGTAGCTTGTCAAACCTCCAACAGGAAACCAACCTGTTTTTACAGCGAAAATTAAAAGTAAAATTGCGAAAAAGAACGAAGGAATTGCCATTCCAACACTGGTTAATACGGTTAAAATTCTGTCCAGAGGGCTTTTCCATTTTATTGCAGCCAAAACCCCAAGCGGTACGCCTGTGATCCAGGTAAGAAAAATTACAATAATTGTTAAAAGAAGCGTGTTTGGAATTCTCTCAATCAACTTATCAGAAACTTTTTCGCCGGTTGAGCAGACTCCAAGGTCGCCTTTCACAAAACCTTTTGCCCATCTGAAGTATTGGACATAAATCGGTTTGTCGAGCCCGAGTCTTTGGGTTTCTCTTTGGAGTGTTTCTTTGGAAATTGACGGGTTTAGTTTTAGCTCTGCCAAAGGATCGACTGGGCTTAGTCTTATTATGAAAAAGCTTATTAACGAGACCAAAATTAAAAGTGGTATCGTTTGAAAAATTCTTTTTAGTATGTAGATAAATATTTGCATTATTTTATTGCTCCGCCCTCTACATGGAGGGAATGAATTTTTTTATTTTTTCGATTTGGATTTATCTATGTAAATTTCCTCTAAATTGTAGGTTACTCCGCTTAGAGGTGACGGATATATGTTTTGGAATTTTTTGCGGATTGCAATTACCCTGACTGATGAGTACAAGTATACAATCGGTTTTTCGTCGTAAATAATTTTTTGGTATTCATCATAGAGTTTTTTTCTGTCTTTGAAGGTTATTTTCAAAGATGCGTCGTCTATTATTTTATCAAGCTTGATTTCCCAAGGAAGTCGGTCATAATTTTTGCCGTTTGTTCTTTGGTTGAAAAGATGCAGGCTTCCTGTTGAATACCAGACATTTTTGCCGCTATGAGGCTCCAGAGGACTTCCAGTAAGCCCCATAATAACCATATCATAGTCAGGGTCGTTTACAAGTTTGTTTACAAGTGAATTGAATTCAATCGGTTTAAAGTTGACTTTCATTCCCAAGTCTTGCAAATCCTGTTTAACCATAACTCCAAGTGCTTCTCGTTCAGTGTTTCCTGCATTTGTATAGAGATCAAATTCGACTCTGTTGCCGAATTTGTCATAAAGTTCTTTGTTTTTCCAGAAAAATCCTGATTTTTTAAGTAAGTTTTTAGCTTTTTTAATATCTTTCGGATATCCTTTTGCAAGAGTTTTGTTCAGATAGATTGAGTTTAAGCTTTCTGAGGTGAAAAGAGGAGCTCCTAAGCCGTTTGCAACATTATTTACCATTGCTTGCCTGTCTATAGCCAAATCAATTGCGTGCCTAAAGTTTATGTCTTGAAACCACGCTTGTTTTTTTGCATCGACATAAAACTTTCCTTGAGAATTTTTTCGAGTGTTCAAGTTTATCGTAACAAACATTGTGCCGGTATCAGGTCCGATGTTGAAAATTTTGTAATCGGATTTTGCTTCCTTGGTTTTGTATTTGCCGATGTTTGAACCTCTTAAGGAAATTACGTCGAGCTCTTTTGCTTCAAATTTTAAAATTTCATTGTTTAAATCTCCCACAATCAAATATATGATTTTATCAAGGTATGGAAGCTTTTCATCTTTCAAATTAATAACGTAATAATTAGGGTTTTTTTCAAACACAATTCTTTGTGCAGGCACGTACTCCTTGAGTTTGAAAGCTCCGCTTATGACAAAATCTTTTGGATTTGTGGTTGTTCCCCAGAAAGAATCGAAATATTTTGCTCCTTTTTTTATGACCGGTTCAAGGATGTGTTTGGGCCCGATTGGAGCAGATAGTGTTCTTAAAAAAGGTGCAAATGGTTCAATAGTTTTGAATTGGACTGTATAATCGTCTATTTTTTTTACTGTTGGAAGTTGTCCTTTTATCAAAACCGAATCTCTGATAGAGGTGTTTCCATAACCTGCAAGGAGTATTTTGTTCCATGTGAAAACAACATCATCAGCGTTTATTGGTTTTCCATCAGACCATTTTATTCCTTGTCGTAGGTTGAAGGTATATGTCTTTCCGTCTTTTGAAATCTCAAACGATTTTGCCAGTTTTGGTACAACTTCGCCTGTGTCTGCTTTGGTCGAAACTAATCCGTCAAACATCATTTCTGCCATTACAGAAGAAGTTGCATCTTTTGTGTTAAAAGGGTTAAATGTCTTTGGGCCTTCACCTATTGTGGAGGCAACCAATGCACCGCCGAATTGGCCTACTTGGGCTTGGCTTTGAAGATAATCAACTCCGTTTATTCTTACAGTTTTTGACGGAGCTGGAAATTTTACAGCTTCATCTGTTTTATTCAATTTCGGATGATTTTGTTTTTCTTCCGGCATGTCTGCATTTAAGCACGCTTTTAGTGCAAATAAAGCAAAAAAGATTAACAGTGTTGCGTATAATAATTTTTTCATGATTTTAAGGTAACATAAAAATAAAGATTTTTAACCTGCACTACGGTTTAATTTTCAGTATGTATCTGAAATTTCATGTTTAATATTGATGTAGGTGTATGCATTAAAATCCATTGAGCCAAAGATTATTTTTATTTTATTTTCATTAACGGGAATGATTTTTACAAAATTTATTTCAGGTTCATCAAAATCGCTGTTGGTTTCAGTTGCCGGAACTTTTGCAATAAGGTTTGAGGACTGATAGAAGTTAAGATATACTGAATCTTTTACTTTTTCTCCGATTATTTTGTAGTGTCCTACAGGAATTTCTTCTCCTGTTTTTGTGGAAAGTTCCACAGGCAAGGTCAAAAGGATGTTTTTGTCTGCGGTGTCAGAAATGTATCCGCCGTTATTTTCTTCGTTAAAACTCTTTCCCTTAAATGGTTTATCTTTTTTAAATAATTTACGTTTATTCTTTTTTGCTTTGACTTCACTCAAAGCTTTTTCAAAATCTTCATCCGAAACTTGTTTTTGGCCTGCAAAAGCATTTTCAATGTTTCCGGTATAATCCATAGAACCTTCTATCCCGTTAGTGCCAAGCTCATCTGCGATTGAGACCATCGGTGAAAGAAGTATTAAAATTAAAATAAGGATAATCTTTTTCATAATTATATATTAATACATTTTTTTTAAAAGTAAATATTCAAACAAGGGTTTTATTTTGCCCAGAAATAGTGTATAATCTTTTTAAAGTTTTAAGGGGCAATAATGGAAGATTTATTTTTTATATCAATCACAATATTTATAATCACAGGTCTTATTTATTTTCTATACAAAATAATGATTAGCTTTGACCGTGATAAAAAAGATAGTGAACTGCAGATTACTTCAAAAGAGATTTTGGAGCAAATAAATATTCTGCATTCTCAAAAACAATATAAGATTGTAGAAAAACTTTCGAATAAATATTTGGCTCAAAAACCCGGAGATGATGGCGTTAGAATAATTCTTGCAAAAGTTTTGTATGAACAAAAAAGAATTTATGATGCAATTGACGAGGCAAAAATTGTCTTGGCTCA
>JAEWYI010000089.1 GCA_023395735.1 Cyanobacteria bacterium OH_SFB_17
CCTGCGATTAAATTGGTAAGCATTTCACCCGCGCCAAGAATTACAACTTTCATCTTCACCTCGCTTTTGCTTAATTTTATCAGAAACTAATATTTTTTAAAAGATTAAATAATGTAAACAATAAAAACATTCCATAGCAAAAAAATATATTACATGCCTTATATTAAAAGAAAATAAGGAGAAAAAATGAAAATTCAAAATATAACGCTTCAAAATACAACACCGCAATCATCAAGTTTCAAAGCAAGATTAGTTGCAGATGAGGGCGCTTTAAAATTGCTTGAAAGAAAATGGGGAAAGCGTTTTAATGCAATAGACGAATCCACGAGAGAAAGGATTTTTGGTCAACAGGAATTCAATTTCCCACAGATTTTTTATAAATTACAAGATAAATTCGAAAGAATCACTCAAAAGGCATCCGGAGAAGTCCAACTGAATTTGGTAAAAGACAGAACTGACTTGCTTGATCCCCTATTAGTTGTGAGCTACAAATCTCCTGATGGAAAACTTTATCACAAACCTAATTTTCTTGAGCCATCGATTCAATTGTTGGACGACACAAGTCATATTCGAAGAGAACCTTTTCAAAAGGCGGTAGAGATGATTGTAGCAACTGCAGAAACGATTATGCGAAAATCAGGTGTAGAAAATTCTGAAAATCCGTTTTATGAAATTTCAAACAACTTGATTAAAGACCAGATGAAACAGTTGTCTAATCTCAAATAGAATTTTGGATATCTAATTTTATCTGCTCTTTTAACTCATCCAGCGATTCAAACTTTTTTTCATCCCTGATTTTTCTATGGAAACTCACTTTTAAGTCTTCACCGTAAATTTCTTTGTCGAAGTCAAAAATATTTACTTCTAAAATATTTGTTTGCTTAGAATTTACTGTCGGCCTTATTCCATAATTTGCAATTCCTTTAAAATTTTCGCCGTTATATTCAACGTCAACTTTATAAACGCCTCTTCCAATTTCGACAAGAGACTGAGGGTAAGTAAGATTTGCAGTCTTAAACCCGATTTTTCTTCCGAGCTTTTCACCCTGCTCAACTTTTGATTTCATAAAATATTCGTATCCGAGCATAGAATTTACTATCTCAATGTTACCAAGTGCCAAATTTTCTCTTATAGCTGTGGAGCTAACCGTTTCGCCGTTTACTTGTATTGGCGGGATTTCAAAATATTGGTAGCAAAATTCAGCCTGAAGTTGGCATAAAAGCTCAACGCTTCCTGATTTTTTTGCGCCAAAATAATGATTGAACCCTGTAGAAATTGATTTTGGGGCAAAGTTTTTTATAATAACTTCTCGCATATATTCAGATGCATCCATCATCGCAAGATATTCATCAAATTTCAAAAAGTAGAGATAATCAACCCCAAGTTCTTCTATTAGTTTTATTTTATCGGTTTTTGATATTATATATTGGGGATTTAAATTGTAAAAATAACAACAAGGATGGTCTTGAAAAGTTATTACCGCTGATTTTGTATTATTTTGTTTTGCAAAATCTACAGCACTTTTTATAACAGCTTGATGCCCGATATGCACTCCGTCAAAAAAGCCAAACGCAAGTGCTAAACCTTTATTTTCGTTAATCTCATTAAATATTTGCATAAGATTATTATAACATTAAAACTTTTTTATATTTAATCATTTTTTTATTTTGAAATTGGAAACTAAACGGGCATATTGATATAAATCAAAATGCCCGTTTAGTTTTATTCTATTTTTATTATAATTAATGTTTTGTTACTGTGCTTTTCAAGTGAAGTTCTCTCATTTGTTGCAATGAAGCTTCGCCAGGTGCATCGCTCATCAAGCATTTTGCGCCTGAGTTTTTAGGGAATGCAATAACATCACGAATAGACTCAGTTCTGCAAAGTAGTGCAATAAGTCTGTCCAAACCGATTGCAAGTCCGGCATGAGGAGGAGTTCCGTATTGAAGAGCGTTTACCATAAACCCGAATTTTTCTTGTGCAACTTCGTCTGAAATCTGTAAAGCTTTAAATATTTTGCTTTGTACTTCAGAAGAGTGAATTCTTACACTTCCGCCGCCAAGCTCTGTTCCATTGTATACAATATCATAAGCGATAGATTTAACATTGCCCAAATCGCCACTTTCCAGTTTATCGACGTCTTCTATGCAAGGAGATGTGAACGGGTGGTGCATAGACATGTATCTGCCTTCTTCTTCACTCCACTCGAACATTGGGAAGTCAACAACCCATAATAAATTATGTTTATTTTCGTCTATAAGATTCAATTTTTTACCAAAATAAAGTCTGAATCTTCCAAGAACATCATAAACAACTTTTGGTTTATCAGCGACGAAGAAAACTATATCGCCTTTTTCAGCGCCTGCTCTTTTTTGGATTTCTTCAATTTGTTCTTCTGTTAAGAATTTGAATACAGGTGATTTAACTTCTCCTGATTCCATATAAGTAACCCAAGCAAGTCCTTTTGCGCCGAATGAAATAGCAAGGTTTCTAACGTCATCCATATCTTTTCTTGAGTAATTGGCAATTCCAGGGATTCTAATCGCTCTGACTGTTCCGCCTGCTGTAATTACTCCTTTGAACGCTTCAAAAGTTGAAGCTTCCATAATATCTGTTACATCAAACAATTCAAGTCCGAATCTTGTGTCAGGTTTGTCAGAACCAAATCTGTCCATAGCTTCTTGCCAAGGTATTTGAATGAAAGGAGGCTTGATTTCTACTCCTGCAGCTTTAAATGAATCTACAAGCAAACCTTCTACTGTATTTATTACGTCTTGTTGTTCTACAAAAGACATTTCAATGTCGATTTGAGTAAATTCAGGCTGTCTGTCAGCTCTCAAATCTTCGTCTCTAAAGCATTTTGCAACTTGATAATATTTTTCGATTCCACCAACCATCAATAACTGTTTGAAGATTTGAGGTGATTGTGGAAGTGCAAAGAATTTTCCTTCCTGAACACGTGACGGAACTAAATAATCTCTAGCGCCTTCAGGAGTTGTTTTGCACAAAATAGGCGTTTCAATCTCCAAGAAATTTTGAGAATTTAGGAAATTTCTTGCAGCAGTAACTATATTGTGACGTGTAGTCAAGTTATGCAACATTTTTGCATTTCTTATATCCAAATATCTGTATTTCAATCTAATGTCTTCTGAAACGTTTTCGTCTTCAAGCGCAAACGGCAAAACTTTTGCTTCTGAAAGGATTTCGATAAAATCAGGATACATTTCAACTTGCCCTGTTGCGTGCTTTTCGTTGTAAGTTTCTTCTGGTCTTCTTGTAATTTTACCTTTAACCGTTACAACAAATTCGCTTCTTAATTTTTCAAAAGTTTTGTGAACTTGAGGATTAATTTGCGGGTCAGATACAAGCTGAAAAAGCCCGCTTCTGTCTCTAAGTTCAACAAAAATTATTCCGCCTAAATCTCTTACACAAGAAACCCAACCGGATAAAGTAATTTCTTCGTTTAGATTATTGAGGTTCAAAACACCGCAATCACTGGTTTTAAATTTTGTTTTAATCATTTTTTTCTTTCTATCTTCGGTTTTATGATGTGGAACAAACACGTTCAACATACTGTGTTTACTGTTGTTGGCGAAAGAGCGAAAGCATTAGAGTTGTTTATTAATTTTCGCATTGCTCATCCGTACACCTTTGAGTGCTTAACTATTTTACCAAAAACAAAAAAAATAATGAACCTTTTTTTACAAACTTAGTATTTTGGAGGTTTGGAAGGTTGGAAGCTTGGAAGTTCAGAGGCTTGGAAGCTTGGATGCTGTAGGGTGCGGATTCAACCGCACCAAGCAAATAGCTTGATGTTTTTTTGAAGCTTGGTAGCTGTAGGGTGGGCTTCAGCCCACCAGAACAAACAGCTTGAAAGCTTAGAATCTTAGTAGCTCAGAAGCTTGGAGGTTTAGGAGTTTGTAATGGTATAAGTTTTTGTTTTTAGCATAAATCGTCGCACCGCCTCCCCCCCTTGTGGGAGACAAAGCGAACAGCTGAGGGTACGAAACTAGTGAGCCTGTCGGCGCAGCTTTGCGAATGAGAGGCCGACTTTCAGCGCGAGCAGAGGTCTGCGAGTGTTAGAAAGTCGGGAGAGGGGGATTTAGGAAGTTATGAAGTTACGAGTTATTTTAAATAGCTTGACTTTGAGAAAGTAAATAACTAGAATTAATGGTATAATGAAATTAAATTAAGTTAAAAACTGGAGCTTTTGGAGACAATTTTTTGCATAAATCGATTTTTTTTGTTAAAAACTTAGAAAAACATAAACATTATAAGGCTTTTACACTTGCTGAAGTACTCCTTACACTAGGAATAATTGGAATTGTGGCAGCTTTAGTAATACCTACTGTAATTCAGAACTCACAAGAAGCTGAATATAAAACAGGCAAAGAAAAAGTAAGGATGTCAATTGCGGAAGCAGGAAAGATTTTGAGTGTTTCAGGCGAAATAGCAGATGCTACAAGTGCAGAGGATTTTGTAAAAAGTTATATTTCAAAACAGTTAAAAATCATCAAATTCTGTGCTCCTGCTGATATGGAACAATGCGGTATGCCATCAGGAAATCCGACAACTTTTAAAAATCTCAATAACGCAAATGTCGCATCCATGCCATCGACTTGGTCCGCAATAACAAGCGCTTATGGCGTTACAGGCTCCGCGCCTGCTGATGGGGATGCTCCCTATGGCGGAGCTAATCCCACAACTCAAAATTTTAACAACAGTTATACATTTTTATCGGCAGACGGAATAGCCATTAATTTATTTTATAACCCTTATTGCGCTAATAATTTCATAGATAAAATGTATCGCAGCTCCCCTAGTTATACTTATACAGATATGAGACCTCAGTTTTCACTTGATACAGCTTGTATGAGTGGTGTATATGATATGAACGGATTGAAAAAACCAAATCAGGTTGGAAAAGATATTGGATTTTTCGGAGTTTTTTATAACGGTATACAATCAACATCAGTCGCGACGCTTCCTTACAAAGAAGGTTTTGACAGCGGATATGATTGGAACTCGGCTGATAATTACTGCAGAAGTATAAAAGGATATAAATTACCGACAGTGGATGAGCTGAGTGCGCTTTATCTTGGCCGAAATATAACAGGTATGTCCAACAGCGTTGGACTGTGGTCAACTTCCGGAGTGCGCGGTAGTGATTATGCTTGGGGCTTGTTCTTCAGCAACGGCCCCCGTACTTGGTACAACCGCTCAACCCAGAACGCAGTCAGGTGTGTCAGGGATTAAGTAATTGAATAAAGTTATAATCTCATAACCAACCAAGCTGCCAAGCTGCTAAACTTCTGAGCTACTGAGTCTTAAAAAACATCAAGCTATTTGTCTGGTGCGGCTAAATCCGCAACCTACGGCTATGAGCGAGTTAACCTCCCCCTTGAGGGGGGAGGTCTGTTTTCGACTTGAGCAGAGGTCTGCGAAAGTTTGAAAACAGGGTGAGGGTGGATTCAATAAGCGTGCACATTTTCACCTTCACCTTTACCCAAATTTTCTGCCACTAGTGACCATGTGTCGAAAATGTCCCTCTCTCTCGTAGAGCTGCGCCGACAGGCTCACTAGCTTCCGTACCTTCAGCTGTTCGTCCCCCACAAAAGGGGAGGCGATGCGACGATTTAAGATAAAAACAAAAATTTATATAATTCTAAACTTCTAATCCTCTAACTTATCACCTCATAACCTAATAAGCTGCCAAGCTTCTAAGCCTCTGAACATCCAACCTT
>JAEWYI010000077.1 GCA_023395735.1 Cyanobacteria bacterium OH_SFB_17
AATGGATATGGCAGCGACAACTCTTGGCTCTGTTTTGTCCTGCAATATTATCGCGCCTTTGGTCAGAAATCCTATCGGAGCAATGGAGCAAAAAAGAAATTTGAAAAAAGAATCCGCTAAAAAGCAGCATATATCTTTCAAATCAAGTAATGTTTATTATCGCTCAAACATGCGAGTGTAAGTAGTTTTGATGTAAATATTCATTACAAAAAACAGAAAATCGGGCAATTTTAACCCTTAACAGGGTTTGTATATATAGGTAGTAAAAAGTGTAGTAGTATGACAAAAATAGTCGAAAATATGTTTAATAGAATTCCAAACGGGATGACAGTGAAGAATGAAAAAAATCTTCGCCTTCTTGACTGGATTGGAAAGGAAATTACCTCCCCTCAAAACAGATTGATTATGGGGGTTACTGCCCTTGCTACACAACCTGCTATTGATTTAAATAACCATAAAGTAGATGAAAAAACACGAGTTATGTCATGCGCAAAAACACTTGCAAAAATACTTGTAGGAACGACCGTTGGGGTTATTGTAAGACACTCTGCAATAAAACTGGCTAAACAAGGCTGTAAAGATCCTGCCAAAGGGCTTGGAAAATGGGCTTCCGTATTTATTCCGGAAGGCGTTAATTTCCAAAAAGAAGCAGACTTTATTGCCCAGCACAAAAATACAATAGGTACAGTTATTGGGACTTTGACAGGTATTGTGACCAATTTTATTATTGATATGCCTTTGACTAAAATTTTGACAAGTGTTTTTATCAAAAAGTTTGAAGGCAAGCCTGAAAAACAAACATCAGAAGGAGGTAAAGAATGAAATCTCCTTATGAATTAATTAGAAACTCAAGCAAATATTTATATGATAAATTTTCACAAAATCCTTCAGGAATGTTGATTATAACAAGCACTGTGGGCTGGATTTTGTCAGGATTTGCCCAAATTGGCGCAGTTGCTATAAATAAAGATATCCCGAAAGATCAGAAAAAATTTCTTATCCCGCAAGAAATTTGTGATGCTGTTATAAATATTGGAACATTTTTCCTTTTCACAAGATTTTGTGACAAAGGTATAAAAAAACTTATCTCAACAGGCAAGCTTCTTCCAAAGCCGGTCAGAGATTTTGCTAATAAAAACATTTCAAAAGAAAAAATAGGAAATATTTCTGTCGACATAAAAAAAGAGCTGAAAACATTAAATGCACCAGAAGATGTTTTAAAAAGTTATGATTCGTTTAAAAACGGCGCAACTGTTTTGGTGAATTTAGGTGCGTCAGTTATTGCAGGAAACCTTTTCACTCCTGTTTTAAGAAACACTCTTGGTGCAAAAATTCAAAAAGATTGGATTGCAAAAGAAAAACAAAATTTGGCTGAAGTCAACGAACAGAAAAAAACATATACGCCTGCTCAAAACAGTTTGAATATGGATAATTATAAATCTAAATCTTACAATTTGTCTTCAAACAGCGGTTCTTTAAAAATATAAGCTTAGTCGACTATTTTTTCTCTGACTGCTTTGACTGCGGCTTGAACTCTGTCTTTTACAGACATTTTTTGCAGAATAGAACACATGTGAGCTTTCACCGTGTGTGGGCTAAGCCCCAATTTGTCTCCTATTTGGGTATTTGTCATTCCTGTAATTAATAATTTTAAAACACTCAATTCTCTCTCGGTAAGCTTAGCTACACCTTTCTCCTGAGAATCCACCGAATACTCCATTTCGTCTCCATCATTTTTTAATAGTAATTGTAATTATAGTACAATTATTTTAAACCGTAATTTTTGTAACATTATTTAAAAAACGTCATCAATAATTCCGCCGCCAAGCAAAATATCTCCGTCGTAAAACACTACGGACTGTCCTCTTGTTAAGGATTTTTGCATATTTTCAAACTCGACAAGAACCTCATCTTCGCCTTGCGGCTTCAATGTTATTTCAACAGGTGTTTGAGCGGAGCGAACTTTTGCACTAACTTTCATTTCTTTGTCCAGAGACGGAATCGAAATCCAATTGAGCTCAACTGCTTTTAGTCCTTGTTTGAAAGTATCACCTTCTTCTCCAACAATAACCTGATTTTTATCTTTGTCTAAATCAATTACGTACAATGGGCTTGAATGAGCTATTCCCAAACCTTTTCTTTGCCCTATTGTGTAATTCCATATACCTTCGTGTTTGCCTAAAACTTTTCCGTTTTTATCGACAATATCTCCCGGTGCAGGCTTAACTTCCAACAGTTCGTTATAATCTCCTGAATAGAAATCTTGGCTGTCGGGTTTGTCATAAACTTTTAGGCCTGCGTTTTTTGCAATATCTCTTATTTGAGCTTTTTCATATCCACCCAAAGGCATAATTATGTTTGAAAGCTGGTCTTGTCTTAATTTGTACAAGAAATAGCTTTGATCTTTTTTAGGGTTTACGCCTTTTTTAAGCATGAATCTTGCATTTTCGCCTTCTTCAACTCTTGCGTAGTGTCCTGTTGCGAATTTATCAAATTCTAACCCTGATTTCTTTGCAATAAAAGGAAGTACGTCAAACTTTATCAAGCTATTGCAACGAATACAAGGGTTTGGAGTTCTTCCTGATAAATATTCTTGTTTGAAATTGTCGAGCACTATCTGTTCGTATTCCTTTGAGCAGTCAAAGACATAAAAAGGGATTCCGATTTTTTCACAAATTTTTCTTGCTTCTTCTATATCTTCTTTCTCGTTCGGACCGTAGCAGGCATCCTTGCAAGATTCGACTTTTACAGAAGGCGCAAGACGTTTGTGTTTTTCGTCGCTCCAAATTTTCATTGTAGCGCCTACAACTTCATGTCCTTGTTCTTTTAATAATAGTGCGGCAACGGAAGAATCAACGCCGCCTGACATTCCAACCAGTATTTTCATAATAAAATTATATCATAAAATTATTTTGTTTTTTCAAGTTTAGCTAATCTTTGGTTAATTTTTGAGATTTGATTTTCCAAAGATTTGTTCTTGTTGACAAGCTCTTTGTTTTGTTTTTTCAAGTTTTTAATCTCAGCTGATTCGATTTGATTAACCTTGAATAACGCAGCGACTTTGTCATCAAGCATTTGGACTTTTACAACAAGTGTCTGGACTTTTTCTTTTACGATTTTTAGATCTTTTACTATATTTTGGACAATCACATCCAATTCTTTTATTGAATTTAACATCGCATAGAACATGTCTTCTGTTCTAATCGCCAAATAACCTTTTGGATCTTTTGAGACAGCGTCAGGAATTATTTTTTGCAAATCCTGAGCAATAACTCCCACTCTTTTAATATTTTGATTATCATTCTTATAAGTAAATTCTATCGGATTAATTTCTCTTATTTTATCTATACCGTTTTTATAATCACCTTTTATATTTTTTAACCTTTTATCTGAAGTTATTTTTGTACTAGTCACGTATAGGCTACCTGGAATTTGAACTGTATATGAAGCATTTCCAAGTCTTATTTCCGATGCATTTTCTGTTGAGACAGTTGTTCCTATTGCAACACTTTTAGAATATTGTGCATTAGCCCCATTTCCTATCGCGATTCCATATTCTGCGCTTGCTGTTGCAGGGGTACCTATCGCTATCGAATAATTACCCGTAGCAGAAGATGCTCCTCCCATCGCAATACTCCAACTGCCGCTTGAAACGACATGTGATAATACTGAAGCACCATTCACATAACCTTCTCCACCAATTGCAATTGCACCGCCATTACTTGCGGTTGCCGTAGCTCCAATTCCTATTGCAGAACTATATTTTGCATTTGATTCATTGCCTATTGCAATTGCACCTACTTGTCCCAACGAAGCGGCATAAGATTTATAGCCGATTGCCGTGCTTTCTGAATATGCCTGTGAAGCAAAACCTATTGAAATAGCTTTATTATATGCTGCATGCTCCAACATAGACGGGTTAGTAGTTTCTGCAGAACCGATAGCAACTGAATATTCACCATTTTGTATACAATAACCAATCGCAACACTATTTTTTTGAGCCGCGGCATTAGATCCAACTGCGACGGACTGACCATATGCCAAAGAAGAAAAACCCACACCTACATTATCAGAAGTATCATTAAAATCCGCCCACAGTGCATAACGTCCAACTGCCGTATTGTTTTTTCCTGCAACATTTGCCCTCATTGCTTCTGAGCCAATGGCAGTATTATCAACTCCTGTTGTATTATTATACATTGATTTTGAACCAACACTTGTATTATTGGAAGTTGTAGTTTTATGCATTGCTTGATATCCAATACCAACATTACTGCCTCCACTTATATTACCAAACATAGATTGAAAACCTATTCCTATGTTATACGTTCCATCATCATTTTTGAACATAGCATCGTATCCCAAAGCGGTGTTACCATTTCCTTTATTTGCGTACAAAGCATAAGTTCCTATTCCTGTATTCCAGCTTGCATTATTTGTATACAAAGCAGCCATACCGACAGCAACATTATCGGCTCCTCCCGAATTTGAAAATAAAGCTTGATTACCAACGGCAGTACTCCTTGCACCTGTATTAGAACTTAATGCATAATTACCAATCGCCGTGGTCGTTGCATTAGGAGCCTTTGTATCTGAACCTATTGCCACACCATTACTTCCTGATTGAGCATTTTTACCAATTGCAATACCTTCTCCTGTTGTACTCGTTCCATTAAGAGTTGCACCATTGCCTACTGCAACGCCTCTTGGATTCAAATCAACACTACCTGAATATACATCGGATTGTTTAAATGAAATCTGGTGCGTTCCACTCGGAGCATTTATTAAAAACTTTGTAGAAGCATCCGTTGGCAAAAGTGAATTTCCACCTATAATCACACTCTGTAATGAACCTGTTTGGGCAAAAATATCAGAATTGTTTGCCGCATATTGCCAAATCTGGCTTGTTGTTTTACTTCTTTTTGTTATTATCGGCAAAAAAGCCGCAGTCACAATGCTCAAAATAAGCATCACTATCATCATTTCAGCCAAGGTAAAAGCCGGCTTATATCTCTTTGATGTCTCGCTATATCTCATAAACGTCTCCAAACATTTAATTTTTAATTGTTTAAATATTATTCCCTGTTTATTGTATTTTCTATTCATATAATTGTCAAATTATATGAAGAAAATTAATATTAATAACTTTTTAATTAAAACAAGGGCGGATAAATATCCGCCCTTGTTTGTCTTTTTTAACTATAATACAATTTTCATCAACGCGTCAACAATTGCAGGATCCCACTTACTTTCAGCTTCTTTTTTCATAATGTCTAAAGCCTGAGATTTCAACATTGCTTTTCTGTAAGGTCTGTCTGCTGTCATTGCCGAAAAAGCATCTGCAACCGCAATAACCCTTGAACCAAGAGGAATTGAGAACCCTCTCAAACCTTCTGGCTCACCGCGGCCATCCCATCTTTCTCTGTGATAGTGAATGTAAGGGATAACTTCTGACAAGAAATTGATATTCATCAACAAATTAACGCCGACATTAGGGTGGTTTTCGAGCTTAGCCCATTCTTCTTGAGAAAGTTTTCCTTTGTGAGAAAAAATTCCTTCAGGCAAAGTTATTTTCCCGATGTTTTGCAACAAACCTGCATAATATATCAAATCTGTAGTTTTTTCATTCAAGCCAATCTGCTTGCAAATCAATCTTGAAAGGTTTGCGGTATTTTGGGAATGAGAAACTTTGTACTGACCTTTTGCATCAACTGCTGCTGCCAATCTTTGGACAAAATCTTGTTGCTGATCGCCCAAATCTCCGATAAGAGAAGTAAGCTCTGCTCTTACGTGCTGAAGATCACTGGAGCTTGCAACCGGATTTTCAATCAAAGCAGAAGCTTCATCAATCATTCTTTGCAACACCATTGAAGTCGCAAAAAGTTTTGCAGTCGCTTCAATCAATCTCAAAAATTCATCTTTGAAAAACCTGTCTGAATAACTTTCTATTACGATAACACCGACAACTTGAGCATTGTTGTGCATCGGAATTGCTGTGAAAATTTTAACTTTATCTTCATCCAACTCATTTATCGGAGAAAATCTGTGAGAAAATTTAGGGTTTTTTGCTTCAATAGTTTCTTTTTTCAAAAAAGCTTCTGATGCAAAAGATTTATCGTTAAACTTATAACCAATATTATGAGTATACAAATCATCTTTGATATCAACAGACGATCCGACCAAAATCAAATCATTATTGTTTTTATCAAGCCCTTTTGCATTTTCTTTTGTCAAATACACATGGCAAGCATCCATATCCAACATCTGAGTAATTGTCTTGGCAATTGAATTATATATCACATAATCTTCTTTTGAACTAAAGCCCAAAACACATAGAGTATTGTCCAACGAATAGATGGAAACCAACTCTTTTAGCTGATTTTTAAGACTTTCTGTTTTATCTTTAACGTTTCTGCCGATTTTCTGAGCCAAATCTTCTGAAATAAGATGCTCTGATACAAAATCACCCAAATTAAGCGCAAAAATCTCTTCTAGCGGGTCACCTTCAATTAAATCCATTGACCTACCGAATAAAGATACTCCTGTATTCAACTCTTTTTTGCTCATTTCCACGTTCCCTTACTTCTTTTTTACTAATTCTTATTCATATTATCGGCACAACTTTAAAAAAACTTTGATGTTTTTCTAAAATTTTATACTTTAGTTGGAGTAGTCTTTTTACAAATCAAGATATATAAGGGTTTTAGCACTTTACAAAAGTTAAAACATGTAACAGATTTATCAATTTTGTCTCAACCATGCCTGATTTTTAGCCATTTTTTATATCTTTTATTTTGACTATGATAAAATTGGTTTATGAAAAAGAAATTGGCGCTAAGCATTATTTCATTTGATGAATGTTTTCCTCAAGGCGGGTTTTCCGGCGGAGGGCACAAAGTCACGAAAAAACTCATAGAAGAATTAATCAAATCAGACGAATTTTCTATCGACATCTTCTGCCAAAAGGGAGATTTTCAAAAAAAATATGAACTTGACGGTATCAATTCTATAAAAGTCTTAAACAAAAAAACTTTTAAAGAAGATTTTTTGAATATATTAGAACAAAGCGACTACGATTATGTACTATCGAGTGACGTTTTGCTTCCTTATGCAAACAACATAATCCACTCAAACTCTTCTGCGTATAAAAGCAAAAATGGAAAATGTTTTTTGATGAAAACTGTTGCAAAAATCTTTAACGCAAAAAAAATCAAACGTCAAAATAAAAATATTTCAAGAGAAAAAGCCGTTTTTACAGTTTCTCAAAGGCTCAAAAATGACTTTGTAGAAAACTTTAAGCTTGATGAAAAAAAAGTTCACACGGCATATCCTGCAGTCGACAGCCATTGCGAATTTGTAGAACCTGTAAAAAAAGAAACCTTCACTGTCGGAAGCATAGTTGGAGGAGGACTAAACAAAGGCGGATATTTGCTTTTGCTTGCTTTAAGAAATCTAAAAAGTGAAAAAAACATTAAAGCAAAAGTTATCTTTCCTAAAATCAAAAAAGCTTTTTTCTTTAAAACTGCTGTGACAATTTTGGGTTTAAAAGATAAAATCGAAATTCTTCCGCGTCAAAAAGACATGGAAACTTATTACAAAAGCATTGACTGCTACGTTTTGCCTTCGCTAAACGAAGCTTTCGGACTGGTTGTAACAGAAGCGGCGTCAAACTCTAAACCAAGCATAGTAAGCTCAACCACTGGCGTAAGAGAGCTTATAAAGGACTCGGTGAATGGATTTGTGTTCGAGCGAGAAAAAAAACCTGTTAAAAAGTTGACAGAAAAAATAAAAGAGGTTACAAACCTGTATTTTAAAGATTTTGAACAATTTAAAGAAGTATCAAAAGATGCCCACAAAACAGCTCAAGAGCTTAGTTGGCAAGAATTTAGCAGAATAATTACAACAAATATGATAGAGGAGCAAAAAATTGATTAAAAAATTTTTATTCAAAAACATCCTTTTTAAATTCAACAAAATAAACGCGAAGATTAATCTCAAACCGCGTGAATTGAATCTGCTCTCAACAAACAAATGTCTTTGTTTGTGCCCTCACGCAGACGACGAAAGCATCGGCATGGGCGGAGTTATTTCGATGTTTGCAAATTGCTTTGATATAATTCTTTTAACAGATGGGCGCAAAGGGGTTGATTTAAAGCCAGAAGAAGCAATAGAATTAAGAGAAAAAGAGTTTCAATGCGCAATGAAAGTTGCAAAAGTTGAAAATTATAAATTTTTAAAAGCTCAAGACAAAAAACTTCTTGATAGCTTTGAACTTTTTAATATGATTGATTTTTCAAAATACGACTACATTTTTGTTCCAAATATAATTGATCAACACCCTGATCACAAAGCTGTTTCAATGCTTTTGTCAGAAACTATTAAAAATAATACAAAAATAAAAAAAGACTTAAAAATATGTTTTTATGAAGTTTGGTCGACGCTTGGGATGGTAAATGCATTTGTCGATATTTCGGATTATGCAGAAATTAAAAAAGAAATGATAAACTGCTATAAATCTCAAACAGAAAAAAAAGATTACGTATACCATGCACTGGGGCTTAATCAATACAGAGGGATGTTTAAAGACAAAAAATTTGTCGAAGCCTTTTGTATGATGAGCGTTGATGAATTTCAAAAAATTTGTGAATTATATTAGGGGGAGTTTGGTAGCTTAGCGGCTTGGAAGCTTAGCTGCTCTGAAGTTTAGAGGATTGGAGGCTTGGTAGCTTAGTCGCTCGGAAGCTTATTAGTCTATAAAGTAGGGTGAGGATTTAACCGCACCTGGAAGTAGGGGTGGGCTTCAGCCCACCAGCTGATAGATTGTATGCTAAAATTAATAAAAGGACTATGAAGTACGAGCTTTGTAAATCATGGAGAGCTTAACATCATCTCGCTACAAGTTTTGCCGCCAGATTCTATGCCAAAACTACTGTCACAAACAACATTCGTTGCACCACTAAAATTACCTCTTATTCTAAAAGGAAATATATCATATCCCCATTTATTTGGTTTTTTTTGCCCATTTGTATCTATAATAAATGCAGGGGGAGCAAATGAAGTTTTATATAAAATCATATAAGTTCCATCTTTAAACACGTATGATGTATCGACATCTAAAATACTAGATTTTCTCCATGAAGGAAAATTTACTGTAGCTGCTATTGCCTGCTCCTCAGTCATTCCAGAGTCTGTTTTTAGTGTATCAATCCCTTTTATATCAGGAATACAACCATTTGAATAAGAATTGTTTGTGCATTTTTTTATAATACTCATAGAGCTCTCAAACCACGATGTAAAATCTCCACAGTCAGTATACCTGCCATTGTAATCGCCAGGTAATGGTTCATCAGTGCCTTGCATAAGATATTTGGTGCATGTTTTGCCGTCCGCTGAATATTCTGCGCAATAAACCGCGCCGTATGGGATTTTTTCCCAATAAAAACAATCAACAGCACCCATATCAGCCTTTGCTTTTGAGATCATATTAGATAATGAAGAATAAGCTTTTTGAAACTGAGATTTTAAAGTTTTTTCTTGATGATTTTGCAATAACTGTGGAATTGTAACTGAAGCGACCACGCCAATTATGCCCAAGGTAATTAAAACCTCAGCAAGCGTAAACGCCTTCTTTTCTCTAATCATAAAATAATTCTCCACATAAAGATATAATATACTTATTTACAGCTAATTGTCAAATATCATCGTAAAAATTAATCAAGAAGAAACCGTTTGTTTAGAAACACATGCCCCAATTGCATCAATCAATCTTTTTACTTTTATGATTTCGATTCCTGTAATTTTTTGCTCCAAATTATTTGAATGAGGAATTATTGCTTTTGTAAAACCTAATTTTTGCGCCTCGACAATTCTTTTTTCTACATTATTCACAGCTCTAATTTCACCCGAAAGCCCAATTTCACCTATAATAACCGTTCTTTCATCCACAACAACATCCCTTGCACAAGTCGCAACAGCGAGCGCAATGCCCAAATCCGCAGCAGGCTCAGAAATCTCAACCCCGCCGATTACATTAACATAAACATCCTGTTTTGAAAGATTCAGCCCCACTCGTTTTTCTAAAACCGCAAGAATCTGCAAAACTCTACTGAAATCAACTCCATTTGTAACTCTTCTCGGTGTCGGATAAGGCGTAGTCCCGACAAGGGCCTGAATTTCTACCAAAAGAGGCCTTGTACCCTCATTTGTTGCAATAATAACACTCCCCGGGGTAGAATTTATCGAATGATCGCCAATAAAAAGTTCACTCGGATTAAGCACTTCGCAAAGCCCTTTGGTTCCCATTTCAAAAATTCCAACCTCTGATGTGTTGCCAAATCTGTTTTTTACAGCGCGCAAAATTCTGTAAGACTTATATTTATCGCCTTCGAAATAAATCACCGTATCTACCATATGCTCAAGAACTTTCGGCCCTGCAATATTTCCGTCTTTTGTAACATGACCGATTACAATTACAGTAATATTTTGATTCTTCGCCATCTGCATCAAAAAATTACAACATTCTCTAATCTGAGAAACACTGCCTGCAGAGCTGGAAACATTCTGCGAATAAATCGCCTGAATACTATCCACAACAACAACATCAGGTTTTAGCTCTTCTATCTCTTTTTTTATAAATTCAAGATTTGTCTGAGGATAAATATAAAGAGAATCAGCACTCACGCAAAGTCTTTCAGCTCTCAATTTAATCTGATTTGAAGATTCTTCGGCTGAAACATATAAAACTTTTTTATTTTTTTTGCACAAAAGTCCGCTTGTTTGAAGCAAAATTGTTGATTTGCCTATCCCGGGATCTCCCGCCAGTAAAACCAGAGAGCCTTGAACAAGACCTCCGCCCAAAACTCTGTCAAATTCTGAAATGTCAGTTTTTAATCTTATCTCTTCACTCAATGTAATTTCGTTTAAAAGCGACGGTTTTTGTGTGTTTAAAAAATCTTTTGCCTGATGTTGAACAGCTTCATTTTGCTGAACTTCTTCGACCAAACTGCCCCAAGCGCCGCATTCCGGACACTTGCCTAAGTATCCCGCAGTTTCATACCCACATTCTTGACATATCCATTTTGTTTTAACTTTTGCCATGAATTTATTATAACATGACTATATTCATGCTAAAATCCACTTATGAAAATATCAATAATCACAGCAAGCTATAACTACGAAAACTTTATTGAACAAGCCATAAACTCTGTTATCAACCAATCCTACACAAACTGGGAATTGATAATAGTTGATGACGGAAGCAGCGACAATTCTGTAAAAATCATACAGGAATTTTGTAAAAAAGACGAAAGAATTAAACTCTTTCAGCATGAAAACTCTTCAAACAAAGGATTAAAAGAGACATTATTGTTGGGTTTAAAAAAAGCAAGCGGAGACTTTGTAGCCTTTTTAGAAAGCGATGATTCCTTTGCGCCTGATAATCTTGAAAAAAAGGTTAAAATAGCAAAAAAATATCCAAATGCAGGTTTAATTTTTAACAAAGTGAATTTTATGTGGGAAGATGAAAACAGAAAAAACATAAACGGAAAACTCTTTGAAAATAATCAAAAAAAACTTTCACAAATGAATTTTCCTAAAAATATGTTCAAAGATTTTTTCATTGACAATCAAATATTCACATTTTCTTGCGTAATGCTAAGACCTGAAATTTTAGAAAAAGATTTTTTCAACACCCCGTTGGACAAATGCCTAGATTGGTGGCTTTGGATTCATCTGGCCTATAACAATGATTTTTACTACATTGACGAACCTCTAACAAATTGGCGGCTTCATTTTCAAAGCTACATAACAGAAGGGAAAAACCTAAACAGATGGTTTATGCTCCCTATTGCAGCTTATGAAGATGTTTATAAAAAAAGAAAAGATTTTAAAATCTTGATGCTAATTTTGCACCAAAGATTGAAAATATATTTCATCAGAGGTGCAAGATTTTTTAAAAAATTGTTTAAGTAAACTTATCAACACATAACCTGCGAAGCTGCCTAATCTCAAGGCTTCTGGTTTTCACGCTTCTTACTTGAAATATCTTTTAAAAAACTCTAAATTTATCGGTGAAAGCTTTTTGCTCTGCTCAAGTTCTTCAACTCTTTTTGCAAGTTTTTTATTATCTTCTGTAAGTTCTTCTACCTTTTTGCTCAAATCTTCTTTTTCACTTTTTAATGTAGTATCTTGCAAAAGCTGTTCTTTTATTCCTGAAGTGATTTTTTCTGCAACTGCATCGGCAAGCATCTGAAGAGTTTGGCTGGTTATATCGATAGTCACATTTTTCATTTCACCTGATTCAACTTTAACCGCTTCGGCTTTCGATTCTTTTTTCACAGGCAATTTTTCTTCCATTAATTTAGCCACGTGATAAACTATTTGATCATTGCTATAACCTTGTGATTTAAGACTTATTCCTTTTTTTAATTTTATTATTGCCAAATTATCAAAAAATTCAACGCCATCTTCATCTTCATAAATAGCATCAATTTTCCAGTTTTTTATAAAACTGCTAAGTGTAGATTCATCTATAAAATAATTATATTCAACTAAAATTTTCTCTATATCTTTTTTATTATACATTTCGACATCCCTTAAATTGTTCCCTAAAGCTCTTTTCTATTATATCCCAAATAAATTAAATTTTCATTGCTCTATCCATATCTCTTTTCTGAGATTTTTTTGCCATATCCTCACGCTTGTCGTGTATTTTTTTACCTTTGGCAAGCCCTATTTCCATTTTGGCAAACCCGTTTACAAGAAAAAGCTCAAGAGGAACAATGGTATAACCCTCTTTTTTGATTTTTCCTAAAATTTTCATAATTTCTTTTTTATTCAAAAGTAATTTTCTTACTCTTTCGGGTTCATGATTAAACCTGTTACCCTGCTCATACGGAGAAATGTGGCACTTGTGAAGAAAAATTTCACCAGCCTCGATTTTTGCAAAGCTGTCTTTTAAATTCACTGCACCTTTTCTTATTGATTTAATCTCTGTACCCACAAGAACAATTCCTGCCACGAATTTATCAAAAATTAAAAAATCGTGGTAGGCTTTTCTGTTAGAGCTGATAACTTTTTTGCCTTTTTTGTCCATATTCTGATTATAGCACGATAAAAACCCAAATTATTGTATCAATTTCTTTATATTTTTCCAAAATTTAACAAAATAATTTATTATAATTTTTAAAATAATAAAGGAAAATATATGGCAACAAGCAAAATTCCAAAACATGCAAATCAATACGCTTTAAATTTGGCTTTTGAAATCAGAAACAAACCAGTCGAGTTTGCAAAAGGCTTCAACTACTCAAGCGATAAAATTACTCTGCAATCAGACTTTATCAAAGGAAAGCTTACGAGTGTGCATTACGATTACAACAATTTGCCTTCAAATATCTTCATCCACAATCACCCGAACGGAACACTTATAGGGATTCAAGATTTGATTCTTGCTGCAAAAAACGGGGTCAAAAAAGTTATTGCATCTCACAAAAAAGGTTATTCCTGCTTTGATTTGACGACCATAAAACAAAATAAATCAAGCGGGGACATTATAGATTATCTGATAAATATTGACAACGAACTCAAACAAGTCAAAGAAATTTTGATAGAAAAAGTTGCAAACCCCCAAAACAGAGAGCAAATGTTTTTTAAATACAAACTCGATAAACTGATAAGCTTTGCAAAAGAAACAGGAGCAACTTTCAGCCAGGTTCAGTGGAGTGACTTTAGAAAATAATAATTACTTATACAAAAATCCTTGATGAGAATTTCTACGCTCAAGCTCACGGTCAATTTTATTTAAGGAATCCAATTTTTTACCAATCCATCTTGGGGCAATAAGCTCTTTTTTCAACCCATTTCCGGCAAGTCTGTGTATGGTAGTTTCTTTTGGCAAAAGCTCTAAAAAATCACACACTGTATTTATGTAATCGTCTTCACTTATCAAAGAAATTTTACCAAGCTCATATTCTTTTTGAAGCTTGGTCCCTTCCAAAATGCAAAGCATGTGGATTTTTACCCCATTAACACCAAGCTCTGCGAGCTTTTTGGCTGTATAAAGCATATCTTCTCTGGACTCATCAGGCAGTCCCAAAATAACATGCGCGCAGACATTAATCCCTTTTTCTTTAGTTTTTTCAACAGCACGTCTAAAACAATCAAAATCATGTCCTCGATTGATTAACTTTAAAGTTTTCTCATGAGCCGACTGCAAGCCATATTCCACCCAAGTATAATAATCATCTTTAAAAGATGCTATCATTTTAAGTTTTTCCTCATCCACGCAATCAGGCCTTGTGCCAATCGAAAGTCCAACCACATCGGGGTGATTCAGTGCTGATTTATAAATCTTTTCGAGTTCATTTACAGGCGCATAAGTATTTGAATATGCCTGAAAATAAGACATAAATTTTTTTGCCTTAAATCGGGTTGAAAGAGTTTCTATTCCAACTTCCAACTGTTTTTCAATCGGCAAAAGATTTGAATGAGCTTGAGAAAAACTTCCACTTTCATCACAAAAAATACACCCTCCTGAAGATATTTTCCCGTCGCGATTTGGGCAGGAAAAACCAGCGTCAAGGGTTACTTTGTATACCTTGACGCCAAATTTATTTTTCATATATGCGCTATATTGATTATAGCGTTTGTCTGTATTATTAAACATAAAAACTGATTATTGTTCTTCATTTTCCTTCAAAACCGGATAAACGTAATGTTCTCCACAAGCAGGACAAACCACTTCTTGTTGTTTTCCGTCTTCTAAAATCGCCACTTCAAAAAGCTGTTTGCAGCCTGATTGAACGCATCTTATTGCCCATGTCGGTCTGATTAATCTTGCCATAATTTTCTCCCTTGAGTTACTGTCAACAGTTATATTTTAACATTAAATACACTTAACGCAAATTTTTAACAAAAAATTGACAAACTATTTATCTTAAAGAATTGATAGCTTGTTTAATATTTTCGCTTTTGTATATGTAATTTCC
>JAEWYI010000098.1 GCA_023395735.1 Cyanobacteria bacterium OH_SFB_17
CAGCTCGGCTTAACTTGTTGGTAAATACTTGAAATTCACTGTAAAATACAAGCCTCTTGCTCCTCTTATTAAACAAAAAGAACACCTATAAAGGTGTTCTTTTTGTTTAATGGCGGGAACGACGAGGCTCGAACTCGCGACCTCATGCGTGACAGGCATGCGCTCTAACCAACTGAGCTACGCTCCCATTTTGTATTTATAAAATTATCATTCTCAGTTGGTTAGAGCTTATCTAACCTTTGTTGAACTTTTGCTTGGGGCAAAAGATTCAACGGAGCCAACTAAGCTACGCTCCCTTTTAAAATTTATAAAATTATCAACTTTGAACTTCTTAAAAAGCTCCGGAGTTCAACTTAGTTGTACTCCCTTTCCACACTCGCAGCGTGTATTACAATTATACTTGCTAAATTTTTTTTTGCAATAGGGGCGAAGCATTTTTTTTGCTTCGCCCCTATCTTTTTATTCGACCACTAGGAAAAATCCATCGTTTTAATCTCTATTCCCTCTATTTTTAACAACTCTGACTTAAATTTTCTTCCCTCTTCATCATCAATAACCTCGAGCAAAATTATTCCATTCGGCGCACATTTATTGTCCGAAACGTCATGCAACCCAATTCTTGTTTTGATAATACAACCAAACTCCGTAAGAATTTTTTGAAATTCCATCGCCGTATTCATCCTGTTTTCTAGCCTAATACCAAATACTGTTGTCATATAAACCTCCATATTTCTGTATCAAAAACTTGTTTTCATGTAGTCTATCACAAAAAAAATAATACTCACATTAAACATATGAGTATTATTTTTTAAAATCTTGACGGTAAAAAACCTTATGCGATTTCTTCTTCTCCGTCTGAGGCCTGAAGCTGTTTTTTCTTTAAATTATGCACAATTGCATCAACCAACAAATCGTAAGATTTCATCTTCTCTACACTTGGAGAAAATTCTTTTACGAGTGATTCTCTGACCATTGCTTCCAGCCTGTCGTTGTCAGAATTTGTTTTCTTGTTTGAATCTGAACATATCATATCAATATACTCAGAATTGATTTTGTAGTCCTGAACTTGGCTAAACATAAGCCATTTCAGCTTAGGGCTAACTTCTTTTAATTTTTGTACGATTTTTAAATTTTTAAATTTGTCAATCATATGCACCCCTGATTATTAGTAAAACTAATTTTTTTTGTGTGATTTATTACATCTGTTTAAAGTATCCTGAAAAAATATATTTCCTTTTTATTAAACAAAATTTACAAAACTTAAACAATGCCGCAAACCACCATTTGCAGCATCTTAACACAGTTTTTTAGATTTGTAAAGCCGAAAAATCTGCAATTAAATTATATTTTTCTTTAAGCATGGAAAGCATGGCCAACCTATTTTGCTTAACCTTCTCATCTTTATCCATGACTAAAACATCTTCAAAGAATTTCTCGACAAACGGATTTATAAATTCCAGCCCCTCGAGCAAATTTTGATAAGCTGAAGAATCAATTTTAACAATATTTTCATACAATTTAATTTCTGCAGGCTCTTTGAACAAATCAACCTGAACATCAGCCTCTAGAGTACCTTTTGCTATTCTTAAAATTCTATTTGCACTTTCGTTAATAGAGACAAAAGAATCTTTTTTAACCCAATCAGCTAAAAGCTCGACTCTTTTTACATAATCACACAAGTTACAAAGAGGATTTTTATTAGAAGAGCATGCTTCCAAAACGTCTTTTGCGTAAGTATCAGCCAAATAAATGTTCAACCTTTGAACAAAAAATTCTTCAACCTGTGCTTGAACATCGCTTTTCTTAGGTAAAAGATCTAAAGAATCTTTTATCAACTCAGACAAATTCAATTCCATTTTTTTAGAAATAATCGTCTTAATAATTCCCAAAGCGGCTCTTCGAACACCCAACGGATCAGAAGAACCTGTCGGTTTTTTACCTTCAGCAAAAACCGCGCATACTGTATCAATTTTGTCAGCGATACCAACAATTTGACCTTCTTCGCCTTCTGCCAATTCACTCTCAGCATTAAGCGGGAAATAATGCTCTTTTATTCCTTCAACAACTTCTGCACTCTCTCCGGAAATTTTTGCGTAATCAGAGCCGATAAAACCTTGTAATTCAGTAAACTCAAACACCAAGCTGGTCGTCAAATCCGCCTTGCATAGCAAGGCTGTTCTCTCGATTGACTGAAGTTTTTTAACATCACCCAACCCTAATTCTTTTGCAATTTTTTCAGACAATTTAATCAATCGTTGAGCTTTGTCATAAACAGAACCCATACCTTTTTGGAAAGTTACACCTTTTAAATTTTCAACAAAAGTATCGAAAGATTTTTTTGTATCTTCTTTGAAAAAGAAAATAGCGTCATCCAATCTAGCGACGATAACTCTCTCATTCCCTGCTTTTATGTTAGAAAAATCATCTCCTAGATAATTTGCAATAGTCATAAATTTGTTTATCAATTTACCGTTTTTATACAAAGCAAAATAACGCTGGTGAGCAACCATAACAGTAACCGTAACTTTTTCAGGAATATCAAGATATTTTTCATCAAAGTCACAAACTACAGGCACAGGATATTCGCACAGATAAGTAACCTCTTCGAGCAAATCTTCATCATAATAAGCATCTGCGCCTAATTTTAAAGCTTCTGCTTTGCTTAATTTTATAATTAAATCTTTTCTTTCGTCTTGATTAACAATAACATGCGCGTCTCTTAATTTTTCAACATATTCATCTACATTATTAATCTCAACAGAGGTTTTTGAAAATCTATGGCCTCTTGAAAATTTTGCTGATTTAACATCAACAATTTGAACCGGAATTTCTTTATCGTCCAAAATAGAAACAATCCATCTTATCGGCCTTGAGAACTTTTCATCAAATCCGGCCCATCTCATAAAATGAGGACCTTGAAGCTTCAACACCATCTTTGAAACATTTTCCTTCAAAAGCTCTGCAATATCTTTTCCTTTAACAAATATTTTGGCATGCAAATAATCATCTTGCACAAACAAATCTTTTTCCTCAACACCGCATTTTTTGCAAAAACCTAAGCCAGCCTTTGATAGTAAACCGTTTTCATCATAAGCAACTTTTTTTATCGGACCTTTTAATATTTTCTCTTCATCTGACTGTTTTTCGCTCAAACCGTCAATTATAACAGCCAATCTTCTTGGCGTCGCCAAAACATTAACTGATTGGAATTCTACACCATTAGCACTCAAAAAGCTCTGAAACCCAGATTTCAACTGTTCAATAGCTTGTGGAATAAACTTATATGGTAATTCTTCTGTTCCGATTTCTAATAAATATTTGCTCATTTTTCTCCCGTTTCGATTAATATTCGTGCATAAGACATTCTATTTCAAACAAATCAATACTTCAAGAGCAAATTTGAATCAAACAAAAATTAATCCCATCGACAATTAATAATTCATTGCCCAACCTTCTTCCAATACCCTTCCTGCACAAAGCAAACCGTACTTAGAAGCATCAATCCCGCAGCCATTTGTTGAGTTTGACCATATTGGCGAATCTTCATCTCCTCCCACTGGATAAATAACAGGTCCATGCCCGTCTGTCAACCAAAACTGAAAAGTATCTCTGCCGAATCTATTTGGGCCTCTAAATCCGTTTGTATCAATTGTAAGAATTGCACAAACCTTTTTCATATTACCTTCTCCACTGCCCTCTGAATGTCCGCATCTGGAATTTGCACTGCTTGCTACGCTGATATTGTTTAAAGAAAAAGACATACCATCAATGCTTATAAACTTGTAGCCAGGCTCTTCATTCATATTTACAGAAGAAGTATTTGACCCTTCATAATAATAAAGTGTGCTGTCGGGCCAACATTTTTCAGTTGTAGATGTTAAACAATTTTTTGTAATCTTAAAATATTTTGCGAACTGTTCTCCAAATTCCAACTGTGAGCCTGAACCGTAATCAAAAAACCCGGTACACGCAAAATTGCCGATGCAACCGTATTCAGCTGAGAGTTTTTTAATAATAACTCCAACTTGTGCATATGCCTTTTTTATCCCTGAAACATAACTCGTTTTTTGGAATCGCATCAACATTGTAGGAATTGTAATTGAAGCAACTACACCAATAATTCCTATTGTAATAAGCACTTCAGCAAGTGTAAAGGCCTTAGTCTCCCTCATAATAATATTCTCCGATTTTTTAAATATCTTTAAATCATATCATTGAAGCAAAGTCAAAACAACTATTTTAAAAAAGTTAATGTAAAAAAGGATCGACTGATATAGCCGATCCTTTTAAGGTTGGTTGGTTGGTTTGGTTAGGGTTTAATATTTTCAAATTAAGCAGGCTGGCTTAGCAGCCTGCGAAATTTATTAATAATTATTTATTAAAATTTATTTTATTATGCTGTATATTTAGCTATTGCATTTTTAGCGCCTTCGCCTTCAGCTTCTTTGCAAGATTTTTCTTCTTCGTCTAGCATTTTGAGCTGAGTTTCAACTCTTGCTATTTCTTGCTGAATTTTTGTATCTTCGACGTTCAATTGCTTTTGTTCGACCTGAGCAAATTTTTCGCGCTCTTGATCGTAGTAATTTTTGAACATCATTTGTTGATACTGCGCTTGTAATTGAGGATTTGGCATTTGAGGCATTGCGCCTGGAACCTGACTCATTACTGCAAATTTTTGTTGAGCTCCCATCATAGCTTGCTGATGAGAATACATCATAAAGATAGACATTTTGTTGAACATTGATGCTGGTGCTGTCATCATATCATCCATTGAGACTGTTCCGTCTGCGATTTTGGCTGCGTATGATTGCAAGTCCATCAACTTTCTTTTCATTTCCATAAGTTGCAAATTTAACTGCGACTTTCTGTTAATGATTTCATGTCTTCGATGTGTGAAAATCAAAAGAGACATTTTTTAACTCCTACCATTTTGTTTTATAACCAACTTAACCTTACCCTTATATAAAAACTTTTTATTCTTCAAGATTGCCTTTTTGTCTCCATTAAATATTTAAATTCATTAACAGCCCAAAACAACAATAAATAAAGCATTTCAAGCCATTATCAAACATTTTTATATTTAAAAAGAAAATAAAAAGTAATTACTTGATAAATAACAAATAACTACTTTTTATATACTATTTTATTAACTTTTGTTAAGATATAACGATTTTATTCTTTTGAGTCAGTTGCAGATGGAGTAACACTTGTGATTACTTTATCAATCAAACCGTAATCTACAGCTTCTTGAGCCGACATATAGTGGTCTCTTTCAGTGTCTTCCTTGATTTTTTCAATCGGTTGACCAGAATGTTCTGCCAACAAACCATTTAATTCGTTTTTCATTCTTAAAATTTCTTTTGCTTCGATTTCGATATCGGTAGCTTGACCTTGGGCACCGCCAAGAGGTTGGTGAATCATGATTCTTGCACTTGGAAGAGCCATTCTTTTTCCTTTTGTACCCGCCGAAAGCAAAAACGCGCCCATGCTTGCCGCTTCACCAAGACAAATAGTTGCAACATCAGCCTTTACAAGCTTCATTGTATCAAATATCGCCATTCCTGCAGTAATAACACCACCAGGGCTGTTTATATACATCATAATATCTTTTTCAGGATTTTCACTATCTAACAAAAGCAATTGAGCAACAATTGAATTTGCCATTTCATCATCGATTTCTTCGCCTAAGAAAATAATTCTTTCTCTCAACAATCTTGAAAAAATATCGAAAGAACGTTCTCCACGAGAAGACGCTTCTATAACAGTTGGAACATAGTTCAAAATTCTGTTATAATCCAAACTGCTAACAATTGGCTCTGCATTAACTTCACTAATAACATCAAACTTATTCATTACTATTCTCCTAAATTTTATTCAACTTAATTATATTATATTACAAATATTTTATACTTTTGCAATATTCTAATATAGTAGTATAATTCTGATATGTATTGTATTGATTATACTGTATACATTGAAGATGACGACCAGTGCATCACTTGCGAAAACTATGCACGGGGCGTTGCTTGTCCGCTTTTAGAGGCACTTGGACAAGGTGCGGTTTATTTAGAAGACAGCTTGATTGTTACCAATTGCGGATTTTATAAAGAGTTTAAAAGGACATTAAAACTGGTGAAAAAAGAGGAAAATGAATAAAATAACATTAATTCCTGGAGACGGAATAGGACCGGAAATAACAAATTCTGTCGTACAAATAATTGAAGCAAGCGGTTTAAAAATAGATTGGGATATACAAACTGCAGGAGCTGATGTATGCGAAAGCGAAGGAACTCCGCTTCCTAAAAGAGTAATTGAATCAATAAAGACAAACAAAGTTGCACTAAAAGCCCCTGTGACTACCCCTATTGGAAAAGGGTTTCGCTCTGTAAATGTTGAACTTAGAAAAGCACTAGATTTGTATGCCAATCTAAGGCCTTGCAAAAATTTACCGAACATTAAAACTAAATTTGATAACGTAGATTTGATAGTTGTAAGAGAAAATACAGAAGACCTCTACGCAGGAATAGAGAGAAAAATCGATAATGACACAGCAGAAAGCATAAAAATAATAACAAGAAAAGCGTCCGAAAGAATTGCTGAATTTGCTTTTCAATACGCAATATCTAACAACAGGAAAGAAGTTTGCGCTGTTTCAAAAGCCAATATCTGTAAATTTTCAGACGGATTATTTCTTGAGTGCACTAGAAACATTGCCAAAAATTATCCAGAAATTAACTACAGAGAAATTTTAGTCGACAATTTGTGCATGCAGCTTGTGCAAAAGCCCGAACAATTTGATGTAATGGTCTTGCCAAACCTCTACGGTGACATTGTGTCGGATCTTTGCGCGGGGTTAATCGGTGGACTTGGAATTGCTCAAGGAGCAAATATAGGAATTGACTATGCCGTTTTTGAAGCAGTACATGGTTCGGCTCCTGACATTGCAGGTCAAGACAAAGCCAATCCTACAGCACTTTTACTATCAGCGGTTGAAATGCTTAAATATATTAAAGAAGAAGAATTTGCATTGAAAATAGAAAATGCCCTTTTCAAAACACTCGCAAATAATATTAAAACTGCAGACTTAGGCGGAGATGCAAAATGCAGCGAGTTCACACTTGAAATTATCAAAAATCTAAAATAACAAAATTAAAATCGTTTGTAAATCTCTTCAATATTTACTAAATAGTCTTCTGTCTCAAAGCATTTTTCTATTTCAGACTTCGATAAATATTTTAAAACCTCAACATCTTTTTCAAGATTAGCTTTAAAATTTCCGTCATTTTCAAATGCATCAAGCGCATTTTTTTGAACAAGCTTATAAGCATCTTCTCTCGTAATACCTTTTTCTACAAGAGTAAGCAAAACTTTTTGTGAATAAACAATTCCACCGAATAGACTTGCATTTTTCAACATATTTTTTTCATGAACGTTTAAATTATCAACAACATTTTTAAATCTGTTCAACATATAATCCACTAATATTGTACTATCAGGGAAAATTATCCTCTCAGCTGAACTGTGAGAAATATCTCTTTCATGCCAGAGCGCAACATTTTCCATAGCCGCAATTGAATTTGAGCGCACAATCCTAGAAAGTCCGCAAAGATTTTCGCACGAAATAGGGTTTTTCTTGTGAGGCATAGCAGAAGAGCCTTTTTGACCTTTTTTGAAACCTTCTTCGACCTCTAAAACTTCAGTTCTCTGCAAATGCCTGATTTCAATAGCAAATTGTTCAATAATCGTCGCAATCATTGCCAATGAATGCATGAAATATGCATGATAATCTCTTGCGATAACTTGAGTAGAAATTCTTGCGGGCTTTAGGTTTAAAAACTTGCAAGTCAACTCTTCAACACGCGGTGAAATATTTGAATACGTTCCTACAGGACCTGAAATTTGTCCTACTCTAATTTCTTCTAGTGCATATTCAAAATGTTTTTTTGCTCTTTCAAACGCATCTATCCAAGCGCAAATTTTCACTCCAAAGGTCATAACCTCTGCATGAATTCCGTGAGAGCGACCTATACATATTGTACTTTTATGTTTATCTTTTAAGCTATGCAAAGATTTAATCAATTCACTTAAATCTTCAAGAATTATTTTTCCTGCATCATTTATCTGCAAAGCCAAAGCTGTATCAATAACATCAGAGCTCGTAAGCCCTTTGTGAATATGTTTTGCAAGATTTTCTCCGACAGTTTCATTCACATTGGTTAAAAAAGCTATTACATCGTGGTTAACTTCTTTTTCAATTTCATCAATTCTTTTAATATCAAAAGATGCAATTTTTTTAATTTGCTCGACTTCATTTTTTGGAATTTCACCAAGCTCTGCGTAAGCCTCGCACACTGCAAGCTCAACTTGCAGATAATATGCAAACTTGGAATCTAAATCCCATATTTTTTTCATTTGTTCTCTTGAATATCTTTCAATCATACAATTATAATATCACAGAAAAAGGCAATTTTTAAAGATAAATTGTTTTTATATATATAAGAGGACTATTAACGGGGATTTTTATATGGGAACTGAAATTAACACAAACATTGGTAAAAAAGCGTTACAAGACGTTATGAACAGCTATGATGAAGCTTTAATAAAGAAAGAAGAAAAACAAGCACAATATGATGCTGCTAAAATGCAGGAAAGCATTTATGCAGAACTTAAATCTAAAGCGGAAAGAGAATTCAAATCAGCACAAAGCAAATATATGAATGGAGATGCTGGTTTATTGAGCGCAAAATCTAAATACGCATCTGCTCTTTCTATGTTTAACAACGCAAGCACAAATACAGACATATTAAGAAATAGTCTTTTAAATTCGATATTCTACGCAGGTAAAATGGGAAATGCAGCATCCATCGCTAAAAATATGTAATTTATTGAGCTAAGACCTGCTGAATATAATTTCTAACAGCGCCTGTTATAAGAAGGTTCGGCTCTTGCATGCAAAACTCATCCAGTTTGATAATTCCGCTTCTTTTGTTGCCGCTTTCTATATACAAAAGTCCCAAAATTATCATGCTCATTGGGTTTTTCTCTGCTTTTTGTTTATACAATGGTATTTTTTTTGATATTAAATTTTGAGCTTTAAAAGATTTAACTAAATTCTGATAATACATAAAATTTAGACTATATTGAACTATAGCCCTTTCATAACATCTTTGAGCTTCTGCAAAGTACCCTGCTTTCATATAGGCATCGCCCAAGTTGTTATAATAAACAGCTGTAGCCTGTGTTTTAGGATTTAGTGCAATTGCCATGTGAAATTCTTGAATTGCTTCATAAATTCTTCCATCCTGCATTGCGTTAAGACCGACGTTATTGTGGTTTATCGCGTTTTTTTCTGCATCAATATTGTATACATCAGGCTTGACATAGCCTGAAAAAAACAAAGTTGACGCAATCAATCCAACTGTAACAATGATTTTTTTAATCATAAACAGATTTCTAATCCTTCATAAGCAACATACGAATTGGA